>JAAVHB010000095.1 GCA_014799955.1 Butyrivibrio sp. | reverse complement strand
CAAACTCATCCTTTTCCTTGGTTGGATTCGTATCGTCAAATCTCATATTGAACTTACCGCCGTATTCCTTGGCAAGCCCGTAATTCAGAAGTATTGATTTCGCGTGGCCTATATGAAGATAACCGTTAGGCTCCGGCGGAAATCTTGTCTGAACCGTTTTACAGTGCCCTTCCTCTATATCCCTGTCGATAATCTGCTCAATAAAGTTTTTTGATACCGCTGCTTCATTTTCCATCCGGGTATTCCTCCAAACAAAACTCTGTGTATACACTCCTTAATATAATAACAGAGCCTTTCGATTTTTACAATCCCAGTTTTATTATATTTTTGTCCGAAATGAAATTCGCAGTGTTGTAAAGCACCAGAATATCTGTCACTCCCTCGGCTTCCGCCAGCGTTTTTGCGCTTCCCATATAATAACGCATATCCAGCATAATTATTTTCTCATAATCCTTTGTAAGAAACGGCACAAAGGAATTCGCAAAGGAATCCTTTATAATAAGCAGCGTGCCTTTGCCGCCGCCCTCTATATCGACGCGCCCGTAATTTCCTCCGAGAAAAACATTGTATTTGTCCTTTTTTGCAAGCGAGCCGTAATCGTAAAGCGAGCAGCCCTCCCCGTCACATATCGCGGGAATGTTTTCAATTCCCTTCGCAAGCACGATTTCGTCATACGCGGTATCCGGCAGAAGTACCTTTGAATAAAGGCTTCCGCGAAAGTCCGTGCTTACGGTTTCAAATCCGAATTCTTCTGCAGCGGGATTTCTTTCGTACAGCCTCGAATACGCAAGATACGCCTCAACGGCTCCCCACGTTGTCCAGTGATGGTCAGTTTTGTAGAAGCTCTGCTTATCCGCTGCCTTAAGCTCCCCTGTAACATCAAGCGTGCTGCCTTCCGAAATCCCGGCGGAAATTTCCGAAATAATTCCCTCCTGGTCGAACTCAGGTGCATACGCTGGAAGCTTATCCTCCAGCACCAACGCCGCAGTCGGCACAATCATAAATACCTTCCGCTCCTTTTTGACCGAATCACAGCTCTCAAAGAATTTATTTATATATGAAATATTCTGTTTTACAAGCTCCGTATCGACATCGCGGCTCTCCGTTTTCTGTATAAGATACCCGCCGTCCGCGAGATACACGCCCTCTATATCCCTCATTCCGAGAAGCTTTCTGTACTCCGATGCCGTACCCATAAAAAAGTCCCTGAGCACAAACTGGTCGGACACATACCCGTCCATCTCCTCCATATACACGCCGGACGCCAAATCCCGCGCGGCAAGCTTAGGCGTCTGCGCAAGATAGCGGTTCTCGTTTTCCGAAAAAGCCCTGTCCTTTACGCAAAAAAACGCAATGCCAAGCCCGAATATGACGGCAAGAAAAAGTATGACCGTTACAAGATTCTCTTTTTTGCCCATAAAATACGCCTCCTCAGAATCTGAAATACAGGAAGGGATTGTAGGAATCCCCGACTATAAGCCCTATACACACAAGAAAAACAGCCAGTAAAAATATATTCGACACAACCGCGCGAACAGGCGGCTTTGCTCCTTTAACAAATTTTCCCGCAAGCCCTGAGGGCAAGTCCGTACAGCCCACGGCAAAAAACACAAGCAAAGGACAGAATTTTCGCAGTGCGTACAAAGCCTCCGTTCCGAAAAGCCCTCCTGCCCCGAACATTCCGGACAGGTACGCGCCCATTCTCCCGAAGTCCTCCGCCGCAAAAATAACCCAGCCCACAATAACCGTAAGCATCATATAAATATGTCCAACAGCCTTCGGCGCTTTGGAGAGCGCGCGTCCGAGAAATAATTTTTCCAGAATAAGAAAGAACGCAAAATAGAGTCCCCACACAAGGAAATTCCACGACGCGCCGTGCCATATTCCCGTAAGCCCCATACGATAAGGATATTGAGAAGCTGACGGGGGACGCCCTTTTTGTTGCCTCCGAGCGGGATATAGACGTACTCCCTGAACCATGTTCCGAGCGATATATGCCATGTACGCCAAAAACCCGTAATGCTTTTCTGCATATACGGGTATCTGAAATTCTCCTCATAGTCAAATCCGAACATTTTCCCCAGACCGATTGCCATATCCGAGTAGCCCGAAAAATCGAAATAAATCTGGAAGGTAAAGCCTGCCGCCCCTAGCCAGCACATAAGCGCCGTCCGCTCGTCTGCGGGCGACGAAAAAGCGTATTCCCAGAGCTTTCCCGCCATATTCGCAAGCATTACCTTTTTGGCAAGACCGACAATAAAACGCCTTACACCGTCCGCAAATTTATCAATTGAGAGCACACGGCTTTCAAGCTGCTTTTCCACGGTGCGGTATCTGACAATCGGTCCAGCAATCAACTGCGGGAACATCGTGACATAGGCGGCAAAGCTTATGAAGTCACGCTGCGGCTTTACATCGCCCCTGTACACGTCTATCGTGTAGGACATTGTCTGGAAGGTATAAAAAGAAATTCCTATAGGCAGTGCAAGTCCCAAAAATCCTCCGGCGTATTTAAAGGTTCCGAGGATTGCGAGATTTCCGACCACAGAAACAATCATAACCGCCCTTGACGCGCCTCGCTTTCCTTTCGCGTCAAAAAAACCTATCAGCCGTCCGTTCACATAATCGAACACCGCCGAAAAAATCATCATCAGTATGTACTTCGGCTCGCCCCACGCATAAAACACAAGGCTTACCAGAAGTATTACAAGATTCCTGAACCGTGCCGGACAAATGTAATACAAAAGTACCGACGCCGGCAAAAAAAGGAACAGAAAAACCAATCCCGAAAATACCATGCTATCACCCTAAAATAATGTCGGTAATATCGCTTATATCCGATTTTACTCAGTCCTCGTCAATACTTCACCATAAATCCTCGCCGGACTCGACTTGTATCTGATACAGATAATAGCCTCCGACCTCGGCTCCGTCCTGTTCAAGCCACACCCATGCGTTCCCCGAAAGCTCATCAACGGCATTTTCAAGCCCCCTTATACGGCTCTTGGACTTAACAAAGACAGAACCGCCGATGCCGTCATCAAGCATATCTTTTATGAGCCGCACCACTTCCTCCTTGCTTTCGGCTTCAACAGCGTTATTGAGGCAATAGCAGTATTTGAAGCCCTCCGCCGCAGGAAATTCCTCCGTATCCCACGGATAGCCGCCGCCCAGCTTGAAGCTGTCGGGGACGTTGAAGTACGCGTAGTCCGGCTCCTCATAGCCTCCGTCAAAGGTAACGTCCACATGGTACCATTCACCGTCAAGGCATACGAGATTCCACGCGTGCTCTCCCTGCTCGGTGGAATGTATTATCCTGCAATCAATATCAAGCATATCCATAAAAAGCTTGAAGGTTGTAGCGTTGCCCACGCAGATTGCCGAATGGTATTTCAGCACTCCGTAAGGGTAATAATTGTATTCATACTCATCAACGTCTACGGGAATCGGTGAAAAATGCTCCTCGTCATACCGTATGTATTTTACCTGCCAGTTATATACCGCAAGCTCCTTCTCATAATCCGTCATGCCGTCGGTAATTATTTCGTCAATTATTGCCGACGCCGTCTCAAGCACATACGCGTCCTCCTCGGAAAGCCCGTCGGCGCTGCCGCTTCTGTACGCCTCAACAACGGCGGTATCGTCCCATATCTCATGGATTTCCTCCTGCCATTTGTTCTCAAAGAAAATTTCGATTAAATCGTCTATGGTCTGCGCGTCCTCAAACAACTCCGCATCGATTCCGATATGCTCTTCAAGCGCGGATTTGATGCTTTTTACAAGGCTCTTTTCGCTGAAAGCTTCTTCATTGACCTTCTCAAGCTTACCAATATCCTCCTTCGCCTTGTCAAGCTCCGCCTGAAGCTCCTCAACTCTCTCGCCAAGCTTTTCGTTCCTGTCCTTCATATGTAAAAAGAACATCGCCTCTCCGGTCAAAAGCCCCGCAATCACAAGAACCGTTACAACAGTAAGAATAATTTTTACAGGTTTCTTCATTATTTTTCCCCCATTATCTTTTGAAATTCTTCTATAACCTTGGCTGAATCGTCGCAGACAGCCATAATCACATATTTTCCGCTCACTGCGCGCTGCGCCTTACCTAACTTCGCTACCTCCTCAGGCTTATAGCCTTCAAAGTCCCTGCTTCTTCTGGCTATCCGCCCGTCAAGCTTATCCATGAACAGCTCCGCATCGCCTGCGTCCGCCATCATTATTACGGTAATCTCGTCGGCGTACGAGGCGCTTGCGTAGCCGAACGCCCCGTCTGCCGCCTTGTCAGGCTTTATCTCGTAAAGATAATCAAAGTACCCCTCATATGTCCCGTCGCCGTAAACGGTTCTGGCATCGCATTTTGTGGTTCCTACCTTTTCAAGCAGCTCCTCCAGTATGTCTGCACAGGAAATTTCATTTATGACGGAATCGGTTTTTTTCTCAGAGGAAACGCTTCCGCTCCCATCAACGGTACTGTCCGTATTTTTCCCCGCTCCGGTGCTTTCACCGCCGCAGCCGGACAGCATTCCCGCAGATAAAACCGCAGCCGCGATAAACGCGAAAATTCTTATTTTTTTCATAACAAAACTCCTATATAAAACCCTTATTATTCCGGCGTAAAACGCCGAATCCTCTCATACTATAATACATTCCCTCGGGAATGTAAAGTACCGCGCCGCCGCTTTAAAATCCGTATGCCTCAATCAGTTGTTCAAGCTGTCTGCCGCTTATCTCCCAGCTGCAATCAATCAAAACCTGACAGTCCTCAAAACGCAGATAGAGTCGGTAGGGGTCCGCGCCGATTTTATATATCGTACATTCGCCCGCGCCATCGTAGACAATCTCAGTGAGAACTCCATCCCCGAATTTGGTAAGCTCCTCCTCATATCTGCTTTTAATCCGTCCGTTTTTCGTCCTGAACACGTCGATAGAGTATTCAAAAAGCGCAAGACCGTCCTCTTTCATATATGAATCACCGTATTCCTGCAGGCTTGCAAAAAGCCCCCTGCTTACATCGCTGTAGGTTTCCTCATACAAATATTCTCCCTCTTTTGCTCCGACGCCCAGCTCCTCCAGCGTTATCGGCAGCTTGTCGCGTCTGTAGTGGTAGATTTCGCCGTTTTTCGTCACCGTACCGCTGAATCTGCCCGAAAACACATTTGCCAATGTCATGATTATAAGAATCAGGTATACGCTCGTAACGGATAATACTACCGTCAGCACTATGTTTTTAGCGCGCGTCGCCTTCGGTGAGGCAGTGGCTTTAATTACGATAAAAATTATCAACGCGGCGGCAGCAAACATGCCCGCGCTTATATACACCATCCTAAGCGATGAAGCGCTGTAAACAATCCCGGCGGT
>JAAVHB010000094.1 GCA_014799955.1 Butyrivibrio sp. | reverse complement strand
TTGAAGACAATATAAAAAAGGGAGAAAAAAACGTATGTTTAAATCAATCATCTACACAACGGACGCGGCTGTATCGGCCGGCGCATCAATGTTAATCGTTCTGACGGCTCTGGTTCTGGGACTGGTTATTGCGTTCTGCTATATTCTCACACAGGAGAAGGGCAGCTTTACGAAGGATTTTGTAATTGCGGTAGCGTTGATTCCGATTATCGTTGCGGTCGTAATTATGCTGGTGGGAAACAGCGTGGCAAGGGCGTTCTCGCTTGCGGGAGCATTTGCGCTTGTGCGCTTCAGAAGCGCGCCTGGGAGCGCTAAGGATATAGCGGTTGTTTTTCTGACCATGGCGATGGGACTTGCCTGCGGTCTGGGCTACATATTTTTCGGAGCCGTTGCCACGCTCATTATATGCGCGGTTCTGGTTGTTCTCAGCAAGACACGCTTCGGTGAGTCGAGGACGGTGCAGAAGCAGCTTAAGATTACGATACCGGAGGATTTGAATTATACCGGAGTGTTTGACGATATTTTCACGGAATATTCAAGCGGATGCGAGCTTGTGAATGTGCGGACCTCCAATATGGGTACGCTCTATGAGCTTACCTATCATATAAGCCTTAAGGCGGGAGCGGACGAAAAGGAGCTGATTGATTCCATCAGATGCCGCAACGGCAATCTGAACATTTCTCTCGGAATCCTGCCGAACAGAAGCACCTTTATAATGTAACCGGAATCAGTATTACGGGTACTTCGGGCGCAAAAAATATAAATTCTTGCAAAAAACATCGCGGGGTTATATAATAACTCTTGTGGTGTTTTTTTATACACACAAAAATAATCGGGAAAGGAGGAGAACGGTGGGCAGATTCAGAAAAAATACCGCTGTGGCTTTTGTGGATTATGAGCATTGGTTTTACTCATATGCGAATAAGTTCAACA
The DNA here is from genome assembly GCA_014799955.1 of Butyrivibrio sp. Lineage (GTDB taxonomy): Bacteria > Bacillota > Clostridia > Lachnospirales > Lachnospiraceae > Eshraghiella. The sequence continues at coordinate 5,303 of JAAVHB010000094.1, read as the reverse complement.
TGACACCGAATATTGAGGAATGGTACGATGAAATCGGCAGTGAATATAAGATTAAGGATGTTTTTTTCTACGGTGATTTCAATAATCATGTGATAGGGGACGAGCTTAAGCGTCTTCAGAAATTTACCAAAAATGTAGTTCATACCGCGAGTATGAAGGACGGAGTAGATAAGGATTTTACGGATTTTATTATTTTGGATGCCATATACAGGACGGCGGCAAAAAAGCATTCGCCGGATGTGTTTATTATTTTTACGGGCGACGGGCATTTCGATTTAGCGGTAAAATATCTTCGTGAGCTTGGCAAGAAGGTTATAATATACGCAGTTAAGCATGCGTTAAGCAATAAGCTCAAATCCTCGGCCAATTCGTATGTGGAGATGCCGAGGCAGTCGCAGGAGCAGATGTATTATATTGATATGATTTTGAATGCGATGCGGCATCTCAAATCCAAGGGAAAGGTTGCTACTTACCGCAGGACGGTTGAGAACGTGGCGCAGTACAACAAGGTGTCAAAGGAGCGTGTAAAGACCACGCTTGACGGGATGATAAGCCAGAAATATCTGTACGAGGAAGATTCGGAATTCAGAGGACGCGTTCAGAAAATCCTTAAGGCTGACTGGAAGCGTATCAACGATAATTTTGAGAAAAACCAATGACGGCGGCAAAAGAGGGCGGATTTAATGTTGGAAATCAAAGAAAATATACTTGATGCGGATACATATCTTTCGCTGCGCGCTCAGGTGGGCTGGGTAAGGCTTTCCGACGCGCAGGCAAAGGCCGCCCTCTCAAACGCGCTTTACACACTGTGCGCGTATCTCGACGGAGAGCCCGTGGGAATGGGCAGAATAGTGGGGGACGGCGCGGTCGTATCCTATGTTCAGGATTTGGTGGTGGTACCGAAGGCGCAGGGCAGGAACATAGGCGGCCTTATACTTGAGAAGCTGAGAGCCTATGTCGAATCTATAACCGAGCCGGGCACGCGCATGATGCTCTGCCTTATGTGTGCAAAGGGCAGGGAGAATTTTTACGAAAGTCACGGATTTATTGCAAGGCCGACGGACGCGCTGGGTCCGGGAATGATATGCTATATTGATAAATAGGTGTGGAGACAGAACGCACAGCGCGTTAGAGAAAGGTATTATTAACAGAAAAAATAAAGCAGGATAGGGTTGATTATCAGTAAGGCTGCCGCAGTGAGGAATGAAAATTCGTGAAGCGGCAGTTTTTTTGAGAGAAAAATTAATGGGATTTTATGTATAATAGTTTAAAAAAAGATACTAATTTAGCAAAAATAGTAAAAAATATGAGAACATACACAACTATTGCTTGACAGAATAAAACCAACAATAGTAAACTGAAATTGAAATTATTTGTATAAATATGAAAGGTAGATATTTATGAGCGGAAATTTAAAAAAAATTTTTTTGTTTTTGGTTGCATTTGCAGTAATAAACTATAATATATTTATTTGTACATCGAAAATATATGCGGCATCATTTGAGCTTATTGAAGCGATAAAGAAAAACTATATCAGTGAAGATATGGCTTATAATATTGCTCAGAGTTTTATTGTCAATTCTGTAGATAATGGGGTTGCAGAAAATTGGAATGAATATGCCGAGGCACAGCTTTTATCTGAATGCTACGACACAAACGGAAACATATCCGCATATGTATATAATATAACCGACACTTATTCAAATGAGAAATGCGGCTATATTGTAATAGGAGGGAGCAGGGTATACAGTCCTGTAATTGAATTTTCAGAGAATGAGGATTTTACATATGTAAATTATCTTTGCGCAAATGATATACTCATATACGAGGGTGGTATTGATTACTATGGATATAGTGACGAGAGCGTCAGGTACTATTATTGTGATAGCAATCAAGCGGAGGTATTGGTTGAAAATATCAATAAATGTTTTACGGTATCTGAAGAAATTGAAATACAATGGGATAATATATCCAAGATTGCAGACGGTCAGGCGGAGAATATATTAATTGACGGCGTTGAAGAAGCGTATTATGGTTCATCAAGTGAACCGTTAGGCTCTGTAGGGACTGATAAACGAGAGGGTGAAACAGGAGAGGACTCAATAAAACTATCTAATTTGCCCAGTACATTTTATTTAATGTCTAAATTTGTTAATTTAGCTGAAAGCGATACGACTTTTGATTGCACAACGGAGTGCTGTTCGCCGACTGCCGCAATAAATCTTTTGTATTATTATTATAATAGGAGCTCAACTTACTATTCGACACTTGATGTTGGGAATAATGTATACAGCAGATTCAAGCTTATGTACAGCTTGATGAAAACCAATGATAGCGGAACTTGGGATACAAACTTGGTTAATGGCTTAACCCAATTTCTTAATAATTATACTAGGTTCAAGCATTCGGTGGTAACCAATAGAGATTTGGTGGCGTTGGATGCAACAGAAATGATTGCTGATTTAAAAGCTAATAAACCTGTAATTTTAAATACAAAAAATCATGATTATTATGGTAACCATTCAATGGTTTGTGTCGGAATCAGAACTTATAGCAGCGGTTCAATTTACTATGCTGTTGCAGACGGTCATACGACAATTATTAGATATATGGATTGCTATGCGGGAAATGCGGCGTATACAAGCGCTATAACTGTTCATTTGTATAAATAGGAGAGAGTTTATGAAAAAAAGCAAAAAAATGATTATTGTAATATGCGGTGTTGCTATTTTGTGTTTGATTGCTATTGTAGGATTCAAGCTCACGGTACCGAGAGCAAATCAATGTCCTGTCAAAAACAGTGAGGGATATATTTTTTGGCTCCAGAGACATGACGGAAAACTGTACTATGTGCATTCTCTATTTGGCAGCAAAAAGGATATTTTGTACTGTTATGACGATGAAAATGGTCTGCATGAGGTCAATTCGGAGGACAGCGAGCGGGTTATATCGGAGTTAAAGAGCGAGCATAACAAGATAAAGACCAAAACTAATAATGCGGGAATGGAATGTACGTATGAAGGTTATATGAAAGGATATGTCTTGAAGAATCCGATAGACATCGCTTCGGAGGCAGAATATAGATATGTCGGTAAAAGCCGCAGTTCAGAGGCATTTCCATGTGAAGATTATAAATTGAAAGAACAATATTACGGACTTGTTGATGAATATATAGTCGGCAAAATGTGCGAGGTGCGAGATGACTCAAAGGATGAAGAAAAAGCCTATATTGCATTGGTGGATAAGGCGGGGTATATATATGTGATACCGGATTATGTTATCTATGATGAAGACTCTAATTTCCTGCTCTGCCACGATAACGTCATATATTTTTGGGGCGCCGACGCTGAAAATGATATTTTGAAAAATGGAGGTCCCATGCTTTATGCGTATATAGTGGATACGGGAGAAGTGAGAAAGCTTTGTGATTACAAAAATTTGTGCCATTCATCGGATTTATATAACGAATACGCATCGACATGGAGTGTCGGCGATGAAGACGAGGTGTTTATAGACGGTAATTATCTTTATTCATACAGCATAAACGGGGACACGGATATAGTAAGATTCCACCTTGAGTACGACGAAAACGGATATCCGGTCAGATGCGAGTATGACACCTGCATATATGACAATCCATATTTTAAATAGTTTGCCGTTTATTAAATAGTCTGATTTTTATAATTCAGCTAAAAATGATACGACTTTTGAATGCACGAGGGAGTGTTGCGATCTGACTGCCGCAATAAATCTTTTATATTATTAAAACCGAAATTCAACTTTTGCTCCTGGCGATAGTCCTGTAATACTACGCACAGTAAATCATGAACATTATAAGAATCATGCTATGGTGTGCGTCGGCATTCGGGCTTACAGTAACGGCTCGATTTATTATGCCGTTGCGGACGGCCGTTTGAGGGCTATTAGATATATGGATTGCTATACCGGAAACGCGGTATATACGGATGCCGTAACTGTTCATTTGTTTAAATAGGGGGCTTATGAAAAAGTCGGGAAAAATAAGTTTAGCGGTGTTCTGCGCTGTTATGCTGTGCGCGGTTGTTTATACTGTGCTTAATCTAACGGTGTTAGAGCACCATACGGGGCCTCAGTCCATCAAAAACAGCGAGGGCTATATTTTCTGGCTTCAGGTGCATGACGGAAAGCTATACTATTTGCGTGATCTGTTTGGCAGCAATAAGGTTACTCTGTACTGTTATGGCGATGAAAACGGGCTGCAGGATATTATGCACTGTTATGAAGATGAAATCGGTCTGCATGGGATTGATTCGGCTCAAAACGACCAAATAATATCGGATTTAAAAGAATCGTATTACAAGGTAAAAACCATAACAAATAATGCGGGAATGGAATGTACGTATGACTGTATGGAAGGATATGTACTGAAGAATCCGATAGACACCGCTTCGGAGGCGGAATACAGGTATGTCGGTGAAACCGAAGAAAAAGAGATATTTCCGTATGAGAATTATGAATTGACGGAGTATTATTACGGACTTACAGACGAATACATAGTCGGTAAAATGCGCACGGTGCAGAAGGAACCGAATGAAGAGTGGAAAGCCTATATTGCATTGGTGGATAAAAACGGGAATATAGGCGTGATACCTGATTATGCTTTATATGATACTTTTTCCAATTTCCTGCTCTGTAATGATAACTGCATATATTTCTGGGGAGCAGGCACAGAAGACAGTATTTCGTATATCGAAATAGACGGGATTCTGGAAATTGAAGGACCTGCACTGTATGTGTATATAGTTGATACGGGAGAGGTGAGAAAGCTATGCGATTACAGGAATCTTTGCCGGGCGTCGGATTTATATAACGAATATGTGTCGCAATGGAGTGTCGGCGATGAAGACGAGGTGTTTATAGACGGCAATTATCTTTATTCATACAGCAAAAACGGAAACACGGATATAATAAGATTCCGTCTTGAGTACGACGAAAACGGGTATCCGGTCAGATGTGAGTATGATGCCTGCATATATGACAATCCGTATTTTTAAGAATTTATAAAAACAGGACATAAGGCATAGCCGATACGTCCTGTTTTTTATGTCAGTCGGTGTTCTCAAGACTTTCCCAAAGCTCGTAAAGCTTTTCCTGCTCCTCTGCAAGCTCCTTGCGCCTGCCGCTCAATTCGGCAAGCTTTGAAGGGTTGGTATATACCTCCTCAAGCGCGAGGCTGCCGTCAATTTCCGCAAGCTCATCGTCAATCTCCGCGATTCTCGCTTCTGCGCGCGCGATTTCGTTGAGCCTTTTTCGCTCCTTTGCCT
>JAAVHB010000093.1 GCA_014799955.1 Butyrivibrio sp. | reverse complement strand
GCTTCGTTACCAGCTCGCGCCCGCCCATCTTTGACACGTCAAACGGATATACGTCAAGAATATCGACAAACTTGTATTCCGCTTTGCTGTTCAATGTCACCAAAGTACCGTTGACCGTAACCGTTATTTCGTTGTTCGGAACGGGCTCGGGCTTTTTGCCGTCCGTCTTTTTGTCCCGGATTTCGGCTTCCTCATCTTCAAACGCAAAGGAATCCCGTTCCGCGTACTGAACGGTAAAATTTTCGTATACCTTGGTATTTTCGTCGGCATCTCCGTTATTTACGCTTACATACACAGTATCCAAGCCGATGTCAAGAAACTTGAACAGCTGGCTGACCGTATAGTAATTTTCCATTATCACGCTGTCGCCCGGGCATATGCGGTAGCCTTCGCCCTCAAGTTTTCCGTTCACATACGCGAATTTGGGGCAGGTGATATTTTTGCCGTTTATGCTGAATGCTATCGTTGACTTGTATTCGGGCAGCTCGCCTATCGTAAGGCTTCCCCGCACACCGACGGTGGATTCCGTAATATCTATGTAATCGTTTTTCTCGACGGCGGTATTCATGCTGCATTCCTTGCCGTTGCGGGTTATCACCGCCGCCTCGCCTGCCTCGCCCCTTATCATTCTGGGGCTGCCGTTAAGCGTGTAGTTGATTGCCTCGCCCCGTCTGGGAAAAAGCTTCTCGTTCGGGTATCCCGACTGCATAACCGCGTCCACGACGGTGAGCCTGCTGTTGTCGTAAAGCTTGATGCGCTCTCCGTTTACGGTTACATATATGAAATTGTTTTTCTGATGGTAATAATTTATACAGATGCCGACCGGAGTAACAAAAAGCGGGTCCTTTTTCACATTGTCAACCGCGAACTCCACATCGCCGAGCACCTCCCTGCCCCTTAACGCCACGCGTTCCTTGGGCAGCTTAAGCTTTTTGGCAAGCGTCACGGTAAAGCCCGGTATTTTTCCTCCGCCGCCGACCACAAACACCGCGCTCACGGGCTTTCCGCCGTTCAATTCTATTATTTTGGCAGCCACTTCGCCGGCTATTTTCTCGGTAACCGGAGCGGCAATGCTCAGCACGTCCGCCGTCTTTACGGTAACTTTTGTTCCCATTATATCCTTAAAAACAATCTGCTTACCGGAATTTTTGGCAGCCATCTTTATTTTTTCCGCCTGAGCGAAATCGACGAGATAATGCTTGGCTATAATCTCCGAAATCTCATCCCCCGCATTCGGAATCATACCGTACGCAACCACGCTTCCGTCCCTCGTAACGCATATATCCGAGGTTCCCGCGCCGACGTCCACAAGCGCAATATTCAAAAGTCTGTAATGCTCGGGAATAGCGACATTCATTGCCGCAATCGGCTCAAGCGTCAGATTTGCCACCTCAAGCCCCGCGTTCTCAACCGAAGCGTAAAGCCCGTCAACAACGTCCTCGGGAAGAAAGGTCGCCAGCAAATCCACGGCAATCTTAACCGCCTTATGCCCCTCCGGATTGCTTATCTCGTAATCGTTCACATAATATTTCACGGAGGTATAACCGACGCAGTAGAAGCTTATATCGCTCTCCTGTCCGTTTATCTGCCTGTGCGCAAGCTCCACACCGGAAAAATCAAGATTGTATATATCCTCGTCGGTAACGCGGCGTTCTTCGTCAAGCTCAAGCTCGGCCCTCACCGTTATCGTCCTCAGAACGCGTCCGGCAGCGGCTATGCAGACATTCTTAAGCGGCCGTCCGATTTTGACTTCAAGGGCGTTTTTGACATACTTAATCTCGTCCGCCACCCTGCCGATGTCATGAACCTGTCCGTCAATCATCGCCCTGGTGTCATGCTCCTTAATCTCCATCGCAACAACATGAAAGCCGCTTCGGTCCATATATCCGACCGTACCGACTATGCTTCTCGTACCTATATCAAGCCCGAACACAAACTGTTCGGGACATTTAACCGTTTCCGCCATACAGACCGATTCCTTTCATTTTTTCAAGTTTAACACATTTGTTTGTATACTTCCAGTCTATTTTGAAGTATATGCTTTGTATTTTCAATACCGTTTCCCGTATCCACAACAAAATCGCAATGGCTCCGAAACTGCGCGTCGTCAAGCTGGCTTTTCATAATGCCGTCCGTCTTCGCGTCATCGTAGCCGCGCGAAGCGCGCAGGCGCTCCCTGCGTACCGAAGCGTCCGCGTATATATACCAAATCTCGTCGCAGACGTTTTCGTATCCGTTTTCTATCAAAAGCGCGGACTCCACAAATACAAAATCATACTGCCCGCTTTCACGCGCAAGCGCAATCTGTTCATGGATTTCGCGGTTCACCGCCGGATGCACCGCCCGGTTCCACCGCCTCAAAAGCTCGTCGTCACCGTAAATCATTGAGGCAATCAAGGGCTTGTTAAGCTCTCCGTCGGGAAGATACGCCCCGCTCCCGAAAAGCCTTTCCGCCTCCTGTGTAAGAGGCCCGCCCTTTGCCATTATACGCTTTGCCACATCGTCGGAAACTATTACCTCACATGAGCAAAGCTCCTTAAGCATTGCAAGAACCGTGGATTTTCCGGCTCCGACGCCGCCCGTAATTCCGATTACTCTCATTTATTTTGCCTCATACCAGTCGCTTCCGCTGTGCACGTCTACCTCAAGCGGCACACTGAGTTCGGCGGCGTTTGTCATTTCCTCCGTAAGAATCCGGCTCACAGCATCCTCCTCGCCCGCCGCCGTTTCTATTAAAAGCTCGTCATGTATCTGTAAAATAAGCCTTGATTTCAGGCCTTCCTCCGAAAGCCTTTTATACACGTTAATCATCGCGATTTTTATAATGTCCGCAGCGGTTCCCTGCAATGGCGAGTTCATGGCGATGCGCTCTCCGAACTGGCGCTGCATGAAATTTCCCGAGCTTAGCTCCGGCACGGGTCGCCGTCTGCCGAAAAGAGTTTCGGAATAGCCCTTTTCCTTTGCGTCGCTCACAAGCCTGTCAAGATATTCCTTGATGGAGGGATAGGTCTTGAAATATTCGTCAATGTACTCCTTTGCCTCCTGTCTTGAAATGCTCAGATCGCGGCTCAGCCCGAATGAGCTGATTCCGTACACAATGCCGAAATTAACCGCCTTGGCGTTGCTTCTCTGCCTCGGAGTAACCTCGTCAAGCGGGGTTTTAAACACCTTTGACGCCGTTATTTTGTGAATGTCGCTGTCCTCACGGTACGCCTCGATTAAAGCCTCGTCCGCCGACATGTGCGCCAGAAGCCTGAGCTCTATCTGTGAATAGTCCGCATCGGTAAAAACATGATTTTCCTTCGGTATGAAAACCTTGCGTATCAGCCTGCCAAGCTCAAGTCTTATCGGAATATTCTGGAGATTCGGCTCGGTGCTGCTGATTCTTCCAGTCGCTGTTATAGTCTGGTTAAAGGTTCCGTGTATCCTGCAATCCTCCCCTATATAGTCCGCCAACCCGTCTGCGTATGTGGATTTAAGCTTTGCGAGCGTCCGGTATTCGAGTATATCGCCGACAATCGGATAATCGGGAGCTAGCTTTTCCAGAACCTCGGCGGAGGTTGAATAGCCCGTCTTGGTTTTTTTGCCGCTCGGAAGTCCCATCCTGTCAAAAAGAATCTCCCCGAGCTGCTTCGGAGAATTTATATTGAATTCGCTGCCCGCCTCCCCGTATATCTGCTTTTCAAGCGAGGAAAGCTTAACGGCAATCCTGTCGCCGTACTCCTTTAAAGCTGCCCTGTCGACCCTTATGCCCTCGCGCTCCATACTCCTTAAGACATACAGGGTGGGCAGCTCTATATCGTCGTAAATCTTTCTCATTCCCATTTCGCAGAGTCTTTTGTTTACGGCTTCATACGCCGTATAAGCGGTGAAGGCGTCATAGCAGCAAATACGCATAAGCCTCTCCGTATCCTCTTCGGCAAGCTGCGCAAACTGCGCCTTGGGCGCGATTGTCTGCCTTGACGGGTAGGATTTGCCTATATACTCCGCCGCAATATCGTCATAGAGATATGAATCCTTAAGCGGGTTGATAAGATACGCCATCAAAGCCAGATCGTCAGTCCTGTCGTTTATCAGGGGATTTATAAAATCAACCTGTCCCTTAAGATTTATCGCGTAAAGGCGAGCCTTCTCTGCAAGTCTCCCAAGACGCTCCGTAAGAAATTCGCGCGTCACCTCGCCGTTTACCGCTATAAAACAGCTGTAATCAATTCCGGTTGAAAGCGCCGCGCCGTAAAGCACGCCGTTCTGCGCCGCAACCGATACGCCCGCGCTGCCGTTCTCCCCGCACCGCTCAAAGACCTCGTCCGCCCCCTCGCGGGTATTTACAAGCACAAAGCCCTCCTCCGGTCCGGAATCGTTCATCTGATTTGTGTCCTCAAATTTTCCGAGAAGGGATTTAAGCTCAAGCCTTGTAAAAATATCGAACGCCGCCTTGGTAAAAAGATTTCCCAGCCTTGCTTTTTCAACGTCAAAATCAACGGGAGCGTTTATTTCAATCGTCGCAAGCGTCTTGCTTAACACTGCCTTGTCATAATTCTCCGAAAGACTGTTTCTTGCCTTTGTCGGGGTGATATTCTCCGCGTCGGCGTAAGCCGCCTCGATGGATTTGTATTTTGAAATTATGGCGGACGCCGTTTTTTCACCGATACCCGGCACTCCCGGGATATTGTCCGATGAATCGCCCATAAGCGCCTTTAAATCTATAAATTCCGACGGCGTCACGCCGTATTTGGCCTTCACGTCATCTGGTCCGTAATTCTCAATTTCGGTTCTTCCCTTACTGGTTTTGGGCATTCTTATTTTGATGGCGGAATCGGCAAGCTGCAAAAGGTCTCTGTCGCCCGAAAGAATAGAAACGCTCATTCCCCGCGCCTGCATTCTTTTGGCAAGCGTACCCAGAATGTCATCCGCCTCATAACCCTCAAGCGTAATTACGGGAATTTCCATCGCCTCAAGCACTTCCTTTATAATCGGAACCTGCTCGTGCAGCTCTGCGGGCATCGGCTTTCTCGTGCCCTTATACTCCGCGTACATTTTGTGCCGGAAGGTGGGCGCCTTAAGGTCAAACGCCACTGCAGCGTAATCCGCCGCCTCGTCTTCAAGCGCCTTGAGCATTATATTGATAAAACCGAACACCGCGTTGGTATGCACTCCCTCGTGATTCGTGAGGGGCGGCACTCCGTAAAACGCCCTGTTCAGTATACTGTGTCCGTCTATGAGCAATAACTTATCCATACTTCTCCTAACATAAAAAATATTTGAATAATACATATATGAAGGTTCCGGCTATGGCGGCGTATGCCGCAAGCTGCGTAAAAACATCAATTGACCTTGCCGCCGTATAGCGCTGACTGCGTCTTTTCATGGCGGAAATATTATTTTCAAGCTGCTCTACAAAATTCATGGGTTTTCCCGAATCGTCGTCCAGACCGCAGCGAAGCACATAGTATATCTCAAGCTCGTCGTAGCATTCCTTGCAGCCCTCAATATGCTCCAAAAGCGGCGCGAGGTCCTGCTCGTCTATGTTTCCGTCGATTATATCCGGTATCATTTTCTGAAAATCACTGCAATTCATATTCCGCACCACCCTTCGGCATCACAAATCATTATATACAATTCCTGCGCTAAATTCAAGAATTTACGGTCCGCCACGCCTCAATCAGCCGTTCAAGCCCGAAAGCCGCGTTGGCTGGGCTCGTGGACGGAAGTATTGTTATGTCCGTATTAAGGCTGTCCCGGCAATATCTTGTGTATAATTTCCCCGCCGTATTCCCGTTTGCGTAAATCCGCTCAATCAAAGCCGACTGCGTTACCGTTTCGAGCCGGTTCGGAACGACATTCCGGATGCTGGCGTCGGAAGAGCCTTCTATCTCACAGCTTTGCACCACGTCCCACAGCGCAATTCGGTGTTGCAGAAGCATCTCCTTTTTCTCCTGCACCGTCACGGGAAGCGGGCACGAAAGCACCGCCGCCATCACACGCCAGAACCGGTTCTGCGGATGTCCGTAGTAAAAATTATTTTCACGGGACTTTACCGACGGAAAGGTTCCCAGAATCAAAATCCGCGAACGGCGGTCAAATACCGGCTCAAAGGTATGTTCAATTTTCATAAAAAAGTCCTTTTCATAACAGATGTAATGT
>JAAVHB010000092.1 GCA_014799955.1 Butyrivibrio sp. | reverse complement strand
CCATAAGCTTTTTCATTCTGTAATTATTACCCTTGTTGGATACCGCCCTGCTGTAATCAATAAATTCGCTTTTCATCAGTTCCAGATCTCCTCTCCCATTGATTCGATATATGCCGCAAGCTCGTCCGACATTTCCTCTGCCTCCGGTATTCTGATATGCCCCGGAGTTCCCGCTCCGTTGCGCTTATACATAAAATGCGTCACGCGGTTACTGTCTATTTCGCTGCAGACCTGATCTATTGCCCTGTCCCACGCGGCATCATGCATAAGTATCGTAGTCGTAAGGATAATACGCGCCGCAGAATAAAGCTCCATAAGCTTCTCAATCCACGCCCTGTAATGAGCACGCCAGTTTGCGGACGCCTCGCTGTCGTAATCATCAGCCATGATATTGACGGGATTGGCGTCGTTCTGCCCTATCGCCGCAATAACGACATGGGGCTGCCATTTTGAGAAATCCCAAGGCTTAAGCTCTCCCAAGAAGGGATTGTACTGTATTTTGTCGTAGCTCGTTTCCATACCGCGCAAATCGTCGGCACCGTTAAAATATCCCGTTTTGTCAAGCAGCGAAATTCCGCCCTGCGAGGTATCGTGAAGCTCGGCGTTAAGCTTTCTCGCCGTCATCCACGAATAGGAATACCAGCTGTTGGAAAATTCGCCGTTATGCTCGGGGTCCGCCTTTCCGACATACTCAAGCGCCTCGGAAACCTCGCCGCAGGAAACGCTGTCGCCGAAAACCTCGATTCTTCTTTCCGGAAGAGGCGACGGCTCAAGAAGCTCCGCGCCGTCCTCAAGCTCAAAGCCCTTGAAGGCAACATAGTGGCATGAATCCTGTCTTTTAAAAAGCATCAGCTCGTGAGCGCCCCCGCCAAGTCCGTCGGCAAGCAGGTATTCGCCCTCTCCGTCCGAAAGCTCGACCGCAGACTGAACGCCGTCAACGATTACGCCCATATAGTTGTTCCAGCAGTTTCTGTAATTGTCCATGTACGCCTTAATACTCGTACCCGTGAATTTTATTTTGATATATGTAGCCGCAAACACAAGCACAGGAGCCTTCGGATTGTCAAAATCAATCCTGCCGCTGTACTGTAATTTGGGGTTGTCGGGATAAATACGCATAATCTCTCCTCCGTTTTACTCGCCCAGAAGCTCAAGGTTTTTCTTAATAAGCTCACATCTCTGCGCAACGCATTCAACCGAGCGTCCCGGGTCCTTCGGCGTGTTGAAAACATAATCAATAAGCTTGTCAAGAGTGGTAGCCGCAACGTGCATTCTCGTATCAGAGGAGGCATAATAGATAAATACCTCGCCCTGAGCATTGGCAACCGCACCGTTCGTAAAAACTACATTGCTGACGTCGCCAACACGCTCGCCGCCCCTCGGTCCGATGAGAAGTCCCGAAGGCTCCGCTATAACCTTGGAAGGGTCGTTAAGGTCCGTCGCAAAGGCATAGATTACATATCGAAGTCCAGCCGCCGTGTTTCGCACGCCGTGCGCGATGTGAATCCAGCCCTTATCGGTCTTGATGGGCGTAGCGCCCGCACCGTTCTTCGCCTCGGTGATGGTGTGGTATTTGCGCAGGCTCGTCATTTTTTCCTCGTCAATAACGGCATGGGTAATATCGTCGCAAAGTCCGAAGCCGATTCCTCCGCCGCTTCCGGTCTCGATAAAATCGTCCATCGGCCTTGTGTAAAAGGCGTACTTTCCGTTCACGAATTCGGGATGAAGTACCACGTTGCGCTGCTGGGGAGAGCGTAACGTCACAAGATTGGGGAGACGCTCCCATGTCCTGAGGTCCTTGGTCCGCACGATTCCCGCCGCCGCAACAGCCGCCGAAAGGTCGTTTACGGAGGTATCCTTGCTCTCCGAGCAGAACACGCCGTAAATATAGCCGTCCTCATGCTGTGTAAGTCTCATGTCATAGACATTGGTTTCCTCGGGGCAGGTGTCATCAAAAAGTATAGGATAATCCCAGAATCTGAAATTATCGATTCCGTTGTCGCTCTCGGCAACACCGAAGAACGACTTCCTGTCATTGCCCTCGATTCTCACAACAAGATAATATTTGCCGTTAAGCATAATAGCGCCGGAATTCATAACAGCGTTTATTCCGAGGCGCTCCATGAAATAAGGATTGCTCTCCTTGTCAAGGTCGTAGCGCCATGTGAGCGGAATATGCTCTCTTGTGAGTACGGGATACTCGTATCTGTCATAAATCCCGTTGTAAAAATCGGATTTTTTATTTTTTCTTGAAAGAAGCTCTTCCTGCTTCTTTTTTTCCTCAAAATATCTCTCATGTATCATAAAAGCCTATTCTCCTATTCTCTTGATAACTTCAAGGCACATTCTGCCGTTGTGGTAGGGGCATTTCCACGGCTCGACAATCGGGCTTCCGTCCATGGGGCTGCCGTCCTCATAAACCTCCCTGAACCATTCCGAGCCTTCCCTTGAATCCTTCTGATACGTCTTTATGAACTCCCATTCAGCCGTAACGGCATCAAGATATTCCTTCTTGGAATTATCCTTAAGGTAGCCGTTTAAGAAGCCGACAAGCGCCTCCGCCTGAACCCACCAGATTCTTAAGGTATTCACAACGCCCTTGTCGCACTCGTTTGCGAGAGAATGTCCGTTAAACGCCACCTTGTAAATCTGCTCGGTGAGAGTTCTCGTAATCGGCATCATTTTATCCTCGTATTTTTTCTCGCCGATAATCTCAACGCCCCTGTCAATCAGCCACGCCGTTTCAATGTCGTGCCCGTACGAATAGAGGTCTATTATGGAATTGTAATCCGCGTCAAAAAATACCTCCTGCCTCTTAAGTTCGGGATTGTATATTTTGTCGGCGAACAAATCCATTATCCACTCAAGTCTTGCCTTGACCTTTGCGTCCTTCGACACGCGGTAAAGCTCGGTATAAGCCTCAAAAACATGGAGAAGGGTGTTCATGGTCTTATCCGCCATTACGCCGTTCTCGGAAAGCTTTTCATTGGATTCCGGCTTAAAGTCCCTTGTGAACGCTTCAAGATAGCCCACGCTGTCGGTGCACTTGGTTTCTATGAGATTATAAAGCTCAAAAGCAAGCTCAAGAGCTTCCTTATCCCCGCTCGCCTCATAGTAGGAAGAGAGCGCATAAATACAGAACGCCTGATTATATGTATGCTTCGTAGTATCAAGCGGCTTGCCGTCATAGCTTATCGACCAATAGATGCCGCCGTTTTCCCTGTCTATGCACACGTCGCGCAGGAATTCATAGGCGTGCTTTGCCTCGTCAAGCAGGCTTTCGTCCTTTAAAACCGTGTACGCGTTGGCAAAAAACCATGTGATTCTGCTGTTGAGAATACAGCCCTTTTCGGCTTTGGGATTAATCTTAAGCTCATAATCCATCTCACCGTAATAGCCGCCGTTTTCGTCGTCACGGAGCTTTTTCCAGAACGGGATTATTCCGTCGGTAAGCTCCTTTTTTATTTCTTTTTTAAGGTTAAGCAATTCCTTCATTTTAGTCCTCCCCCACAAGGTGTATAAGCTTTGACTGGAAATCTCCCCAGAGATTGAGAATTATCAGTCCTGCATTCATAAGCGTGTCGCCGTAAAATACCTGATCCGTTCCCTCGACGCGGTAGCGCTTCTTTGCGTCCAGTCCGGGAACGCAGATTCTTCTGCTGTGGAAATTAGGTCTGTTAAGCACGGACACATAGATGATAAGCGCTTCGGATTTGTCCTTTGCAACCACCCCGTAGCAGTCGTATATTTTGTTTTCGGAGTAAGAGGCAATCCTGTAGTAATCGCCGTTTCGCACGAGGTCGTTATACTTGTGGTAAGCGGCAACCTGAGCGGGAATCTGCGCCCTGTCGCTCTCCGGTATCTTGGTTATGTCAAGCTCGTAGCCGAAGGTTCCGCATAGTGCGACATTTCCCCTCGTTTCAAACGGCGTTACCCTGCCGACCGTGTGGTTCGGACAGTCGGACACATGCGCGCCCATTGCCGAAAGCGGATAAATCAGTGCCGTTCCTTCCTGAATCTTAAGGCGTTCAATCGCGTCCGTATCGTCCGAGCACCAAATCTGAGGGCTGTAATAAAGCATACCCGGGTCGAAGCGCGCGCCTCCGCCGGAACAGTTTTCCAAAAGCAGTTCGGGAAATTCCTTTGTGAGCCTCTCCTGAAGCTCGTAAACCGCAAGCACATACCTGTGGTAAAGCTCTCCCTGCCTGTCGTCAGGCAGATAATTGCTGTGAAGGTCGGTAAGCTGCCTGTTCATATCCCATTTAACATATTCGATATTCGCGCTTCTTAACACCGAAGCAACCGCCTCGTAAACATAATCAACAACCTCGGGATTGGACAAATCAAGCACAAGCTGATTGCGCGAGCGCGTCGCCTCCCTGCCCGGAATGCTGATTGCCCAGTCGGAATGCTCGCGGTACAAATCGGATTCGGGAGAAATCATCTCCGGCTCGAACCAGATTCCGAATTTAAGTCCGATTTTATTGACCTCGCTCACAAGATAGGGAAGACCTCCGGGAAGCTTTTCCTCGTTGACCTTCCAGTCGCCGAGACTGGTGCTGTCGTCGTTTCTGTGCCCGAACCAGCCGTCGTCCATTACAAGCATCTCTATGCCGCATTTTTTAGCCTCTCGCGCTATGTCAAGGAGCTTTTCGGTATTGAAATCAAAATAGGTCGCCTCCCAGTTGTTGATAAGAATCGGGCGTTTACGGTCCTTATACGGGCTTCTTATAAGGTGGTTCCTGTACAAATCGTGAAGATTTCTTGTCATTGTCCCGAGTCCCGTATCGGAAAAGGTCATAACTACCTCGGGAACCGTAAAGCATTCGTCCTTGTCAAGCTTCCAGTCAAAGCCGTAGGGATGTATTCCCATAATCACCCTTACGGTGTCAAACTGTCCCTTCTCAACCTGAGCTAGAAAATTGCCCGAATATACAAAATGAAATGCGTACACCTTTCCGTAATCCTGCGCAATGTCCTTTGAGGCAAGCGCGATAAACGGATGCTCCTGATGCGAGGATTCTCCCTTGAAGGAGGCGGCATTCTGTCTGCCGTACGCAACGGGTCTGTATTCAATCTGTCTTTCTCTCGCCCATGAGCCGTGAAGCGAAATCATCTGATAGTCCTCGTCGTCCATATCGACGGAGGCGGACATCACCTTGGTGAGATGAATCGGCTCGCTGTTTCTGTTGGTAACGGATACCGAGCGGGTTATCACGTCCTCTTTTTCAAATACGCTGTAAACAAGCGTCGCCTCAAGTCCCAGCACGGAATCCTCCGCGTAAAGCTCAAGGCTTTGGCACTCATTTTCGCTTCCGAAGGTTGCGGGAAGCCCGGGCAGTGCTTTTTTGCCCGCGTAAATGTTATGTCCCTTATAGGTAAAATTTACCGCCCTGCTCTGGTTTGGGCATCTTACCTCAACGGCTCCCTCCCTGTAATCGCCAAGCCCGTTTCCGGGGTACTCGACGGGGAATAAATCAAAGAACGAGCCGCGCTCCCTCGCGTTTTTGGAGGGCACGAAGGGCGCCTCCGCCGTCCTCAGCATATAAGTCAAATCGTCGTCGCTTACTCTTGCTCCGTAATAGCAATGACCGATAAATTTTTCTTCGTCGGCTATACCGATTACATAGCTTGTATTGTCCGTGTCAAGCTTAAAGCTTAAAGAATCCTCGTTAAATACGATTCCCATCCTTTTTCCTCCTTAACATTCCCGCGAGGCATAGCCGAACGGGAGTTTCCTGATCTCTCTGCGGGGTATTTCACCCGGGATATACCTCTTTCATTGCCTCCAGAAGCTCGGGATATTTAATTTCATATGTCCGTCTGTCAATAAAACCGAGATTCTCTCCGTTTGAATTAAAAGAACCGTTATCCCACCAGAAGCACGGCACACCGATTTCCTTAGCGGCGCTCATATAGTATTTCAGCCACTCGGCGCGAGCCCCGGCATTATCCTTATTAACTGCCCCGAACTCTCCGATTATCACGGGAATACCCTTATCCGTAAAGAGCCTCTTTATTGATGACATTAACGTGTCTATATCCTGAGAGTCGCTGTCGTTATTCCATTCCGCCGAACCGTTTGCGTTCAGCGCAAAATTATAAGGTGTATATGCGTGAATCGAAACGATTATTCTGTCGTCGTCCTCGGGAACCTCAAGATGCTCCATTGCTATTGCGGAATTAGCGGCGTAATCGGGAATCATAAGCATCCTGTAAGGGTTGGAGCCGCCGCTGCTTCTTATTGTTTCGATAAAGGCTTTATTCGTGGCGTTTACCACGTCCCAGCCCTCCTTATCGCCGCCGCTCCACTCAAGCGAGGTTCCCACCTTGCGAGGCTCGTTCTGCCCTTCAAAAATAAGGTGTTCGTCATAATCCTTAAATCTCTCGGCAATCTGCCTCCACACCGCCTCCATGATTTCGCACGCCTTTTCCTGATTGTCGTAGTACGGATAATTCCAATCCTCATGGTGCAGATTAAGTATTACATATACCCCTCTGTCATAGGCGTAATCCACAACCTCCTGAACCCTGTCCATCCAGCTTTCGACTATCAGATAGTCAGGCCCCGGTGCAAGATGGTCCGTCCATGACACGGGAATTCTTATCGTCGTAAAGCCCGCGTCAACCAAGGCGTCCACAAGCTCCTCGGTTATTTTGGGATTTCCCCACGCCGTTTCCCACTTCCACGGCTGGTCAACCCTTATAATGCCGCTGTTGGTGGAATCAAGCGAATTTCCTATGCTTATCCCCAGATTCATCTGGCTTACGATATCCGAAGCCTTCATGCTTTCCATATCTTTATTGATATTTTCCGTGTTTTCGTAGGTTTCACGTTCTGTTTCGTCATCCGTCACGGGCTCCGCGCCTTCTGTCTGCGCGGGTGTTACGACCTCCGCCGTCGTATTTTGCCCGGAAGAGCTCGCGCCTGAGCCGGCACATCCGCAAAGCGCGGACAGCGCAAATGCCGCGATAAGCAGCATCGCTCCAAATCTTTTCTTAATCATATTAAACTCCTCTGACAACCGTAAAAAGGACTGCCACCGTTCTTCAGTCAATTTGCCTGATTACACTATGACAGCCCATTTTTCTTAAAATAATATTAGCGTTTTCCGATTTCGCGGTCATCGTCGCGGGTTACGCTGTGCTCCTTGATATAAGCCACAATCTCGTCGAACTTGCAGAAAGCAAGACCTACATAGCTGTCCGCGCAGCCGTAATAAATCGCAATCTTTCCGGATTCGGGGTCATGAATCGTAGCGCAGGGGAAAGTAACATTCGGAACAAAGCCCCTCTCCTCATACCACTCCTCGGGTGTAAGAAGGAAGTTCTCACAGCGGTAAAGCACCTTTGAAGGCTCTTCAAGGTCAAGAATCGCTCCGCCGATTGAGTATACATATCCGTTGCAGGTTCCGCTTACGCCGTGGTAGAACAAAAGCCAGCCCTCCGAGGTCTCTATCGGAGCGGCGCCTCCGCCTATCTTAAGTGACTCCCACCACTCGCTGCTGCGTCCCATTACATGTCTGTGCTTGCCCCAGTATACAAGGTCCGGGCTTTCGCTTATAAAAATATCTCCGAAGGGAGTATGTCCGGAATCCGACGGGCGGCTTAAAAGCATAAAGTTGCCGTGTATTTTTCTGGGGAAAAGAACCGCGTTTCTGTTGAAGGGCAAAAACGGATTCTCAACTCTCGTAAAGGTCTTAAAGTCGGTCGTCTTTGCCATACCTATCGACGCGCCGTAAAAATCCTGGCACCAGATAACATAGTATACATCCTCAACCTTGACAAGTCTGGGGTCATACGCGTAATAGGGCATAAAGTCGTTGCCGTCCTCATCCTTGAATATAATCTTGTCCTTGTCAAAATTCCAATGTATTCCGTCGTCGCTTCTTCCGAGATAAATGTAAGGAACGCCGTTGGTCTGCTCCGCTCTGAACACTCCTATGAATTTTCCCTCGTAAGGAACAACCGCGCTGTTGAAAATTCTAGCCACATTCTCAATCGGATTACGGTTGATAATGGGATTCTCGGAATACCTCCATATGGGCGCTCCTACTATTCCCTCGGGCTTCTCCTGCCACGGTACGTTATTTACCGCGGGCGCAATCATCTTAATCTCTGACATAATACTCCGTTCCGCCGCAATTACGCGGCTTTTATTTATTTTTTTTGTGTTTATATCTATATCTTACTCTGTTATAATCAGAGTTTGTTTTCGTCTTTATTATTGATGTTGTGGGCTGAAAATACCAGCGCTCGGCTTCCTCGCTGCCCTCCTCGGGCTTTGGCATATATTTAAGCAGAATCCGCTCCATAAGGAAGGTCACTGCAAACATAAACAGTCCGGGAAGTATGAAAAAAGCCCACGGCAGCATATACATTCCGAACACTGTCAGCACAAACATTCCCACAATAGCCATCGTCGTCGGAAAATGCCTGAAAAAAAGCTGCATTGACATAATAATTATTCTGCCGCTTTTAAGGTTGAATCTTGACAGAATAGGATATGCGTAGGCATATACGCCAATCAACAGAACCGCTATCACAAGATACACCATTTTTAAATAAAAAAACACCTCGTCGTCAGCTCCGCCCATAACAATAAAATTGAATATAAGAAAGGCCGCGCATATTATGAACACAAGGTTCATACCGATTGTACTCTTAAAATTAAGTCTGAAGGACTTAAAAAATTCGTTCCATTCATAGCCGGTGCTATGTCTTATTACCTTAGCGGCCGCGTAATACGCTGCGGTTGTAGACGCGCCTATCGTAATAAGAGGGATACAGCATACAAGCCACAGTATACTGAGCAATATTATATCTCCCACCTTGTTCATAAACCGCGCGAACTTGGTGTCACCGCTAAAGATTGATTTCATAATATACTTCCTGTAGCATTCCGTCAAGGCAATATTTGCCGGGACGGAATTTTTTAATTCCCCGCACCGGCCGGCCAAAACCAAAGCCGATGCGGGGCAATAATAATTACCTCAAATCAGAACCGACAGTCAATTAGTTCTTATAAATTGCGTCAAGTCCGTCCTGTACCTGCTGCTTGAAGGTCTCCTGGAACTGTGCGGGTGTCATCTCTCCGGCAATAAGGCTGTCGAAATCATAGTCGAAGCCGAAGCTCTGCCAAAGATCCATTACATCCCTTGATCCCATATCAAACATTACGTCAAAGTTCTCTACCTGAAGAGTTTCCTCCTTAGCTGTAGAGCCGTACCACCATGAAAGTGTTTCCTTGGAGTCACGGATTGATGTATCGTTGTCAAACCAGTTCCACATGCTCAGAAGCACATTATATACAAGCTCAGGATCCTTAACACCGGCAGGAATGATGTAGAACTCACCGGAGGTAAGGTTCTTTGCATAGTTGGTTTCCTGATTTCCGGAAGGTCCTACAGGCCAACGGCAATATACAGTGTCAAACTGAAGGTTTGTCTCGGGGCTGGACACATCATAGTCCTTGTTGTTTGCTGCAATCCAGCAAGCCGAGGGCCAGAAAGCGATGTTTCCGTCACGGTACTTGTTTCTCATCTTGTCGGCATCATTCTCATAAGGGAATGCGCATTTGTCATTTAAGAAAAGATCCTGCACCATCTGAAGCGCCTGAGCAACCTCGGAGCTTGAAAGATTCTCTGTTCCGGTAGCTGCAATGTTGGTACCGTTGCTGAACATAAGAGCCTCAAAGGTCTCCGGCGGATATCCTGCAAAGCCGTACTGGTCAACCGCGCCGTCTCCGTCGGTATCCTGTGTGAGAACTTTTAAGTATTCCTTAAACTTATCCCAGGTCCACTCGCCTTTCTCATAAAGCTCACGGGGATCCTCAAGGTTATTAGCCTCAAGCATCTGCTTGTTGAAAGCAAGAGGATATGTTGCCTCTACAACAGACTGTGCCTCAACTCTCTTGATAATACATGCCTTGCCGTCGCCAAGGTCCATATACTTGTTGAGAATCTGGTCGGAAAGAAGGTCGCTGTCAGCCGAAAGAACCTCCTTCATATCTGTTGCAAGTCCGTTTACCTGCGCGGGAATAGCCATACCGGTATCTACAAGATAGATATCACAGTCAGGCGCTCCTGCAAGGATTGAGTTGTTTATTGACTCTTTTGTTCCTTCGTATGTAAGGTTTACCCACTTAAAGGTTACATTGTACTTATCCTCAATCTTCTTTACGTTCTCAAACTTAAGCTCTGCGGCAAGGTCGCCGGTGTAGCTGGGGTCATCCTCAAGGCTGGTGTGCGTGCTGTCATAATACTGTACCCACCATGAGCCGATAAGAATCTCTCTCTTATCACCTGTGTTTCCCTGTGAACCTCCTGTAGGATTCTCTCCGTTTGCCTCTGTTCCTGCCTGTGTTCCGTTATTAGAACCGCTTGAAGACGATGAGTCTCCGCAGGCTGCAACCGATAAGGTCATTGCTGCGGCAAGTCCGAGTGCTAAAAATCTCTTTAAATTTCTCATTGCTTCTCCTTTCTTTTATCTTAGTTTTATTTTAGTTCAGATTATTCAGCCTTTTTGCCGATGGATATACCGTAAACTTCCCAATCTTCTTTGCCTTCGCACTGAAGCTGCGCAAGATTATCGAGCCAGTTGTCTCCAAGTTGCTCCACTATCTGCTCATAGGTGAACTGAACTCTGTCTCCGTCAGCATTAACTGAACCTGTTGTGGTAAAATCCTTATCAGGGTCAACAACACCTACACGCTGCCATGAGGAGTTACTGCCCATGTACTTTGAAAACGCTTCCGCACCTACGCACACCATCCATACGGGTTCGGAGCACTTGTAAGCGACTTCAATAATTGAACCGGGTACGAAAAGAGCCTTCTCCTCGTCTGTAAGTTCTCTTCCTGACTGTGACCATGCACCGTTGCTTACTGCAAAGTCGGCAAGTTCGGTTACGTCGGTAAGAGCGGTATAATTGCTCTTCTGTCCTATCTGGATGCTATATATTTCCCAGTCTGCCTGACCTTCACACTGGAGCTGTCCGATCTTGCTTACGAAATCCTCTCCAAGCCGTTCAACAATCTGCTCATAGGTAAACTGCACCGTTGTCCCCGCATCGTCAACATTGCCGATAGTATCAAAAATCTGGGGCGAACCGTCAGGATCAACAACACCGAATCGCTGCCAATCGTTTCCTGTTGCAAATTGTGCTTTGTCAGCGCCTACGAATACAAGCCATACAGGCTGTTCACACTTATAAGAAATCTCAATAATAGAGCCGGGCACGAAAAGAGCTTTCTCCTCATCGGTAAGTTCTCTTCCGGTCTGAGACCACGCGCTGTTGCTTACAGCAAAATTCTCAAGCGTTACGGGATTAGCAAGGGTCCAGAGTTTAGGGTCTCTTTCTGCCTTCGCAAATCCGTCGGGTGCGTCAAACTCTGCCGCGCTGTCAGCATCAATAAGCTTATCGTTCGCATCGTAGAACGCGATGTTGTCGATGTAAAGAGTCGCTGCCTGAGCCTTTGCCGCGTCTACCGAGCTTGCGGGGTTAAGACCGATAATCATAATGTTCTTGCTGTCGGCGGTAAATGGAGTTTTTGTAATGTCAAATGTAACTCTGGCAGGGTTTTTGTTCTCCAGGTATACCGACCAACTGTACTCGGTCTCAGTAAGTTCGGCGCCCGTCCATGTGAACGCGCGTCCCTGAATCGCGCTGAATTCTCCATCGGCAAATTTTACTCCGATATCCATCTGCACCTTTGCTACGTCCGCAATCTTCGCGCCGAGAAGACTTGCCACGTCAATTCCCACATAAGGAGATTTTCCTCCCTTGTTGGTAATCTGAAGCGCCTTGCTTCCGTTAAAATCTGCAACAGACAGCTCTACCTCTGAGGCATCAGCCGGCTTAAGATACTGTGCTATGAAAGCGAATTTGCCGTCTTCAAAGTCAAGGCTTGCTTCTACCTTTTCAGGTGTCTGCGTATCGCCGGCCGTCGTGCTTTCCTCCGGAGCATTGGTGCCAGCCTGAGTCTCTGCCTTTGTTCCATCGCTGCTTGAGCTGCTGCTTGAGTTTCCGCAAGCGGTAAGAGATACCGCAAGCGCGCCCGCTATAAGGCAGGCGAGTAGTTTTGTTTTTTTCAAAGTCTTTCCTCCTCTTCAACTTTGTTCGGATTTAACCAACGATTCCGCTTCGTTCAACGCCTTCTACGAACCGTTTCTGAAGTATAAGGTAAATGATTACGATAGGAATCATCATCAATACGATTCCGGCATTCAGATACAGCTGCTGAATTGACCTATCCAATACCTTATACTCATTAGCTATCGAGGCAGTAAGCGTACTGATTTTTTTACTCAGCACTATGTCCGGGCTAATCTGGAACAGATTCGCATAGAAGGTATCATTGTACTGCCATACCAGCGAAAATACCGCTACGGTAATGACAGAAGGCATGGCGTTTACGAGCATGATTCTGAAATAAGTGTACCATACTCCCGCGCCGTCCACAAAGGCCGCCTCCTCAATTTCTTTCGGAAGACCTCTGAAGAACTGATTAAATATATATATGTACAGTCCAGACCTTAATCCGCTTGCGAAGAACGTCATTATAAACATAGGAATCGGCGTTCCCATGAGATTGACGGTATTTCCGCCGTTAAAAAGCTTAACAAGTCCTAACGGATTAAAGTTTCGGAATGTCATATACAAGGGTAACATTATTGAGTGCGACGGGATGACAATCATCAGCACTACGCACGCAAATAAAATATTTTTGCCCGGAAAACTGAACCTGGCAAATCCGTAGCCTACCATGGAGCACATAAATACCTGAATAACCATAAGAGATATGGTATACGCCAAATCCTTAGCCATTGTGGGGAAATAATCCACACATTCAATGACTGTCTTGTAGCGCTCCAGTGTCGGTGACGTAGGAATCAAATAAACCATCGGATTATATGAATCGCTGTTCGTCATAAATGACTTTACAAGTATGCCGATTATCGGCGCCAGAATGACATAGCAGATACCGATTATAATGAGTGCCTGGACAAAGCCCAGCCCGAACGATTTCGTGCCTCTGAGCATCGCGCTCGTGCTGTTCTTTGTCTTAGGGTCATTCTTAATGGCGTGAAGCTTTTCTTTAAATGTTAATTTTTTCGTTTCCTGATTTGTAATATCGCTCATCTTGCTGCTCCTTTCGCCATACTAGTTATAATAGAAGGTACGTTTCTGGATAAATGCAACTACCAAAAACAGAACCACACACACGATTAATGTTGACACCATACTCATTGCCGAACCCAAACCGTAGTCGAAATTGTCAAAGGTGGTCTTGTATGCCAGTTCTATTATCTCGCTGTCCGCAAATTTATCGACCACGGTATAAACGAAGTTGGTGATGATATGCGGCATAACCATCGGGAATGTAACCTTCCAGAAGGTTTCATAAGCGGTAGCGCCTTCAATCTTGGCAACCTCGTACATAGAGCCGGGAATCGACTGCAGCGCCGCAATGAATATAATAAGCTGTACGCCTGATGCCGAAATAATCTCGGTAACTCTCGCCACCGCCCCGACGACATAATCCAACAGCTTCTCCGGCAGCGACAGGTTTTTGAACAAATCAATGAAATATTCTATGCTGACGCTTGCCGCCGCTGCTGCGTCGGACATTTCTCCGGAGCTTGAATTTATACCGTCGTTCATCATAGTACGCGCAAGGTCCAGAGCGTCCGTGATTGCTCCCGCTCCCATTATTACGGGGATAAAGAATATCGCGCGGACAATGCCTCTTCCCTTGAACTTCTTATTGAGCAGAATCGCCATAAACAAGCTGAAAAAGATAATTAACGGCACGTCTATAAGCATATTGCCCAATGAGCTCGTAAGCACCTGCTTGAAAGAGCCGTGTACCCTGAAAGCATATATATAGTTGTCAAAACCAACCCAGTCAAGAGTATATCCGCCCGTTGCCGGAACGGTAAGCGTACTCATTGAGAACTGGATATTCTGAATCAGTCCGCGGGCATAGAATGCTATAAAGCCTATAAGCCACGGCACTATGAACAAAAAACCTTTGAAATTTCTTTTCTGTATCAGTGACATTCCGTGTTTTTTCTTTCTTTTCATTATTCAGCCACCTCCACATAGAAATTTTCTGCGGAAACCGTAACTCCGTCAACCTTTACATCCTTAGCCGTATAGTTGACATATATCACGGTGCCGTTGCTGTATGTTATTTTCTTAACGCCCTCTTCGACAATCTCATGCCTGACTATTGTTTCGCCCGAAACCTTGCCAAGAGCCGAATTAACCGTATTGTACATCTCTACGGCGTCGTCGCTCCAGTTTTCATACTTCGTTGCGTAGAACTTGCTGAGAGCGGTATCCTTCATTTCATAAGCGCTCTCCCATGTGAAGATATAATGGGGTGAAGCACCGTATTCAATCATTCTGAGAGTGATTTCGTTTGTATTCGGCGCGTCATGATAATTGAGCTGCTTACCGGCATAGTTTATGTAACCGTGAATAATCATCTCATAGAGAGGAATCTCCTCGTCTATTATGCTGAAGCTGTTATGCGATATGGGAGCGTTGATAATATGATCCGCATAAGCAAACGTATAAGCGTTTCCGTCGTTTACCATTATATCGCGCTCAATCCCGTTAAATTTCTCAAACTGTGCCAGCACAATGTCAAGAGCCTGCTCTCTGTCAATGACATTTGTTCTCTTTTTATCCGAGTGAAGCTCATTTCCCAAATCCCTGAAAGAAATTCCGCTGACGTCAATATCCTTTATGTCGTCGATAAATCCGTCAATATATCTCGGAAGGAACTTAGGCGACATCAGATTGGTGATGTTTTCGTCATAGCCAAGCGATGACGTCATACGGTAATTAGTGAATCCGAGCACACCGAGCTGGGCGATATAGCCGCCGGCATAATATCTGGAATTCTCACTGGAGTTTTTGTATCTCTTGGATATTTCCGTAACAAACTGGAACGGTACGTCTACAAAAAGCGTTCCGCCGTTTGCCTCCATAACGGAATTCAACTCTTCCAGATCCTTCTTGCCGCCGAGCTTGCCGAGCTTGTTTACTTTATCGTATACATCCGCAAAATAACCGCCGTTGCTCCAGCCCTGATAATTCATAACCTGATTTTTGATTCCCTTATCGTTAAGGTCAAGAGAAATCTGCTTTGCCTCATCAAAGGTTGTCATCGCAAGCTGTTTAAGGTACTGCACACCAACAATGCTTGCCGTTTCCTTAGCGCCTCCGATTATATCGTAGTAGAATGGAATATCGCCGCTCTCAGTCTTTTCGGTGAGCACACCTTCCGCTACAAGTCTTTCCCTGTAATAATTGGCAACTCCCGAATACCCGGTATGAGTATCGCCAAGCATCGTATATTTTACGGTATAGTTTACGTCGTAAAAATCCTCCTCAAGAATTGGCAGATCCGCCTCATTACCCGTTGTACCGAACATTGAGAGCAGGTCGAAGCCTCTTACCACGAAGGTTGTATTCATATAATTATATGAATTATTCTTTCCCGACACTCCCGCCGTAAAGTAAGACGTCGTCGCTCCGTCCTCAACCGTCATAAGCAGTCCGCTGTCCCCCTCGCACATAGCGCAAAGCGGAAGTCTCGCATCCTGCGTGGTTCCAAGCTGCGTATAGTTCGCAACCATGGGGTCAAGTCCGTATACATACTGTGAATATACCGCGTCGGCACTCTTGCCGTTGTTGTAGTTAATCAGTGAGCCAGAGCCGTTGGGAACAACAATGTAGCCGTCCTTCTCCGTTCCTGCCGCTCCGAAATAGCTGAGAAGCTTTATATTGTAAAGCTTTCCGCCGCCCTTTTCCTGTATGCCCTTTGCGGGAACGGATACATTGATTCCGTCGTCCGCAAGCCTGTACTCGATGGGAATAACAAACGACATAGTCTCATTTTCCGTATCTTCTCCGGCAAGCTCCATCTGTTCATTGTAATCGTCCTCTGTCCAGCCTGCTTCAAGGAAATATTCCTCAATCGACTGGATGATAACAAAGCTGTTCTGAGCCTGCTCGTTCAGTACGTACATACCCCTTTTTTCGTCAAAGTTCTGATAACGTCTTGCAAGCGACCTTCCCTTTACGTCGCTGAGATTTGCACACACCTCGTCAAGCTTTTCTTTGGTGATATACGTCGGAACCAAGCCCGTTGATACCTTGGAGAAATCGCCTACGGTGTATATGTATCTTACGCCGTTTTCAATAGACTCAACCTCAAATCTGCCTTCCTTTACCGACATGCTGTAGGAGTCATATGTACCCATATTTCTCGCGGTATTATAGTAGTCGATAATAAACTGTGACTTAAGGTTATTTTTGTTCGTCTCGTTCGCTATTGTATCCTCATCTGCATCCTGCGGATTTGAATAAGTTATTTTCCCGTTTCTTTTGTCGTAAACCGCAACCTCCGCGGTTTCGGTATTGGTGTAAAGCTTGAGAATATCGTTCTCAGCCACCAAAACCATGCCCTCAACGTCCGCCTTGCTTTCGGACTTGGCTGTAAACTCCGAGCCTTCCTCGTACTCATAGTAGGAGAGACATTCTTTATATTCGTCATAGAGCTTATAATGAACCGTATTGTAAATAACAACGGAAGCAACTATAACGACCGCCACTCCAAGCACTGCCAGAATTATCTTATGGGGAAGTCCGAATTGATGAATAGTTTTCTTTTTCTTATCTTTTTTTGAAGAACTCATTTCCGACCTCCTTATGTCCTGTATACCAGTTCAAGATAAATACTTCTTATAAACGTAATTACCTGACCGATTAAGTTGAATAACAAAAGCGCTACAAAGATAATAATCAGCATCGCCACAAAGGTAAGTATCAATGTGAGCAGTGTTTTGCCGAGCGTATAATTATGAATCTGCATGATTCCCATAAGTATGAGTATCACCGCATACGCAATTCCGATTCCCATAATTATTCCGTAAAACGCCTGTTCGTTATCGGCTATTATCTGACTGACAAATGTAGCCAGCGTAATTCCCACCGTTGCCGGTGTCAGCCCGTAGCCCACGGCTATTATTATGTCCTTGAATCTTCCCTCGCCGTTCATAAGACAGGTGATTGACCAGTTTCCAACACATATGAGTAAGAAAAGTACAACAACACCCAAAAGCTCCGTGAGCGAGTTTACCGTTCTCGGATCCGTTTCGTTTACAACGAAGCTGGCGCACAAACGGTTCATTGAAAAGCTTAAAGAGAAGAGGAAAACCATAAGCAGCGCGATTCCGACGCTTCCGTATTCCTTATGGCGGATCCAGTAAAAGCCGTCCGCGGGATGCGTCATCGTGTACCAGAAGTAGCTCCATTTTTCCTTGGAAAATAATTTAGCCAACATTCATACCCCCTTCCTCTGCCTTCTTATTCTTTTTTCGCTTCCTTAAACGGAAGAATACTACCAATCCAATAATTATTACCGCAAGAACCGAAAGGATAATGCTTAAGTTTGCCTCAAGCAGTTCGTTTCTGTATCTTCTGAAAGCAATCGAGTAATATTCGCTGTTCATACCGAGCTTTAAGTACTTCATGGCGAGCTTATTTTCTCCCGCCGTAAGGTATGCCTTACCGATACCGGTATTGGCAAGCTCGTTGTTCTCGTCAAGCTTGAGAACCTGCCTCCATTTCTCAACCGCCTGTGTCTCGTCTCCGTCGTAACGGAGCGCAATAGCTTCATTTATGAGCTTTCCGTACTCGGTTTCCTCAAAAATCGTAATTGTCTCGTTGCTCGAGTCAAGAATTACTATTTTGCTTCCCATTGCCTCGATAGCCGCCGGAACTTTGAAGGTTCCGATCTGTGTTCCGAGGCCTCCGAAAATATAAAGAAGATTTCCTTCATGATCGTAGGTAAATATTCTGCCTCTCTTGCGGTCAAGCATCGAGTACATTCCCGAGCCCCTGTATACGACATCCGTTATCTGCGAGGCTCCCGCATAGGTGCTTGAACCCTGTATCCACAGGTCACCGCCTACGTTTTTATTTTCACCCTTCTTGATAACGTCCTCGCCTCTGGGGTTAAGCCTTCTTACCGCCTGAACACCGTCCGCGTCAACATTGGTCGCGTATATGAATCCGTCCGTGTCCACGTCGATTCCCGTGAACTCCGTAGGGATATAAAGCTTCTGTTTCTTACGCTCTTCCTTTGTCGCGATTCGCTTCCAGAATTTATCCCATGCGGAAAGCTTTACGTTAATGGTACCGAAGAATCCGGTGAAATTTCCGTCGCTCTCAAATACCATGATTCCTTCAAACATGTTCTGGGCTATGCAGTATATACGGTCTGCGTAATCAACCGTTACCTTAAGGGGAGTGAATACATATCCCTCCTCCAGACTTTGAGAAACGGGATTGTCTACTATTCTTACAAGTTCTCCGCTCTTTTCAAGAACGACAACCCTGCGGTTCTGCGAATCCGCTACATAAATCTGACCTTTCTCGGATACGCATACGCCGTAAGGCGCGTTAAAGGTGTCCGTCTTGCCGTTATTGTCAAAGGACGAAATTACGTTTATAACCTCCGTCATATCGCTGTTGAATACCACGATACGGTTGTTGCCGGTGTCAGCCACATAAAAGTTATCATCCTCCATCGAACGGCATATATCCTGAGGTGACACAAACTTGCCAAGCGGCTCTCCGTTGTATGTAAGTCCCACACCCGTAATGGATTTGGACGGAGAATATGCCGAGGGCGTGTATATCGCGTCCTCTCTGAAATTGTAATTGTATGTATCATACGGTTCGTCGCCGGCAAGCGTAAACACCGCCGCGCTTCCAAGCACCATAAGGCATACCATAGCAAAAATTACGGCTCTGCTTAATTTTTTTACAAGCTTCATCTTCACCCCTCCTTCAATCCTTCATACCTGAGGTCGTCATGGTCTCAAGTACGTTGCTCTGGCAAATCAGGAAAAAGATAATGGGAACCGCCGCGATAATAAAGGTTACCGCTGCAGCCGCGCCGGCTCTGGCAGTACCGCCCGCCGTTATCTGCTGAAGTGCGTACTGTAAAGGTTTCAGTTCCTCGTTACGGAGGAAGAGGCTTCCGGTATTGCCCCACATCTGCTGGAACTGGAATATTGCGAGCGTCAGCCATGCAGGCTTAACATTCGGCATTATAATCTTCCAGAATACCTTCCACTCGGAAGCGCCGTCAAGTCTGGCGGATTCCATAAGAGAATCGGGAATCTGCTCCATGAACTGCTTCATAAGGTAAAGTCCCATACCGAACGAAAATGCCGGAAGTATCAGCGCCAGATATGTATTGTTAATATGTATCCAGCTTATAATCAGGTACTGCGGAATCTGAGTAACCGTCCATGAGAACATCATTGACAGCACTACCATCTCCGAGAGTACTTTTTTGCCCGGAAAATCATGCTTTGCAAGCGGATATGCCGCAAGTGAGGCACAAATAACGTGACCCACCATACCGCCGCCGGTAATGATAATCGTGTTAAGTATGTATCTTGAGAAAGGCACCCATGAGTTGTTCATCAGAACGAACAAATCTGAGAAGTTCTCAAGCGTAGGGTTCCGCACGAAAATCTTCGGAGGGAACTGGTACAACTCATCCAGGGGCTTTAAGGCGTTGTTGATAATCATTACCAACGGAAGCGCCATGAACACGCCGCATATAATCATCAGTAAAAACAGCAGCGAGTTACCCGCCATTGAACGGTTGAGCTTTTTCTGCCTCTTACGGTAGCGTATCTTTCTGCCGTCTTCGGATATTGTCTTTTTCATTGGCCAACCCTCCTCAATACCCTTTGTACCAGCTTATTCGTACCAATCATCAACAAAAACAGTATCGTCGCAATGGCAGACGCGTAACCCATTTCCATTCGGCCTCCGGAACCGTAGTCCAGAAGGTGCGTTACGACTGTCGCGCCTGCGTAGTTGATTGAAGGGTTACCTGCAAGCTGTATTGATATGTCGGCTACCGCGAACGACTGAGTAATCTGCATTACGGCACCGAACATAAGCTGGGGCTTCATTGCGGGAAGCGTTACAAACCACAGCTCCTGCCATCTGTTCTTAACACCGTCGAGCGCAGCCGCCTCATAAAGGCTCTTATCCACGGTCTGCAAGCCCGCGATAAATGAGAGGAATCCGGTTCCGAGCGACAGCCACAGCTGTACTATAATCAGCATCGGAAGAATATATTTTTCCGTTTTCATCCACAGGATTGCCTCGTCTATAATCCCCAGCTTCAGGAGAATACCGTTGAGGTATCCGTAACGGTCTCCGGTAAGAATAAGGTTCCATACCATATACGCGTTACCGCAGATACTGGGCGCATAGAAAATAAGTGTGAGGAAAGCCCTGAGCTTGCCCGAGAACTCGTTGATAATCCATGCGAACAGCAGGCACAGCATATAGCTGACAGGTCCCGTTATTACCGCGAAAAGTAAGGTGTTCTTAAGTGATATCATAAATATATCATCGTCAAGAAACAGCTTGATGTAGTTCTTCCATCCTATAAAGGTAGGAGGCTCCAGCATATTGAAGTATGTAAAGCTCAACACTATGGAGATTACCACCGGAAGAATTGTAAACAATGCGAAAAGTATGAAATACGGAGCAAGCATCGCGTATGAGGCGCGGCCTCTTTTCAGCTTATAGCCGAGCTTTCTCTGCTTTGACGCAAGCTCATCCAATTCAAACTCTCCGATTTTAACTGTTTTTTTAGCCATCTATCCTTCCTCCTTTCCTAGTCCTGAGCCAACGGTAATCCAAGCTCCTGACGCTTGTGATTAATCTCGGCGTTTACATAATTTATTTTATCCATCAACTCTTCTCTCGGAGTTGCCGTATCGGTTTCCGTCGTAACGGTATAGAAAGCGTTGTTTACGTTACGCCATGAGTAATATCCTCCGGGTACCTGAGGAATACCCTTAACGTATGTGAAGGCCTCTTCAAGAGCTTCAAGTGTATCCACGGGCCAGGGCATATTTGCAAATGCCTCAAGGTTCGCCGTAGGCACACGGGCAGCCGAGCCCATAAGACTCTCCATTTCCCTTCCGTACTGTGTCTGAACCTCTGCCGAAGTCCACCACTTAAGGAACTCCCAGCATTCCTCGGGATAATCCGTATCCGACATGATTATGCTTGCAAGTCCGGTACAGCCCGTACTTCTGTCAATGGTACCGTCTTCCTTTAAGGTTCCGGGAACCGTCGTGAAATCCCAAAGTCCCGCAATATCCGGCGCGGATATTACAAGGTTGTTGTATGTGGTATAGTCCGCGATAATAATCGGACACTCACCCGTCCTGAAGCGCTCCTCGGCGCTCGTTTCCTTATCAAGCTTATAATCCGTATAAAATTCGCAGTATTCCTTGAAGGTGTTTACCGCTATATCCGAATCAAGAAGCGAACGATCGCCGTTTTCGGTATAGTATTCTCCGCCGTTCTGATAGAGCAGCATCGCGTATATCTGCTCGCTCGGAAGCATACCGAATTCCATCTGGTTCTTTGCAAGCACCGTCATGGCAACCTTAACATCATCCCATGTCTGGGGAATTTCCATTCCAAGCTCCGCGAGAATATCCTTGCGGTAGAACATAACGGGGAAGGTTGTCGTCTCCGGAAGCGCATATGTCGCTCCGTCAAACTGGAATGCCGTCAGCGATGCGTCCGAAAATCTCTTCATCACTTCATCCAGATCGTCAAACCGCGAAAGATCCAGAACCGCGTTACGGATACCGTAGTTGACAGGCGTGTCGTTACCCGTGTTAAGAACCGCTCCCGCGATACCCGAGGTGTTCGCAACCTGTATTGCCACATCGGGTCCTTCTCCGGCAAGCTCCGCTCTTAACAGCGTTGACATATCAACCAGCTGAACATTTACGTTAACCCCGTACTTATTCGTAAAGGTTTCGTCAATCATTGATTTTATTACGTTTGCCTGGTCACGTCCCGAGCCTATCCAGAGTGTGATTGTAGGGTTATCACCTCCGTCGTCGGCAACGTTACCGATTTGGTTGTAATCAATTACGAAGGAATAGAACAATCTCTGCATCTCATATCCGAATTTGCCGAAGAAATTGCTCTTCTTGTACTTAATATTCTGGTCACTTGAATATATGTTTATCTTGTCGATTGCAAGAGGCTGTGAGATAACCGATGTCACCCAGTTACCGCAGGCACGGACATTAATCTTGAAGGTACCAATCGTCCTTACGAAATACTCGGCATCCTTTATAAGGTCGTCAAGCTGGTCCCTCATGGTTATAAGAACCGTTTCCTTATCGGAGTTCTTGCCTACAAGCGCCCTGAGCTTTTCGATTGCATCATTGAGTTCATCCCTTACCGCAACAAGCTCGTTATGAAGCTCGGGAAGTGTTGCCTCAATCTGATAGTCGCGGTATGTATCAGGTGATACACCCGTAACCTTTATTACCTCACGGTAGATTCCGTTGAGCTGCTGCACGCAGTCCTCAACCTCACTGATTATCTGTGAGAAATCGCCGAGCACCGCTTCCATACGAAGGGTATGATGGCCTTCCTCAAGATAGAAAGAATAAGGTGTTCCGGTTCCGTCCGAAATAACGTCCTCTCTCCAGCTCTGACCGTAATTGAAGCCATAAGCCTCGAGCTCCTTAAACGGAACCTCGCCGTCTATGAAAATTTTACGCGAAACATATACGCCGCGTACATAGTTCTGGCAGTCGTAAAGCGAAATATTGTAATAGCCTGTTTCGGGAACGTCAAAATCCCATTCAAGCCACTGACCTACAAGCCTCCATGAGTTGCCTCCGATTGTGTTGTTGCGGAGATACTTGGGGCTGGCGGGTGATACCGCGGGCGACGACTGATCCTGAATAGGATAAAGCATCTGAGAAGATGTTTTCGTAGCGTATTCGCCCTGTATTTCAATAACGTGACCTGTTGTATCCTTTGCTCCCGCAGCGTCATGTTCAGCCTTAACCTGCTCATAAGTCGGAAGTTCCTCAGCGTTGGTCAGCGTCAAAGACCTGATAAGCATAGGCTCTCTCTGTGAAAGAATGGAGATTGTATGCTTGCCTTTCGTAAAATATACCGAAAGAGGAGATGTGATATAACCCTTGCTGTCATATACATAGGATTTTACCCAGTCAGGATTCTCCACCATGCTGGGCTTGCAGTCATTGCCCTGATTGTCTCTCTCCCAATTATACGCAACCGAACCGCTGTCGGTATTTTCAGCCTTCTCGGCATCAAACTCCCATATACGGTAGAAGGAAATATAAGAAAGCTCCTTATACGGAAACTCGCCGTCTATATAGATACTTCTCTCAATGGACGAATTTTTGCCCTCTATCGGGAAGTAATCCAGCGACAAATTATAAAAGCCCTCGTTCTTTATATCCACCTCAAACTCAATAAGAGAGTTCTCACCGGTATAAATGCTGTCTCCGCTCTTGCCCTCATAATCCTTATAAAGCTGAAGCTCGGCGGATTCATCGTTCTCATCATACCGGCAGCAATCGTCCGCATCCAGCACTATCTCTTCTGTCGGATACTTTGCTTCAAACTGCGCGATATAATCGTTGTAATACGGAATGCTGTCGTCGATTGTGTATCTGCTGAGAATATCATCGAAATCGTCCATGCTCAAATCGGTTCTCGCAACCGACTCGTTGTTTCCCCAGGGAAACAGCCACATGGCGGCGACTGCGGCGACTGCAACAGCAACAATCTTTTTCCATGCTCCTTTTCGTTTCATGCCCTACCTCTTTTCTGCGTCATCTCTGTTTCCAGAATTCTGCTTATCTGTCTTTATGCCCTCGTAATACCATGAATCGTCGTCCTCCTCCGGCTTTGGCATATACGCAAGCAACGCCCTTTCCATCATAAAAGTAATTATGAAGCACCATACACCCGGAAGCAAAAGTATGCACGCCATTGGGAATATATAAAACTGCGCCCATCCCAGGAGTACGGTTCCGACAACAAGAGCAACTGTTATCGGAAAAAATCTTATGCACATGACAAAAGCCAGCTTCCACATTCTCCCGACCTTCATTTCAAATCTGGACAGTATGGGAAAAATATAGGCTGCAACACCCAGGCTCGCTGTCATGAGTATTAAATATATAACAGACATGGACTTACCCATATCCGTATCAAGAGCCAGAAGAATATGTCTTCCGAAATAAAGCGCGGCAAACCACACCGCCATTTCAAAAGTTATGAGGCAGCCCTTCGGGAGCGTCCTTTTCATTGATGAAAAAAACTCTCCCAGGGCTGTGCCTCTGTTTCTTCTCACGCTCTTTATAACTGAATAATACAGAGAAGCGACCGAACTGCTCAAAGTGATTACCGGTATACAGCAGACCAGAAAAACCACGCTGAGAATTATCAGCTCCCCCGTCTTACGGAGAAATTCCATGAATTTTCCGTCGTAGGAAAACACCTTTTTAAACAATGTCATTTCCCCGTTTCATATTCCTTGAGATTCGGCAGCTCGTCAAGCGTAATTACTATCTCGCTTTCGAGCGCCGTTTTAAGCTGTTCCTCCTCGGTATACTTATCACTGTACGCGAAGAAAGCTCCGTCCTTTGCGACAAACTCGCCGCCCCATGTACACCAGAGACCCCACATCGCGCCGTCCCGCTTTGCAAGCTCGGGGTCTAACACGCATCCGTTCTCGGAAAGAATGACCATTTTGGGAGTATCGGTATAATGAGCCGCCTCAAGATATTTATTAACCTGAGATGTATACACTCTCTCGCCCGGATATATATCCTCGCCGATCATATCCACATACTCGTCGCCCGGATACCAGTCCTTATTCTGTCCGTTCCATACCCAGATAAGATTGTTAAGTCCGTATTCGTTGGTAAGCTTATCATAAAGAAGCTTATATAATTCTATGTACGCTTCGGGTCCCGAATCCCCCCACCAGAACCATCCTCCGCTCGCCTCGTGAAGAGGACGCCAGAGAACCGGAACGTCATTGTCCTGAAGAATTTTAAGCTGCGCGGCTATCGCGTCAATATCCTTCATAAGAAGGTCGTATCCTTCCTCGTCCTCGCCGTTCATAATCTTTGCGAGATTAATGTTGGTGGAATCGGCATAAAAGCCTCTGTACCATTCGCCCGTAAGATATTTGGACGGCGCGTTCCAGTGCCAGCAGAAGGTAACGATGCCGCCTGCCTCGTTAAACTGAATAGCGTAATCCGTAGCCTTAGAGGTGCTGCCGTTTTCTACCCTTGAAGGTGAATATTCGATAAAGTCAAGTCCGAGAACGGCAGGCGTCTTATCCGTAACGTCTTTGATTACGCGGAACTCCTTACCGTACATTCCGGTATCGCAGTTCTGTCCCGACAGGATTTTCTCGCCGTATATGTCCGAAAGATAACTCATAAGCTTCTTTGTGGACTCCGTAGCGTTCGGATTTACGGGCTGAGAAGAAACCTCATAAATAGAAGAATCTATCGGCGCCGAGGTCTGGACCGTAATCTTGTCAAGCATTATCCAGCCCCACTCGCTGGAAATCTCAACCTCATGATCTCCCGCTTCAAAATATATATTCGTAATAACAGAATCCGTGAAAACAGTCTCATCGGATATCATTTTGCCGACATTTGAACCGTCAACGGCGACAAAATTCTCTTTATGGCCTCCGCCGCTCGCATTCGTAATCAGCAGGTCATAAAAACCTTCCTTTTCAACCGAAACCTTAACGATACAGGCATCTCCGTCAGCCGCAAAGCCCTCTACATAGCCCGTTCCGCTGAAGCCCGCCTTATCCTTGCCTACCTTGGTGCCTCCGACGAAGGTTCCGTCCTCAGCCTCAAACACTCCGGCAACCTCCGGTACAAAAGGCTCCGTTTCTTTCTGAGTCTCCTTCTGTGTCTCGGAAGAACCGTCAGATGTAGCGTTTGCGTCCGTGCCGCTTTTGCCGTCACCGCACGCAGCAAGGCTCACGCTCATAGCCAAAGCAAGCCCCGCTCCTATAAAACGAAATGCTTTTCTCATTGTCTCTCCTTAACGATGTTTTTATAGATTTGTCTAAAGTTACTCAATCGCACAATTAGTTTATTGTGAAAATTATACAACTTTTCCGTATAATAATCAATGTTTTTTTTATTTTTGTTTAAAATCCGGTCACAATTCCTTAACAATTAATACTATTTTTTATAATCCTTTCCATAAAAATACCCCGGCAGCCTGTACCGGGGTAATCATTTTCAAAGTTTTTCCTGTTTTTATGAAGCAAGAAGTCCGAGCAAATCAAATACGTCGCCCGTCGAGTCCGGAGCCTTTTTAATGACAACCGTGTGCTCCGCCTTCTCGTCGGAGGTATACACCTCGTCGGCGGTTATCGCGTTGCCCCAGCCTCCGGGGAAATCCGCGTTTATCGTCCTTACGCTCTCGCCGTCAACATATATCTCAAACTGACCGCTTTTGCCGTCAACCGTATCGTAATACAGTATTCCGAGGTTTCTGAACTCCGCGGTGAAGGTAATTTCTCCGTCACCCTCGGAGCATACCCATCCGTTGGGGAACCAGTCGCACACCTTCTGCTCCTTGAAGCTTCCTAACGAATCCGGAGTAATATTGGTGCTGTCAAGAATCGTAGCGTCAAGGTAAACGTCCTTTGTAACCGGAGATTCGGAAAACTCCTCAGGCTCCTCAAAACTGTCGCAAACCTCATAAACGCCGTTAAGGTACTTCCAGATAATCTCTCCCGTAATGGCATGTCCGAGCGTTGAGGGATGAACCGTATCGCCCGAAAGCTCCTCCGCCGTAAAAATACTGTTGCTCATCATATCGCTTATTACATTTGAATAGCTTACCATCGGCAGCTTGTAGTTGAAGCCGACAAAAACATGGCTTCCCTGTGCGGTTGAGCCGTTCGTCTGCGCCATATACAAAAGCATCACCGCGGGCTTGCTCTCGGAAAACAGAATCTTACGCACGAGATTGTCATACGACCTCTTGTAAAAAACGGAATCCGCGTCATTTACGGAATACTCCACAAGCACCAGATCCGGCTTATGCTCAAGCACGTCCGCCTCAACCCTGTGAACTCCGAGATATGAATCCGTTCCGCCTATTCCGGCGTTAATAAACTCAAAATCGCCGTCCGGGAAGGTTGTTTTCCACCATTCAAAAAATATGTCCGCATAGCATTTCTTGAATCCGACCTCCGAATCCTTCTTGCCGTTTGATATGGTTCCCTGCGTAATGGAGCCGCCGATGCAGGCAATCGTGACCTTCTCGCCCTTTGCCGCCTTACGCATAACCGCCGCAAGCGCCCTGTCGTCGCAGCTCGGCCACTGGTCCGCAAGCGCCATCTCCTCGTCGGACACATAGTCCGTCAGAGCGGCAGCCGCTTTGTTAGACGGAGTTTCCGCCGCTGTTGTTTCATCGTTCGGTGTCTGGGTCGCGGCTTCCGTATTTCCTTCCGTCACGGACGATGAATTTCCGGACGAGGAAGCTGTCTTTCCGCAGCCTCCGAGAACCGCTGCCGCAGCCAGGGACAATGCCGCGGCTGCAATTAAAAATCTTTTCTTCAACTTGATTTCCTCCTGATTTTTTATCGTTTATAAAAGTTCATTTGCCATCGCCTCAAGCTGCGCTCTGCTTTCGTCGTTAAGCGCCGACTTTATCGTAACGGTTGCGTCAAGGAATGTGATGTTCTTGCTGTTTTCAAAATGCTTACGCATGCTTCTTGTCGCAACCGGCGCCCATGAGCCGTTCTCGATAAAGCCTACGGTACGGTTCTGATAGCCGCGCTCGGTAAGGTGGTCTATAAACTGCTTCATAAACGGGAAAATTTCTCCGTTATATGTGGTGGTCGCAAGCACAAGCTTACCGTAGCGGAAAGCGTCCTCAACCGCCTCTGCCATATCTTCTCTCGCCAAATCGCATACGACAACCTTGGGACAGCCGCCCTTTTTAAGCAGCTCCTCAAGCTCAAGCACCGCCTTCTTCGTATTGCCGTATACCGAGGTATAAGCAAGCATCACGCCCTCGGACTCTACGGAATACGAGGACCATATATTGTAAAGGTTGATATAGTATCCGAGATTCTCGGTAAGTACCGGACCGTGCAGAGGGCATATAATCTGAATGTCAAGCGCCGAAGCCTTCTTAAGCAGCGCCTGCACCTGAGCGCCGTACTTGCCCACTATTCCTATGTAATAGCGGCGTGCCTCGCATGCCCAGTCCTCCTCTACGTCCAGCGCTCCGAACTTTCCGAAACCGTCCGCCGAAAAAAGCACCTTATCCGCGGCATCGTACGTCACCATAACCTCGGGCCAATGCACCATGGGCGCCATTACAAACGTGAGTGTATGTTTTCCGAGTTCAAGCGTCGCCCCCTCACCGACAATCATGCGCCTGTCCGCATAATCCGTTCCGAAAAACGCTTTCATCATATTAAAAGCTGCGGCAGTCGCAACTACTGTGGTTCCCGGATTAAGCTCCATAAACCTTGCAATATTCGCCGAATGGTCCGGCTCCATATGCTGCACGATAAGATAATCCACCGTCCTTCCGCAAAGCTCCGCCTTGAGGTTGGCAAGCCACTCATCGCCGAAAGCCGCGTCAACCGTATCCATAACGGCAATCTTTTCGTCCATAATAACATACGAATTGTACGCCATACCGTTCTCGACAGCATACTGTCCTTCAAAGAGGTCCACCTTATGGTCATTAACGCCAATATACTTAATATCGCTTGTTATATACATTTTCTGCCTCCCAAAATAATTTGTGCATATTTTAGCACATCTCTTTTATAAAATCTATAGTATCGTTACATATTATTTTTATTTTACGGACATAATAATGCCGGAGGTAGAAAAAATGCTGACTAAAATCAAGGAACCCGGAAGCGCAATCACTCATTTCATAGGTATGGTACTGGCAGCTCTCGCCGCAATTCCGATGCTGCTGCGCGCCGCGTCCGCCTCCTCGCCCAAGGTTGTGGTGTCCCTTTTTATTTTTGCCGTAAGCATAATCGGACTTTACACAGCCAGCACCGCCTACCACACCTTCGACATATCGCCCCGCGTAAACACCTTTCTGCAAAAAATCGACCACATAATGATTTCCGTGCTTATCGCGGGCACCTACACCCCCGTCTGCACGGCGCTCATCGGCGGACACAGCGGAAAAATCACGCTGATTGTCATATGGTCGCTCGCCGCTCTCCAGACGCTTTTAAACATTTTCTATATCCGCTGTCCAAAGTGGCTTTCCTCCGCAATCTACATCGGCATGGGCTGGATTTGCGTACACGCCTTCGGCACAATCCTTGACTCGATAGGCACGGCAGGCTTTGTCCTGCTTTTATCCGGCGGAATCGTATATACTGCGGGCGGCGTGGTTTACGCTCTTAAGATGCCCGGCTTCAACAGCCGCCACCCCGTCTTCGGAACGCACGAAATTTTTCATCTTTTCGTGATGGCGGGAAGCATCCTGCATTTTCTTCTTATGTTCATTTATGTAAAATAAATAGAATGGGGTTGCCCGAATAAACAATATCCGCAGCAGAACTACTGAAATCGTGAACAACTATTTGATTACACACCCTTCTTCCATTGGTTTTCAGCGGCAGACCATTGTTCTGTATAGTTTTTACCTTCAATAGCGGCTGCAAGCGGATTTTCAAGAAATGTTTTTATGGTTTTCAATACAGTACTGTAATCATCCGTTTTAGAATCAATTTTCCGAACAAAAGCCTTCCATTTCTTTTGCATCGTCTCGTCATTATCAAAGTCCATAACCTGCTCGAACCGCTCAAGCGTAAAACTGTGTTCACGATTGGCAAAGGTTTTTCTTAGTGCTTCAGTCAGCACCTTGCCATCAAAATCAAATTTGTTAGCAACATAGTAAATATCATAATAATCCTTCATTCGGCTGGAAAATTCCATAAGACTGAGGATTGCATCTATCTTTTCGGCAATGGTAGTTTCGAGAGAATAAGTATTTACGGTAGGTGCATGAAAACCATCAAGCTGTGTAGGGATACTGCGTTTCTCCTGCTTTGGCACTATAACATCACCAACGCCAAAATCAATGCTGAATGGCGTTTTGGTATTCTTAATACAAGCAACTGCTGAGGCACTGATACCTGCATATTTTTTCGCAACGGCAATAGGCGCAACATCTTTAATTTCAAAATTCACAAAGTCGTTACCGGTCTGAACTGCTATGATCTCTTCGAGAATTGTTCTTAACTGTTCGGGAGTGTTGGGCATTTGACGAAGCAAAAAGTCCACATCAACTGTCACTCGGCTATCGAAGTCAGTAAGGGAGTAGATAAACAAACCGCCCTTCAACACGAGATTTTCTGCATATTTGGACTTCTCCAAACGGCGCAAAAATTCTTCTTGGCAAAAGAGCTGCAGACAAAGCTGATAGCTTCTCCCGCTTTCTTTTGCTTTATTTTTCAAGCGCGCAAGCACGGACGCAGCAATATCAGGCATTCAGAAGTACCTCCATCAATTCCATAACCTTTTTATACACTCTGAGCTTCTTGGCATATGCAGAAAGGCTTTGCAAATTTTTCTTTGTATCATTTGCATAGGCATTAAGCGCCTTGTTAAACAGCTCGTTGTCAAGCCTTGAACGGTATTTGAAACAATCACAGATTGTTCGCTCCCGGTCGTATACGGAAAGGGTAACGCCATTAAAGCTATCGGTAACTTTACCCAATTCGTACAGCTCAGGTTGCACATAATAGGGTTGCAGAGCAAGAGCATCTACATCCAATTTTGTTCTTGACATAGAACGAGGTATGGCTATTGACCACTTACGGGGAGCGAAATCACTGTATCCATAGTGAAAAAGGGCGGATTCAACGCAGATGATTCCTTTTGGAATGAGTACAGCAAGGAGCTGCTCCTCGGAAACCATGTTTTTTTCGGCAAGCTGATAATAACCGTGACGCACACGTTCAAGGTACCCTGCGTTGCACATATTTACAACATCGGCGGCTCTAATTCCGGCGGCAACAAAATCAGCAGATTTTGCAATACCACCTTTGCTCATAATAACTTCTTCGGCTTGTTCTCGGATGTCCACTCATTCACCTGCTTTCATTTATAAAATTCACACACACCACGAATTCAGATGTGTACGGATTTTATTATAGCATTAAAAATCAAATTTTCAATAAAAATACGCACAATTTTTCTTAGTCTGTGCGCAAAATTAAGTATCGATTATTTTGAAATAAATTATTATCGCCACAAACCCGAAAAATATTCAAAATCTGTAACTTTCAAAATGAATTTTCCCGTAAACACATGAAGCGCATTGACGAGATTAATAGCCTCATACAGAAAATAGTATGAAGATAACGCAAACGGAACTCTTTTGCCGCAATCATCAGCATTCGCGGAGAATTTTTTCCAACTCCCTCCAATTATAAACCGTCAGTATCCCCTCCCCGGAATCGCAATGCCGTAAGGTTATGTTTATTCACGGTACAGTATTTCATTACTGCCTCGGTTTCCCTCACACCGTCAAATTTCTCCTCATCAACCAGTGTCTGTCCGTAATCAAAAAGAAGCATTTTGGGTTTTCGCATAATATGAAAGCCTCCTCCCGAGTTTTTTTAATTATAGCCCCGCGCATATGCTCCGTCAAGGTTTGTGCTACTGTGGGCTTCAGCTGATTGATTGGTTTAGTCCCAAAACGCAAATGCGGGATAATGTATACTATAATATAACTTTGTAATGTGTTGTTGACATATCTATATTCAATCGCATATAATATAATAATACAACCAGATTTTAATATCAGGACAAGGAGGTAGAACAATGAAAATATCCAGAGGCAGAAAAATATTGATTTTGATTCTCATGTTTATACTTTTACTTCCCGCTGAGCGCGTTGACGCGACGATTGGAAATGTGTTTATATTCGCTCACAGTGAGGATTTTTTCCCGGGAAACAGTCAGACAGTCAATATGTACTACAGAAATTTTGTGAACAAAGGGCACGGCGCAATGTTAGCGGCAAGACCGACTGCATTATACGGTATGCAGGAGTATTTTAAGAATGCCGAATCGTTTTTCGTATGCTGTCACGGAAAGAACGAGGGAAGCGTACTTCTTGTGGATATAGTTGGTACCAAAGAAATTTTATTTAAACCCTCAGACGTTCCGAAAAGTATGGACTGCAAGTTAGCTTATCTCGGGGCATGCAGGAGCGCGCAGAATAACACGGGAACGGGGAAGAATCTTTGCAGCACCTTGGTAAGCAACGGCTATAAAACTGTGATAGGGTATAATACTGATGTGAATCATTATTTAGCTGCAGAATTCGAGGATAGCTTTTTCGATTATTTAGCTCAGGGCTATAGTGTTTACACCTCAATTAATAAAACAATAGACTATTTTGAAGATTTTGATGATGACAGGTACATAGAAATAATTAACGCTGTTTCAAAATTCGGAAACCTTGGCTTAGTTATAGTATAAATAAGGAGTGTGTATAGTATGAGCAAAAAAACATTGAAAATCTTAATCTCAGCGTTCACGGTCGTTCTGCTCGCGGGAATATCCGCCGGAATTGTTCTGAGGCTTCGCGCGTCGGATTCTTCCGCCTATCGGAATAAAGTATTATCAAAAGGCACTTTTGAATTGAACGGAGTGAAAATGTACTATGTGGAACCAGACGAAGAAGCAAAACGCCGCAATCCTGACCGAATAATATATAAGGATGATACAGACCTGTATTATTATTTTGACACCGACACGCAAAATATCCGTTCCATCGACAATAAAGCTTTAGACAGTAAAGAGTACGCAAATCTGACTGCCGGAAGCATAACACCGTATCCCGATACCGAAACATTGTTTGAAGACGCAAAGGAGCGTCTGGGAAAATGGTATGACGGCGATATTGAAAAATTTGAGTGGAATACCAAAACCGACGATTTAGGCAACACGACGTTTGAAGTGCGTCAGATAATAAACGACGAATTTTCTGTATTACTCGGGCGTGCAAAATACGATATGGACGGTGATTTCAGCCATGCCAATTTTCATTTTGACGCAGCTGTAAATCTTTCTAAGAAAAACAGCTTTATCTCTAAGGAGCAGGCAATCGAAAAAGCAAAAGCTTTTATTGAAAAAGAATACGGCGAGACAGACTGGGAGGAAATCGCAGTACGCGACGTGACAAGCAGC
The DNA here is from genome assembly GCA_014799955.1 of Butyrivibrio sp. Taxonomy (GTDB): domain Bacteria; phylum Bacillota; class Clostridia; order Lachnospirales; family Lachnospiraceae; genus Eshraghiella. The sequence continues at coordinate 18,586 of JAAVHB010000092.1, read as the reverse complement.
GACAAAGTTTATTGGGAAATCACACTCAAAAAGACCGAAATAATTACGATAGGTTATTATGTAGGAGTTGATTTGCTGTCCGGCAAGGCTTGGCTTGAAGGACCGATGAGGTAAAACAGCATATTGGCGGATACGTGCTTAATTGTGTATCTGATAAAACCCTCTCTGATGTGATTGTTATTTTCACACCGAGAGGGTTTGTATTCCAAAAACTTAAAGCTCTTCCGCCTTGAATATGCTATATCCTTCATAGTAATAGCTGTGGTCTATGCCCTTCATATAAACCTCGCGGTCACCCGTTTTATCGGTCAGGGCGTTTTTAAGAATATGTTTGATTTCAATATCCTTAATAGGGCTGCGCTCCATTGCCAGCAGGTAATCATCTTTATCGACCTTACTCCAATCGACTACCATACCGATTTCTTTTCTCAGAATACAGTCGAGCCAGATGCGGGTGCTTCTGCCGTTGCCCTCACGGAATGGGTGGACTATATTCATTTCCACATACTTTTCAATTATTTCATCAAAATCAGACTGCGGCATTTTATCAATGTTCGCAAGCGACGCTTCCAGATACATCAGCGGCGCAAAACGGAAATTTCCTTTTGAAATGTTTACGGTTCGTATCTCTCCGGCAAAAAAATAAATATCGCCAAACAGATATTTATGAATCGCTTTTAATGATTCAAATTTACCTGCTTCAAGCTTATCAAGAATTCCGCTATTTATTACAGTATTGCCTGATTGCTTCAGACACAAACTGCGCAGTACCCTCCCCTCCTGCTTTATTGATGTTTTCCGTAAACCTGCCGTCTCCGGAATACATTGAGCCTAAGCTGTACAGAACTTCGTCGGAGCAGTTGTAAAAATGCTCGGATATAAAATTCTGTAATTTTTTTACCTGCGTCTGCACTTTTTCAGAATTCGGCGGTAATTCATTCATCGTCCCGAATTCGGTGAATATCGCCATCATCTGCATATTCAGCCTTTGCGTTTCTTCTTTTGTCCGACCCTTTGATTTTTCCGCAAACTCCGCATACTCCGGCGTTTGTCCGTATGCCGCTTTAGCTTCGGCGGCATAATCGTCAATTTTGCTTGTATCAAATGCTGTGAAATCCATTCTGTTGACTCCAATCTCTTTTATTTCACGGGCGAGACCGAGCAGGTTTTCCAGATGTTCTTTTTTGAGCGTCAATAAGGTGATTTGCTGTTCCAGCGCCTTGTTGCGGTCAAAATCCGGACTTTCCAGAATAACCTTGATTTCCTTTAAGGGGAACTCCAACTCTCTGAACAATAAAATCTGCTGCAATCGTTCTAGCGCCGTATCGTCATACAGCCGGTATCCTGCGTCGGTAAACACCGTCGGTTTCAGCAGTCCGATTGCGTCATAGTGATGCAGTGTGCGCACACTTACACCTGTTAATTTGCTTACTTCATTTACTGTTCTCATTATGCTGCCCTCCCATGCAAGTATAGCATAAACCATGACGCAGCGTCAGAGTCAACAGTTTTTAAAAGAATCCCCTTCTTTCTTTAACGGTACCTTCTTTTTCCCACAAAAACAATCCCCGCCGACAGAAGCGCGTAAAGGATTGCCGTAAACTGAAAGTAATTCAGACGCGCACCGAATACCGGAACCGTCCTGAAATCCGCGAAATTCCAGCCTGCGTTTGAATTTATCGGCAGATAGCTGTGAAGCTGTGACAGTAAGCGCAGCTGATCCGGTACGCTCACTGCCATTGCAAGTATCATAATTGCCACCATGATAAGCAGCACCGCGACGGCGTTGTTAATATATTCCGACAGAACCATTGAAAATACACTGTGCAGTACCGACACAATGAGCGCAATTCCGAACATAATCAGAAACGCCTTCCCGACGCTTATCGCATAGGGTATATTCGGGCTAAGCTGCTGTAAGCCTGCGTCAAAGCCCTCAAATCCCAAGAATCCTCCTCTGATTGCGAAGGTTATTCCATACAGCAGCAGTACGCAGCCAATTCCGAACAGCGTGCCCGTTATAATTTTGGCGGCGTATATCGGGGCCTTTCCGTTTTTCGTGCACAAAACAAGCTGGTCCGTACCTCTCTTGCTCTCATCGGCAAACACTCCCGACAGGCAACTCGCAATAAGCATCATAACTATGGTTCCTACGGTCATTCCGATATTAAGCATATCCTGCCACAAAAAGCTGTATTTGTAAGTAAACGGCGTTTCCACCTTATCGACTCTTTTTTCCCAATACGCATTCTCCTTGCTGTTAAGACTTTGATCCAAGGAGGCCTTCAGAACAATATTGCTTCTCCATGTCCGGTAAAACAAATCGCTGTCCGCGTTCATTGTTTTATCCTCCAGCACACTGTGTAAAAGTAAAATGATTTCTTCATACTCCTTTCTTCCGTTTTCCGGATTGGATGGATGCAGCGCCTCGCTTATGAGCGTATCGTCTATTACCCTTCCGTCGAGCGCCTGCGCGTTTCTTTTTTCGGTCATTTGCTTCTCATACCCGCTCATTGAGCTTTCCTGCAGCACATTGCCGTCTTTATCCGTAGAATATTCCGCCTCCGACATCATTAAAAACGACAGACAGGCAAAAACCTGAAGCAAAATCGCGGCAGTCACCGCAATTTTCACCATTTTTTTCTGCCAGAGCTTCTTCCATTCGTATTTTATAAGTATTCCCAGATTATTCATCTGCCGTCCCCTCCTCAAATTGCTTCATGTAAAATTCCTCCAAATCGCCTTTTTCGCCGCTCCACGCGCCGTTGTAAATAAGCTGCCCGTCCTTCATCATGAGAATGCTGTCGGCAATATGCTCGATATCGGATACAATGTGCGTTGACAGCAGCACAACGGCGTCCTTTCCGTAATCCGCAATCAAATCGCGGAAACGCACCCGCTCCTTGGGGTCCAGTCCCGCCGTCGGCTCATCCAGAATCAGAAGCTTCGGGTGGTTGAGAAGCGCCTGTGCGATTCCCAGACGCTGCTTCATTCCGCCCGAGTAGGTTTTGACCTTTTTGTCCGCTGCCGCCTCAAGCGCCACAAACTTAATCAACTCGCCTGTCCGCTCCTTCGCGTACGGCTTTTTGAGTCCCTTTAACGCCGCCATATACATGAGAAAATCCCTTCCGCTGAATTCCGGATAATAGCCGAAATCCTGCGGCAGATACCCGAGTCTGCTTCTGTATTCCTCCGCCGATACGTCAATCCCGTCAAAGGATATGCTGCCGCCCGTCGGCTGCAATATTCCGCAAATCATCCTCATAAGGGTTGTTTTTCCCGCTCCGTTCGCTCCCAAAAGCCCGTATATCCCCTTCCCCAGCTTCAGGCTCATCCTGTCAACCGCTATTTTGTTACGGTACTGCTTGGAAACTCTGTCGATATTTAATTCCATAATACTCTTTCCTCCTTGATGCCGCGCCGTTTCCCGCGCGTAACTGTTATATCCGGACGGTGTTCCGTCCTATATATAAAATCCACTCCCTCACCGAAGCCGCCGCCAGAACGGCAAGGGCAAGCGCCCACCATTTCACGCTTTCCTGCTCATACAAAAATGCGCACATATACCTTGTAATAATCATTAAAAAGCTGATCAGCACGGGGATTCCGATACAGATACTCATACTCTCCCTCCTGTGTATTTTCCTGAGCAAAACAGCCCCGCAAAAAACCGTGAGAAAATACGGGAGCAGAATATACAGTCCGCCCGTAAGCACGGGCATCGCGCTTTTTAAGACACACAGCGGAATAAGCGCCGCCATAACGATTCCGTGAAAAACAGACAGTACCGTCATTCTCGCGAACAAAAGCGATTTTAACGAAAATCTTGTCGCGCATTCCAGCTCATCCATATTGCAGGAACTCGACTTGGCATTTTCAATAAGCATTGTCAGCGCCAGAATCGGAGCAAACGCCGAAACCACCCATACCGCCCAGTCCTTCACGAATACGCTTACAAACACGCCGATTCCGAATATTAAGGTAGAAATAATCCACGACCATTTTCTGATATACGGTATCTGCGTCAGAAAAAAACGCCCCATCGATATATACTGACTGTCAAACCTCTGGCAGAATTCGTCTCTTTTTTCCGGCTCAGGAGCCTCATACGCGAGCTTAAGATTTTTTATAAGCTCTTTTTTGGGTAGTCTCATAAATCCGCCTCCATTTCTTTTCTCAAAAGCTTCAAAGCCCGCTCACATCTGCGGTAAACGGCAAATCTTGATATTCCGAGCAGCCTCCCGATTACCGCCGCGGGCACCTCATTCACAATCCTCAGGAAAACAATTTCGCGCTCCGCCTCCTCAAGCGCACCCATTGCCTCCCGTAACCGCGTCTGAAGGATGATATTCTCCTCGTTCGGCGAATCTCCCGCACACTCCGCAATCCCATCCTGCGACACAAGATTTATCCTGCTGCCGCGCCGCAACTCGTCGATGCAAAGATTCCTCGCGATTGTATATAATATTTTAAGCGGCTCCCCCGCTCCCCCGTATTCCGGATGCTTCAGATACTGAAGAAAGGTTTCCTGTGTGATATCCTCGGCGCTCTCCCTGTGCCGCAGCCTGAAATAACAGTATCGGTATATTTTATTGTACTGCTCCTTATAATCCACCTAAAAACCTCCTTCCGTAATGTGTAACGAAAAATAACGCGCAAATGTGCGCTTATTTCAGAAATTTTTTTATAAAAATATTATAATTGTTTTCTTTAATCTTATAAAGGCTTTTAAAAGCCGGGCGTAAACTGTAACCGTTGACATTACATAAAAACAGTGTAGACTATTCGTATAGCGCAGCTTTGAAAAAAGGTTGAGAAATCATGAAGCAAATTGATAAAAAATCGGATCGGAAAGCTTCGGAACGAGAGCAATCAGCATAGGCGGCGATATGGCGGATTCGGTATCGGATTTATACAGTCGGCTTGCAGAAGGGACGTGTCTGAAATGAACGCAAACGAATTGACGAATCTTTTTTTGGACAAATTAAAGGAAGATTCCGTCGAATACCGAAACCTTGAAACAAGCGGATACAGTCAGACGGAAAAGAAAAACGCAATCCGCTCTCTCATGAATATCCGTATGCCTAGGGAGCTTTCCGAAGAATTGAGCGCCTTGCAGGACGGTTACCTTCGGGAAGCGCTGCAGGCAAAGGGCACCGTAGCCTTATCGGATATTCCGACCGTAAAGGAGCAGTTTGACAGCAAAGCTCCTTTTGCGGAAAAAATATCGCTCTGGCAGGGCGATATAACAAGGCTTAAGGTCGGCGCAATTGTGAATGCCGCCAACTCGCAGATGCTCGGCTGCTTTGTGCCGTGCCACGGGTGTATTGACAATGCAATCCACACTGCGGCAGGTATGCAGCTTCGCGCGGAATGCAGCCGTATTATGCACCACAGACGCATAAAGTACGGCAGTGGCTATGAGGAACCGACGGGCACCGCCACCTTAACAAAAGCCTATAATCTTCCCTGCGATTATGTGATTCACACGGTCGGACCCATTGTATACAGCAAGCTGAATGACGCTCTCTGTCTTGATTTGCAGAACTGCTATGAAAGTGTTCTTAAATGCTGTGCGGAAAACAGCATCAAATCCGTCGCGTTCTGCTGTATCTCAACGGGAGAATTTCATTTCCCGAACGAAAAGGCGGCAGAAATCGCATTGGAAACAGTGACGCATTTTTTGAAAACGCACGACGACTGTCCGGAGCGGATTATTTTTAATGTCTTTAAGGACAGCGATTTGAAAATTTACGAAAAGCTTCTGGAGCGGCTTTAAGGAAAAATAAATGTATACCGGCAGTTTACATTCCGGAATTAAAAAGCAGACAATAATTGGTGGTTTTTCGCTGTTTTATGATATATATTGGGAGTAGGATTTGGGGGCAAAAAAATGAATTTAGGAAAAAATATCCGGTATCTGAGGAAGCAGAAGAAAATCACACAGGAAGGTTTTGCGGAACACATGGCAGTATCACGCCAAACGGTTACAAAATGGGAATCGGGCGACGCTGTCCCGGAATTGGATAAATTAGTTGAGATATGTGAATTTTTCTCATGCAAATTGGACGAACTGGTAAGAAAAAACTTAACGGAAAATGAGAATATTTATTCCGAAGTGAGAATTGAAACAGTTCCGCCGTTCAAAATGGCGCGTTATGTGATGATTTCGCCACAGCCGGAAAATGATGTAAACACATATTTAGAACGGTGGGCGGCAGATTCCGGACTTCTGGCATTCGATAAAAACGCCAAAAGGATAGGGTGGGATTTTCCGTATGTGTCTTCAGAACAAAAAAACAGGTTCGGTCTGCAAGGTTATGTGGCTGCCTATATTCTGCCGCAGGATTTTGAAGCAGCATATCCGGGAGTGGAGATTGCGGAGCAAAAGGAAGCCGATTATGCGGTAATTTCGATACGCGAACCGTTTAAAAACGCTTTTGAGCGCATTCCCAACGCATACAAAATAATTATGCGGTATTTGGGTGCAAAAGGTTTTAAAGAAAAACCGGAGGACAATATATTGTCTTACTATGAGTATGTGTACGATAAGGATGGAATTACTTATATGGATGTGTTTGTTCACGTAAATGCAGTAACAGGAGGAATCCTGCATACGGATTTTTCATAATACGGTCTGATTTGAACGGAGGAGAAATTATGGAATTAATTAAACAGCCAACCTTTGAAACGTGCGGACAGGCATGTATCGCAATGATTACCGGCAAAGACATAAATGATGTGATTAAGGATATGAAAACAAACGGTCCAACCAGTATCGGGCAGCTTATAGAAATACTCGATAAATACGAAATTCCCCATGCCGAAAAGAATACACGTATATCAAAGAAAAATCCTGAGCCTTACAGGTATTCCATTTTAACCGTTCATGCAAACGGCGGATATACTCATTGGGTACTGTTCTATAACGGCAAATATTATGACCCTGAATTCGGCTTAATCGAGAGGGAATATACTCACGGCAAAATCACATCATTTCTGGGAATTTATAAGGAGTAAAGTATGTTTTTAGATACCGCGTTTTTAAAGAATGACGAAATACAATTACTGTTGGAGAAAACCGTCGATGGGGATGAAAAAAGAAATTGGGTTCCTGCCTATCATTTTATAATCAGCAGTCCCAATGGCGCCGAAATGGGAAAATGTGACTTAAGAATCGGGTATAATGACAATCTTTATTACGGCGGACACATCGGATATACGGTTTTTCCGGAATACAGAGGAAACCATTATGCCGGTAAAGCCTGCCTGCTATTATTTCAACTTGCCAGAAAACATAATATGGAATATTTATACATAACCTGTAATCCCGACAACTATGCTTCAAGAAAAACGTGCGAATACGCCGGCGGTAAATTATTGGAAATAACAGAACTTCCGGAAGGAAATGATATGCGTGACGATGGCGAATTTGAAAAATGCATCTATGAATTTACTTTGTAAAAGTAAACAAATTCAAGGCACCGTCAGATAACCGATTAAAGGTTATTGGCGGCGCCTTTTTGTCTTGATATGCATTTATACATTCTCCGGTTCTTTCTTAGATGTTCATGCAAAAATTTTTCCGCAAAATCCTTAGGTGTCATTATCTCCGGCATTTCAATATCCACATCCAAAAAATCTTTGTCTCCTGTAATGAAGATATCTATGTTCTCAATGATTGCCGTATACAACACAGGATAGTCATTTTTATCCCTGATTTCAAAGAGATTTCCCGATATGTTGTGCGGAGTGTAAACAAGCTCATATGCCAAATCGGATAAAAAGGAATCAATCGCCTGCTTTTTTAAAGGAAATTTGCGTTCCACAACAGCAAATAATTCATCAATTACAAAAGAAGATAAGACTAATTTGTGCTTTCTTGTAATAAAATCTAAAATTCGATTAAACCTTTCGCTCGGAAAAAGCAACATTGAAATCAAAATATTTGTATCAAACATTATTCGCATTTATATTGCTCTCCCCGCTCCGCGCGAATTTCTTTTACAAGTTCCACAACATCCTGCTCATTTTTTATACCAAGCTCCTCAGCCACTCCTTCAAATGCTTTCTGCGCTTTTAACAAGGCATTTGTCGAAGCGTTCATCATAACCACTTTTTCACCGTCCTCGACAAAAAGAATTTTATCGCCTTCACGTATTCCGAGCAATTTTCTTATGGCAACAGGTATCGTAACCTGACCTTTTGATGTTACTTTAGCTAATTCCATAATAAATAGCCTCCTATCATTGATTTCCTTACTTACCTTACATTTTTATTATACTTAAAATGTAAGAAATTATCAACTTATTCAGCAAATTTACAATAAAAACGGTACATCTCCTCCTGCATTCCCTTTACTCATGTTCAATAGTTTTATCAGTGTATTTTCTTTCCATTTCGTGGCGGGCTTTCCTGTTTTCAACCGTATCGAATATAATCGAAAAATCATAGTCCTCGGGATACAGTTCGGATGCCGCCACATGAAGCTTTACCCGCTTATGGTTAATCCATATTTTTTTGTCGGGAAGCTGCACCCTCAAAACGCCCTTCTCGTTAATCGGCTCGCACACAATCCCTATCCTTTGGTCGGGATAAACCATAACGCTGTCGCCGCGGCTGTACTTCCGGGAAAGCGTGTCGGTGTTTTTCGGCTTTTTAAGCTTAGAAATCCTGCCGCCGCCACTATTTGCGGCCAATGTGTTTTCGTTCCTGAAACGGTAGCGTTCGAGCGCGGACTCGCCGTAGGCGGCGCGGACTGCGGTTTGCAGCATTTCGGCCGGCATTCCCAGACTGTCCGCTATATAGAAAGCGCAGCTTTCGCCCGCCTCGCCAATAACCATCTGGTAGGTGGGCATAAGCGTCGTTTTGTCAAAGGTCATTCTCGCGTTAATGATTTCCCGCGTCCTGTCGGCGTAATCCTTTACCTCGGGATAATGAGTTGTCGCGAGAAAAAGACAGCCGCTTTTTCTCAGTTCCTCCAATATGGCGACGGCGATTCCCATGCCCTCGGCGGGGTCGGTTCCCGAGCCGAGTTCATCCATAATCACAAAGCTGTCACGGTTTACCTCCTTTAGAATCTCCAGCACGTTTTTAATATGCGCCGAAAAGGTCGATAAATTCTCCGAAAGGCTCTGTCCGTCTCCTATATCGCAAAGATACGAGCTGTTCATGCATATATCCGCCTCCCTGCAGGCAACGTGAAGCCCGCACTGCGCCATCATGCAGTTCAGCATAACCGTCTTTATCGCAACTGTTTTTCCGCCCGTATTCGGTCCGGTTATTATAATGCCGTGAACGCTCCCGCCGATTTCAAAGCAAAGCGGAACATTTACGCTCCTGTCCATAAGCGGATGTCTTGCGTCCTTCAAAACAATTCTGCGCTCCGTGTTTACGGACGGCTCAGACGCGTCCAGATCAATGCTTAGCTTGCCCTTTGACAGTATGAAGTCAAGCTTTTCAATCATGCCTATATTTTGCTTTAACGGCTCGCACGCGTCCGCCACCGACGCGCTCAGCGTATAAAGAATACGGCAAACCTCGTTTTCCTCGCCGATTTTAAGAAGCTGCAATTCCTCATAATATCTGGCGACACCCGACGGCTCGATAAACAGGGTGTTTCCGGTGGAGGATTTGTCTATGACGCTCCCCGAAATCTTAAATTTGTATTCCTTTTTTACGGGAATGCAGATTCTTCCGTTTCTCAGGGTGCAGTAGCTGTCTGCCATACACTCCTTGTTTGAACGCATAATCTGCTCCGCCTTCTGCTTCATCTGCTCCTCGCATCTGACAATCCGGCTTCTTATCTGCGAAAGCTCCTTTGAGGCGTAGTCGTCAACCTCGCCGTTTCTTATCTGATTACCGATTTCCTCCTTAAGTCCCTCAAGCGCGTCAAGATTTTCCTCATAAAAGCCAAGCCGGTTGCCCTGTGATTTTCCCCGGCAAAGGTAATCCTTAAGGCGCTTTACTGCCGCCAGTACCTTTTCCACGCGCTCAAGCTGATACGGAGTCAGACACTCTCCCTTATCGGCGGCAAGCGTAATTTCCTTTATTTCCTCCACGTTCTGCAAAGGCGGACTGCCGATTCCCTCTATCAGCTTTCTGGCGTCCGTGGTGTCGCAAAGCTCCTTTCGCAGCTCGCCCTCCGACAGATAAAACGTCATATTGCTTATTTTTTCTTTTGCCGCATCCGTGAGCGCCAGAGCGCTCCACATTTCCTTTATTTTGTCAAATTCCAGCATTCTTTCCGTTTGATCCATTTTTTTCCCTTTCCTTAATTCTGCGCCGTTTTCCGGCGCTTAATGGTATAGCCGAACGGTGTTTCCCGCTATGTCAGCGAATCGTACATATCGTACCTCACAACACCCTTTATGCTTTCAAGCGCGCCCTTTTCAAGCTCTTTTACCATAAGGCACGAAACATCGGGCAGCTTTACGGATTCGTCCGCAATTATTCCGAAATCGGCGGAGGTGCGAAAGCCTCTGCTGCGGTAATTCATCGGATTTCCTTCGACAAGCACCGCCTTGAAGCCCATTTTTTTCGCCAGACAAAATCCGTACTCAATCAGCTCCTTGGAGATATGCCGCCTTTGAAGCTCTGTTTTCACCGCTGCCGGGGATAAAAGCAGCAATTCGTCCTCATGCTTTCCCTCCAGCGGAAATCTTGAAAACATCACATATCCTATAATTTCCCCGTTTTCGTCGGTCATCATAAGGTCAAGCTCCGGCAGATAATATTTTTTGCTCCTTATCTCTTCGACAAGAGCGCGCACCTCACTTCCCTCCTTCTCATCCCAAAACTCGGCAAACACCTTTTCCGTAAAATCCAATGATACTTTTCTGTACTCCTCCGATACAGGCTTAATAATTCTGTTCATAATATCTCTCCTTTTCATTTTTAATCGAGTAGGGAAGATTTATCTTCTCCTACTCGCCGCGCGATCCGTGCGCCGCTTCAGCGGCATATACCTATGCACGGGTCTGTACATAAAAAAAGACCGCGGCAGCCCCCAAAAGCGTTACCGTGGTCCTTGATACGCATATGCCATGCAGTCTGGCAGCAAAGATTTTCTGCTGTCCGCCGCGCAATGTGTTTTTGTATTACAGGAAATCCGTGGAACTTTCCTATAAAATAAAAACAGCATGACCGTACAGTCATGCTTAAATTTATATTATAATATATACCACAATATTAAGCAGTTGTAAGGCGAAAATGCCGACGGTCAATCACTTGCCGTCCGCAAAAGGGCAGACTCCTGACGTAAAAGCAAAAGCGCCCCGCAATATTTATTTTGCTGTTTTCTCCGTTACAACCGCAATTAACATGCAATAACCTCCGTAATTTTATCTGCTCTAATTATACATTCGGAAAAAGCCTGAGTCAAGCCCCAAAACATCAAGTTTGCTCCATATAATCGCTTTTTAATATCGCGTGCACAACCGAATCGCATATTCCCTGATTGTTCCGTCCGCCCGCTCTGAGAATTCCCTCCGTTTTCATTCCCGCCTTTTCCATTACTCTGCCGGATTTTGGATTGTTGACGTCATGGGTCGCCGCTATGCGGTTTAAACCCACTTCGTCAAACAAAAACGCAATGACTGCCTTTAACGCCTCCGGCATAATTTCTCTGCCCCAATATTTTTTACTCATGCAGTAGCCTATTTCTGCGGCGGATATGTTCTCGTCCAGCTTCACGGCCGATATGCTGCCAATCGGCTCTCCTATTTCCTTCAGTTCAATCACCCAGTTGTAATAGGAAGCGTCGGAATACTGTTTAATCCAGTCCTCAAGCAGCGCCCTCGTAAGCTCCGCGCTCTCATGCGGCGGCCATGTCATAAATTCCGTCACGTCCGGATCCGACGCCCAGTTTTCGTACATCTTCGGCGCGTCATCCGTGACAAAGCGCCTAAGTATCAGCCTTTGTGTTTCCAGCTTTACCGTTCCTTTATGCTGCACCGTTCTTCACCCCCGTAATGTTTTTATGATTCTACCACACCAAAACATATAAATCAATTACCTATGGAATACGGACGGCGTATCTGATATAATAAATTTATGATTAGTACGATTATTTTTGACGCGTTCGGAACGCTTTTTGAGGTGGCAAAGGGCGGCTCCGCAAAATATGTTATTGAAAAGATTACCTCCTGCGGACATGATGTAAACGAAGCGGACTTCCTTTGCGAATGGAAAAAATACTACAAGCGGCATACAGGCTCGGACTGCGCTTTTCAGACGGAGCGCGATATTTTCATCTCACGGATTCGGATGTTTTACGAACGATACGGGGTAAACAGAAGCGCCGAATCGGACGCTGACCGGCTGCTGGCGGGCGCTTACGCGCGCAAGCCCTACGATGAAGCAGCGGAGGCAATTACAAACCTGCGGCAAAAGTACCGCGTTTTTATCGGCTCCAATACGGACAACGACGTTCTTGACGCCGTTATGAAAAACAGCGGAATTGACGTCGATAAGGTTTATACCTCGGAAAATCTGCGCTGTTATAAGCCAACTCCGCTTTTTTACGAAAAAATACTGTCGGAAAACCGCCTCGCTCCCGGCGAAGTCCTTTTCGTCGGCGACTCGCTTTCAGACGACGTATACGGTCCGCTGCACGCCGGAATTCAGTCCGTATGGCTGAACCGCGCGGACAGGGAGATTCCTGACGGGGTAACGGCAATCAGAAATTTGAGAGAACTTACTTTTATATTTTGAGGTGAACTATGAATACGGTAAAAACAAAGTACGGTACCGTACAGGGTGCAGAACAGGATAATTACACGGTATTCAAGGGAATTCCGTATGCCAAGGCTCCGACGGGCGATTTAAGATTCAGGAACCCCGTCGAACCGGAGGCGTGGGACGGCATATATATGGCTGACAAATTTCCGCCCGCCTGTATGCAGATGCCGGCCGCCGAGGATGATTTTTACGCAAAAGAATTCGGCACGGCGGACAAATTCAGCGAGGACAGCCTGTTTCTCAATATCTGGACTCCCGCCGGGAATCCGGATGATATGCTTCCCGTCGCCGTGTGGCTTTACGGCGGGGCGTGCATAGGCGGATACAGCGCGGAAAAGGAATTCGACGGCCGCGCTTATGCCGAACGCGGCGTAATACTCGTAACTCTCAATTACAGGCTCGGTCTGTTCGGCTTTATGTGCCATCCGCTTCTTGCAGAGGAAAATAACGGAAGCTGCGGCAATTACGGCATATTTGACCAGATAGCCGCCCTTAAATGGATAAAAGAAAATATCCGCGCTTTCGGCGGAAATCCCGACAATATAACTCTGTTCGGACAGTCTGCGGGTTCGCTCACGGCTCAGACCTTACTGCTTTCGCCGTTGACAAAAGGACTGTTCCACAAATGTATCTTTCAGAGCGGCGCAGGCTACGAAAACGGCTTTTGCAAAAACTACACTCAGGAGGAATTTTACGATATAGGAGAAAAAGCCTTTGAACTGAGCGGCGCAAAATCCCTTGACGAGTTGAGAAGCGTACCCGCCGACAAGCTTCTTAAGATAAGCGACGAATTAATCGGCTACGCATGCAGTATTGACAAGGGGCTTGGCTATGAGCCTGTAATAGACAACCGTCTTCTTGCAGGAAGCAGCGAGCTGAATCTCAAAAACGGTAACTATCCCGATATTCCGATACTGCTTGGCTCTACAGCCAACGACGTATGCACGCCGCCCGACACCACCGTACCCATGGAGGAGAGCCAGCTCCATAACGGCTGTATAAACTGGTGCAGGCATCAGTGTGAGCTTGGCTATAGCCCATCATATGTATATTATTTTAAAAGAAGACTTCCCGGCGACGACTCGGGAGCCTTCCACTCATCGGAATTATGGTATATGTTCGGCACATTGGACCGCTGCTGGCGTCCTTTTACGGCGGAGGATAAAGCTCTGTCCGACAAAATGCTCGACTACTGGTGTAATTTCATCAAATGCGGCAATCCGAACGGCTGCGGCTTGGACGAATGGAAGCCATGGACTCCCGAATGTCCGAGCGTTATGATTTTTTAATTATCCAATAATCATAATACGCCATATTCTGCTGACGGTTTATCAACGGCTCGCCGGATTTCACAAATCCCGCTCTGTTAAGCGCGTCTATACGCTCCACCGCGTATAGCGCCGCTTTGGTCGCAATAACGGGGCATCCGAACCACTCAAAGAACGGCTCCGTTATCAGCGATAAAATACCGTATATCACTTCAAAGCTTTCGCAGGCGCTTTTTAAGTCCAGCCTCAGAATTCCGCATCCGTCGTAGAAATCATCGGATTCTCTCCGAAACATTTCTATCGTTCCGATTACTTTTCCTTCTTTTTTATCGACCACCGAAAACCGCACAAATCCCCTGTTCCCATGATACTCAATCAGCCAGTATTTTACCGTGTTCTCCACGTCCTCCTGCCTGGCGCAGTAAAAATTGCTTCCGTTGCAGTTGTCGCTGTTGAAAAACGGCAGAGCGAATTTGTCGCCGTACACGCTCATCAGATCCTTCGCGTCGCTCTGCTCAATCAGCCTTACTATGTAATCGTCGTTTTCAAGAATGGGACATTCTTCATAAATATCCATAAGCAAGCTCCTTTTTTCTTTAATTATATCATTCCGTTTCCGATTATCCAAGGCAAAATCAACAAGACCTGCGGCTTTTCATCTGTCTTCCGATATTGCTGCCCTTCGGAATTCATAAATGCCTATTCCCGCTGCCAGCGAAAGATTCAGAGAATCAATGGAGCGCGTATGCCCAATCACTACGCTTTTCCCCACGTTCAGATAGCTTGCGTCCAGTCCGCTTGACTCGTTTCCGAAAATCAGTGAGTACGGTTTATCCGCCGAATGTTCAAAGGTTCCGAGAAGGTATTTTCCGTTCAGCATAAAGGGATAATTATCTCGCCCGTTTCCGTATTCCCGATAATATTGGCTAAACGACGGAAAACATTCCAATCTCATTCCGAATACGGCTCCCATTGACGCTCTGACTGTCTTGGGGTGAAAAATATCTACCGCCGGTTCAATAATCGCCAAATCCGTAATGCCGAACCCCACACAGCTTCTGATAATAGTGCCGAGATTCCCCGCATCACCCGGATTGACCAGCACCACATGATTATTGCTATGATTCAATTTGCAGCCGTATTTCCTGAAAACGCCGATAATAAGGCAGCTATCCTTATCCCGCACTTTTTCAATGTGCCTGTCGCTTCGTATTATTTTTACGCCCGCCTTTTCGCATTCCCGCTCCAATTTATACCTGATTTCCGCTTTCAAATCCGAATGCGCCAGAACCATTTCCGCCGCCTCCGGCTTGTTTTGCAGCAGTTCAAATGTCGGAAAGGAACCGAGGCAGTATGAGCAGGCATCTTTTTTCCTGTACCTTTTTATTTCGTTTAGCGTCATTGACCTTCTCCGTTTAAATAATCACGCAACATACCGACAAGTAAACTATATAATATAAAACCTGATATTTCGAGTCCGCAAAATAACTATAATTATTTACGGTTCTTTTGACACGCAAAAATCTCCCGGAATTACATTTCAAAATTCCGGGAGACCGTACCGTACATGTACTATTTTTTCTGATAAATTATTTTCTTAATCGTACTGACTGACAAACCGAACTTTTCAGCCAGCTCCTCACACGCCATACCGCCGTCAAACAGCTCTCTGATCCGACGGTTTCTTTCCGAATAGAACTTTTTTGAGCCGCTGACCGCGCCCCATCCCTGCTTTGATTCAGCCTTCGGAATATATAAAAGCTCTCCTTCGATATAGCATTGAATTTCCCGCAGTAATCCCGCAGGTAAAATTTCCGCTGCGTTCCTGTATTTCATCCTTCCCGCTCCTTATTTATTTTATTAATAAACAAGTGCAGAAACAGCAGCTTATATAGCATTACTCGCCCATACAGATTCTATATAACTGCTATTCTGCATGGGCTCCTGTTCCCAGCTTATGGCTGAAACCGCATAAATTCTTAATCATTTAAATCACCTCTTTCTATTTACAATTACTTTACACTATAAATGCCTTATGTGTCAGTAGAAAAAACAAATATAACTGTTCTTGAACTTCCGCAGACAGCCGATTTCTCATTTCGTGCTTTACAGCTCAATTTCAACCTGATACTTTTCATCGATAAAAATATATTCCGCACCGTACTTATGGCATTTCTCCAACATCTCTGCGTTTTCCCTGCGCACCCACTCCGGCGTACAATCCTCATCCTCACCGCGCTCTTCAATGACGCTCGCAAACCTTCTGATTTCATCGAAATGCTTCCCGATATAATCCTCACTCATAACCAGACAGTAAAATCTGATTTCGTCCAGATATTCCTTTTCAAAATCCTTCTCCCAGTCAAAAGGAATATAGCAGCCCTCCACAACTAGATTTTGTCTGTTTTCGATGGCGGTCTTAATCATCTCGCGCACAATCGGCCATAAATAATCCGTCAGCGCCCCGTCATCACTCAGGGGAGTAAGCGTCGTATTGCCGCTGCGAATGAGCCCCATCTTTAAGTGGTCAATGGATAGATAAGGGTATTTATATTTTTCAAGAAGCCTTTGGGCAAGTGCCGTTTTGCCCGTATGGGACGCGCCCGTTATTAAAATAATCATTTTTTCCTCCTATTATCTGTACCTCTATGTAAATGAATACTCACAATCCGGCTGTCCCCTATGATATGTACATTCGATTATTTCGGCAGGACGCATTTTCCCGATATATGTCAAACACCGAAAAGCCATTCCGTGACCGACAAAAATAACCTTGTCATAATCAGAATACTTATCCGCCACACGCCTCATCCGCTGCCTCATATGACTGAGTGATTCCCATCTGAATTTCTCCCCCGGCGGATACTCTCCGCCGAATTTATTGAATTCTCTCGCAAGCGCAAAGCTTTCCTCCGATGTTTCGTATAGATTATCCCAATCGGGTACCCATTCATGTAAATCTATGTCAACTTCAACGCTTATTGCTGTCTCTCTTGAAATAATCTGAGCCGTCTGCAGCGCTCTTGTGTACGGAGAGCATACAATAATTTCCGCATCCTTAAGGCGAATATCTCTGGCGGTTATTTCCGCCTGTTCCCTTCCTTTTTCAGATAAGGGCGCAAAATCTCTGCCAAATCCATAAAATCCGTTTTCAAGCATATGCTCATAAACCGGCTCTCCATGCCTTATAAGATAAAACAACGCCATGTCATTAAACCTCCTCTGCAATTCCTCTGCTGCAATGGTAATATAATTCAGAAGTAATGTCAATCAACCGTCGGTCCGGACCAGCGAAGAATATCCCTCATAAAAACTGCACTCACCGAGGCATTACCGGCATATATGCGTAGCCTGTTTTATGCTCAAAGGTGTCAAATATCTCCAGCTCCTGCGCGCCGTTTTCAGCCATTGCAAAGCCGTGAGCGGGCATAAAATACTCCCTGATATAGGCAAAAAGCTCCCATATTTCACATTCTTCCTTTGACATAAGCTGCGCGGTGGATTTATTTGTGTACGCGCGTATATACAGTGAAGCGGGATTTTTGAACACATCTATGCCTTCGGGCTGGCATTCGGTGAGGACCTCACGAACAAAACCGTAGGCACGGGATTTTTCACTGCGCCAAAAATTCACGCTCAAATGAATGTCGTTGATCGGGAGTACGGTATCGGTCAATAAATCCAGAAACGCTTCACCTTCTGCCGCTATCGCGTCTATTGCCGAATTAAAGTCGGATATATCCGAAAACTCCTTTGCGTATATGATTTTTCCCGCAAGAATGGCGGCGGGCTTTTCCACTATATCAAAAACCGCTCCTCCCACCTTTACCGTTTCAATTACTTTTTCGGCGGTTTCGTTTTCGGTATCCAACAGGCAGTCAACCGAAGCGTTAAGGACAAGCGCAAGCAGCTTCAGATTATAGACGTCCGGCAGGCATTCGCCGTTTTCCCATTTTGAGAGCGCCTGTTCGGAAACTCCGATTTTTGCGGCGACCTCTTTTTGTGTCAGATTTTTTCGTTTGCGAAATTCTCTCAGCCTCTTTCCGAAATCCTTTTGATTAAACATATTTTTACCTCTCCTTTAAAATATTTTTTACTTTACTGAGAGTATAGCATTCGCAAATACGCAAAACAATTGCGGATATATTTATGAAAAAATGCGAAAAATCAACCTGAGGTTGATTTTAGCCACCGCGGGCGTTTATCTTTTTTAAAAAATCAATACTCGCAAAATTACGGATGCAAAACAAATTTCTGATTCGGATATCCGAATTCTTCAATCAATTCACCTTCCGCAAAACCAAACTTCTTATACAGGGCTCTTGGCGCAGCTCCCTTTGAATCATTTTCCCGGAATGTTGAAACCGTAATATCCTTGTACGGATTCAATTCTCCTATGGCTTTTTTCAAAAGTATTGAACCGATTCCGCACCGTCTGTATTCGGGCGAAACCGCCAAACAGCAAATCATATTATGGCCCCTTGAAAAAAGTATAACCCCAACGATTTCATCTTTATTTTTAATACACAACGCTTGTTTCTTGCTCATAAAGCGCAAGACCGTTTCTTTATGCTCTT
>JAAVHB010000091.1 GCA_014799955.1 Butyrivibrio sp. | reverse complement strand
CCAAGAATTATGCATACACTCAAAAAAACATTATCAATGAACATTTTTACAATCATGCCGACTCCGATAAAAAATAAAGCAAATCCGATTATCTGTTTCATATGTCCGCCCGCCGCAGATACTTAATTTATTATATGAGCGCGGGACGGAAATATTACCTGTCAGCCTTCCGACATCGCCTGATTTACAGCGTTTTCTATATCGGGATCCTTCTCGCTTTTCCAGTTCTTAATCTTGTCCAGTATATCGGGAACCATATCAATTATCTTTGTAAGAGAATTCTGATCCTTGACATTTACAAGCCTTGTGATTCCGTCGTGGATTACAAGCACGGCGCTGGGACTCATCTTGCCGCCCATTCCTCCCGCCGCTCTGTTTTTGTTCTCTCCGCTTCCCGCTCCCGCGGCAACGCCGAAGGATACGTCAACCAAAGGAAGGATTATGGTATCGCCCACCGTCACAGCCTCTCCGACTACCGTTTTGGCGGAAAGGAACCCGTCCATTCCTTTGAAAAGCGACGACACGGTTGCCTCAAATTTGTTGTTTTCTGCCATTTTACTACCTCCGAATTGTTATCTGTTAATTTTTTTAAGAATGTTCTTTACATCTTTGTTGCGGTATACCTGAATTGCCCAAATCAGCACTCTGAGCAGGCTCACATGCCCCTTAAACGGAATATCGCATTCTATTACCTTATTTTCAAAATCCGGTTCTATATAAAGATTAAGTCCCATAAGCGCGCCCACGGCGTATGCCGCGCCCAGGATTTCTCCCGTCGTCGCCGGGTCGCCCGTTCCGAATCTCACATAGATTCTGTGCTTCCTCGGAAGGATATGCTTAAGCAGCTTTCTGACGATTCCCAGACAGAAGCTTACCGCTCCTCTGTTGCCCTCGTCGTTGATTTCCTTGAAAATCCTTTCACGCATGTCCGAAAAAGACTTAATACGCTCCGCAATCTTATTATATATGTCTTTTATGCGTTTGAAAATACTTTTTTTCTCTTTCGGAGCATTCTTCTGCTTACCGTCTGAATCGGAAGACTTTTTTGCGTCGGACTTGTCCGTAACGCCCGGCGCTTCGTACTGTCCGACGGGCTTGTCCGGTTTGTCGGGCGTATCATCCTTAACGGGAAGCTCGGGCGGCTTCTTCGGCTCGTCGCTTACGCTCTTCTTTGCCTCGTAATCAAAATGCTCATGCGCAGTTTTTTTGGCGGAACGCCGTCCTTTTTTTGCCTTGGGCTTAAAAAGACTGAAAAACAGAATCTTCGCATCCAGCCGCTGTTCTTTTTCGTTCTTTATAAAATATGCCCTGACAATGCCGAAAAGATACCGGACCCTGATATTAACATCTATCTTCCCGTCATATTTTATCCGCCCCTTATAGCTCAATGGCGATAAAAGAACAAGCAGTACAAGAAAGATTATCAGACCGATTATACCGGCAAGCACAATACCGATTATTTTCAATATTGTAAGCAAAACGGTTAAAAATCCCATAAATCAGAGTTCCCTCAGTTCAGATATTTTGCCAAATCCAAGTTTCCCGTCAGCCTGTAAGCGTCGTCTACGATTGTCCTGACAAGCTCGTAGGCCTCGTTTCTCCCGAGCGCGATTCCGGCAACCCGCATGGATTTAAGCTTATCCTTGAAAGGCGGCTGTACAAACTGTGCCGTATCGTACATTTCGAGCAGCTCGCCGTCTTTATCGGAAAGCGAGATTACATATAATCCGGGCAGCCACCTGCGGCGCTTAAGCGTCTTAAGCAGCATCTTCTGCTGTAAACCGGCAAGTCTGCCGTAGTAAAGTTTTTTACACCAATACATAATTATTCACCGCGAATCAACATGTTAATTAAGGACATGCACGCCTGCCGCTCCGCGCTGTCGCCGCACTGTCCCAGCGCAATATGGACATATTCGCCGAATTCCTTAAGACTGTTGAAAAATACCGGCAGCCTGCCGATTACCGAGGACATTACCGCCCTCTTGAAGCTGCGGCTGCTGTTTTCAAACAGAGCCGAAAATTCCTCCGTAAGCCCTTGGGCGGCGTTCGCGGCATATTCCTCGCCTCCGCACTCCTTTGAATCCGAAGACTCCTCAAGCCTTGCGAATGTGCTTGCCGACTGCAGCCTTGAAAGTTTTGAAAGAACACCGAAGCAGTCTCCCATTCCCAGACGCTTGATTTCTTCGCCGTTGACACTTTTTATTTCGTCAAGCGTCAATTCGGGAGTATATATGAGCTGCGAGGTTTTCTCCTGCAAGCCCGTAATCTCATCAAAAATTTTGTAAGCGTCGGATGAAGGAGCGCGGTCTTCCTTTATCGCGGAATACGACTCACTTATAACCGACGTAAGCTTTTCTTTTTCGTTCACATCACCGAGCGCGTCCGCGGTAAGCACCGCCGAGTAAACGTCGTTTACCACCTCGGTGAGCATTATACAGGTGTCGCTGTATTTCCCGGAAAGCTCCGATACCCTGTCAAGCTCAGCGCGCAGAGCGTTGTATTCCTCCCCGGTAATTTCCGCAAAATCCGTTTCACGGAATTTTTTGTCAAGCTCGCCGAATTCCGGCAGCACGTCCTCAAAGCCCTCCGGCTTATAAAGAAGCCCCGAGCTTCTTATCGCATACACAAAATCATCAACCGCCATGCGGTCGCTGGATTTGTATAAAGTAAAGGTATTGTTTATTATATCAAAAAACTTACCGTTTGAAAGACGCATCGGAAGCTGGCTTATCACATCCGCAATCTTCATGTTTACGGCGGTATTGTCCGTATCCTCCGTAATAAAGCTGTTTATATCCCTTTCAAAGCCGTTGTAATAATACTCGTCGGTGTAGCCCGAATCCGAGAAGCGGAACTCAACACGGTTAAGCATATACTCATATACCTGAAAACGGTCAACATGCGCCATAAATATTTCCATGAGATTCAAAAGCTCGTCGCGGAACGCAGCGGTATCGCTTTGGAGAGTATCAAATCCGCCCTGCCCGGGCTCAATAACGGCGCGTCTTACAAGAGCGCAGACCTTATCAACCAGCCCGCGTGTTTTAGCCCGCTGTTCTTCCTCCGCCTCCTGACAGATTTCCGCTAGGGTATAGAAATTCATCGACAGGCGCAGATATGCCATTCTTTTATACAAAGAAAGCAAGCCTTCGGTGTATATATGAAGATTTTCCGCGGCTCTTCTGCCCTTTAAAAGTTCGTTGACCGCAGTCGTCAGTTCAGCCATTTTCTCTCTCCCGTCGTTATTTTTTAAGAATCCCGTCAAATATACCGAGGCTGTCAAAGGTGGCAAAGTAATCCTCGGGAGTTTCCGCGCGCCTTATAAGCTCAAAGTCTCCGTCCTCCTTAAGAAGGATTTCGGCGGAGCGCAGTTTTCCATTGTAATTGTAGCCCATTGAAAAGCCGTGCGCACCCGCGTCGTGTATAAAAAGATAGTCGCCCAAATCTATTTTCGGAAGCATTCTGTCAACCGCGAATTTATCGTTGTTTTCGCAGAGCGAGCCGGTGATGTCGTATTTATAATCGCAGGGCTCGTTTTCCTTGCCGAGTACGGTTATATGGTGGTACGCTCCGTACATTGCGGGGCGCATAAGGTTGCAGGCGCAGGCGTCACAGCCGATGTACTCCTTATAGGTATGCTTCTCGTGAGCCGCCTTGGTGACAAGCGCGCCGTAGGGACCCATCATGAAACGGCCCATTTCGGTATAAAGCGCCACGTCGCCCATTCCGTTAGCGGTGAGAACCTCCTCGTATACTCTGCGGACGCCCTCGCCGATAACGGAGATATCGTTCGGCTCGTCCTCAGGCTTATAGGGAATTCCCACTCCGCCCGAAAGATTGATGAACTTTATATCGCAGCCCGTTTTGTCGCGCAGCTCAACGGCAAGCTCAAAAAGAATGCGCGCAAGCTCGGGATAATAGTCGTTGGTCACGGTATTGCTGGCAAGAAACGCGTGGATTCCGAAGTGCTTCGCTCCCTTGTCCTTAAGAATCTTAAAGCCCTCTATAAGCTGTTCCTTGGTAAAGCCGTATTTGGCGTCGCCCGGATTGTCCATAATCGAGTTAGCGATACTGAAATATCCGCCGGGATTGAAGCGGCAACTTATTGTTTCGGGAATTCCCGTGAGCTTATCAAGAAATTCTATATGCGTAAAATCGTCGAGGTTTATGGTCGCGCCTAATTTATCGGCGTATATAAATTCCTCGGCGGGCGTGTCGTTTGAGGAAAACATGATGTCCTCGCCCCTGCATCCGATTGCGTCGGCAAGCATAAGCTCCGTCATCGACGAGCAGTCCACTCCGCAGCCGTATTCCCTGAGTATATTGATAAGAAAAGGGTTAGGAGTTGCTTTTACCGCAAAATACTCCTTAAAGCCCTTGTTCCATGAAAAAGCCTCCTTAACCCTTGCCGCGTTCTCCCTTATTCCCTTTTCGTCATAAATATGAAAGGGCGTGGGGTATTGCTCTGCGATTTCCTCTATCTTTGACTTGGTGACAAACGGTTTCTTTTCCATAAAAATTATCCTCTCTGTTTATGTCCGAATTATTTGTAAGCCGATATAATCGACGTTCTCAGTAAATCAAGAGCGCGGACCGCCGCGATTTCGCGTATCTTTTCCCTGTCTCCGTTAAAATTGTATTTTTCGACAAGAACCTTATCCTTGACCGAGCAGGCTATATAGACAAGCCCCTTCGGCTCCTCCTTTGAATCATAAGGTCCGGCGTAGCCCGTTACGGCAACCGACACGTCCGAATCCGCCGTAAAGATACAGCCCTTCGCCATTTCCTTGGCGACCTCCTTGCTGACCGCCGAATATTTTTTCAGCGTGTCGCGGCTTACGCCCAGCACCTTCCGTTTCGCTTTATTGGAATATGTAACAAAGCCGTGCGTAAACACGTCTGAGGCTCCGCTTACATTGACAAGCTTCGCCGAAACCAGTCCTCCGGTGCAGGATTCAGCAACCGCCGCCTTCAGGTCGTATTTTTTGAGAAGCCTTATGACGGAGTGCTCTATATCTTCATTTTCATCTGTGGTAAATACCGCCGCTCCGAGTCTGGACTTTATTTCCTTGACAACGGGCTTGACAAGCTCTTTTGCCGCCTCGGCGCTCGCCGCCTTTGCGGTAACGCGCACCTCGCTGCGTCCCGTCTTGGCATATGTGGCGACAGTCGGATTGGTCTGTTTATCTATCAGGTCAAGAAGCTTTGTTTCGAGAAGGCTTTCCCCTATTCCGCATTCCTTTACCGTAACCGAATAAATTATCTCCTTGGAAAGCTTCGCAAAATAAGGTCTGACCTGTTTTTCAAACATCGGTATAAGCTCTGTCGGCGGTCCCGGCAAAAGTACGGCGCAATGTCCGTCCTTTTCGATTATCATACCCGGCGCGGTCCCGTTTTCGTTGTACAGAACAACGCAGTCCTTCGGTACAAGCGCCTGCTTGTAATTGTTCTCGGTAGGCTTATGTCCGATTCGCTCAAATATTTTCTCTATATTGGCTCTGGCTTCCGAATCGGGAACAAGCTCCAGCCCAAGCACGCGGCATACCGTTTCCTTGGTCAGGTCATCCTCGGTCGGCCCCAGCCCTCCGCTTAAAATAACTATGTCGGAGCGTTTAAACGCTTCGGTAAAAACGGTACCCAGCCTTTTGTCGTTATCTCCGACAACCTGCTGCGAGTATACCGACAGCCCAAGTCCGGCGCATTCCTTTGAAATATATGCGGCATTGGTGTTTACAATATTCCCGAGAAGTATTTCGGTTCCCACACAAATAATTTCAGCAGTCATTTTGTATCACCATCCTACATATCCGAGATAACTTTTCTGTTTCTTACGATATAATCCACCATCGATATGACCGAAAGCGCCAGCGAAATATATATAAGCACCTGCTCGATAATATTGACCGCCTTATAATCGAGATTTATGATGAGCAGGATGCACATAATCATCTGAAACGCCGTTTTAAACTTACCCCACCAGCCGGCGGCGAGCACGATGCCCGAATCCGACGCAACAAGGCGGAAACCGCTTACGATGAATTCCCGTGCAATCAGAATAATCACTATCCATGCAGGAAGGAGTCCTAACTGAACAAACGCGATTAAAGCCGAGCATACAAGCAGCTTATCCGCTATCGGGTCCATGAATTTTCCGAAATTGGTAATCAGATTGCGCTTTCTCGCGATTTTGCCGTCAAGCATATCCGTAAGGCTCGCAACGGCAAAAATCCCGAGCGCTATCCATTTTCCCGCCGCTCCGACATAATCCGTCAGAAGGAAAAAAACGAAAAACGGTATAAGTATAACCCTCAGCATCGTAAGCTTATTAGGTAAATTCATCAGTCAAGTTCTCCTATCAAATCATATTCCAGCGCCTTTGTCACCCTGACATAAGCGAAATCCCCGCTCATAAGCTCCTCGTCGCTGTTTATAAAAATATATCCGTCAACTCCGGGCGCATCCATATATGTCCTTCCGACATACACATCCTCGTCAGCGGCCTTGCCCTCAATTATGACTTCAAGCCTCCTGCCGACAAGCCTCTGCGACCTCTCAAGCGAAATCTCCTGCTGAAGCTCCATTATCTCGTCGCGCCGCGAAAGCTTTGTTTCCTCGTCAAGCTGTCCATCCATGGACGCCGCCGGGGTATCCTCCTCCGGCGAATACGTGAACACACCGAGCCTGTCAAATTCCGTTTCGTCCACAAAATCCATCAGAATTTCGTGGTCCTCCTCGCTCTCCCCCGGAAATCCGGTTATCAGAGTCGTGCGAAGCGCGATGTCCGGAATTTCACTCCGAAGCTTTGATATTATATTCCTCAAATCAGAATTCGTGGTTCTGCGTCCCATTCTGCGAAGAATCGCGTCCGAGGCGTGCTGAACCGGAATATCGAGATAACGGCAGATTTTCGGTTCGCTCTTTATAACATCGATAAGCTCGTCGGTAATCTCCTCGGGATAGCAGTATAAAATCCTTACCCAGCGGATTCCGTCTATTCTGCACAGTTCCCGCAGAAGCTTCGGAAGCGCCTTTTCTTTGTATAAGTCCGTGCCGTAGACCGTTGTTTCCTGCGCTACAAGTATAAGCTCCCTTACCCCGTTTCGCGCCAGATATTCGGCCTCTTTGAGCAGCTTGTCCATCGGGACGCTCCTGTACGCGCCCTTGAAAAGTGGAATACTGCAATAGGTGCATCTTTTATCGCAGCCCTCGGCAATCTTAAGATATGAATAATAGCCTCCTGTGGTAATAATCCTGTCGGTATCCGGTCTGCAAAAGCTGTTTATATCCTTGAATTCGTTATGCTCACGCTTTGCGAGCACGTCCTCCACGACCTCACATATTTTGTCAAACGCCGTGGTTCCCACAACCGCGTCAATTTCCGGAAGCTCCTTGAGAATTTCGTCCTTGTATCTCTGTGCGAGACAGCCCGCCGCGATAAGCGCCTTTAAATTGCCTTTTTTATTCTCCACCATCTCAAGTATAGTCTGAATGCTCTCCTCCTTTGCGGAGGTTATAAAACCGCAGGTATTGATAACGGCGATATCGGCTTCCTTTTCGTCGTCGGTAAATTCATAGCCTTTTTCCTTAAGAAGTCCCATCATCATTTCGGAATCGACTAAATTCTTGTCACAGCCCAATGATACAAATATTATTTTCATAGCAAACTCCTGCTTTTATCCATACATTGTTGATTGTAACCTCTATACCGCCAAAAAGCAAGCAAAACATCACAGGCAGCCCGCTCTACTGTGTTTTTCTGTTGATAAATACCGCCTTCAGTTTGTCAAAAACAATAATCTGGGATTTGTACAGGCTGAAATATCCCGAGAGCATAAAGCTCACGGCGCATACGATTGCAAAAAAAGGAAGCCCTCTTGTCCCGAACAGCTCAATCCCCAAAAACAGCGAGGCAATCGGCGCATTCGTCGCTCCGCAGAAAACCCCGACAAGCCCCAGCGCCGCGCCGAAGCCTGCGTCCATGCCCATAAGCGGCGCCACGACACAGCCGAATGTTGCCCCCACAAAAAACGTCGGGACAATCTCTCCGCCCTTATATCCGCAGCCAAGAGTTATAACGGTAAACAAAAGCTTTAATATAAACGCCTCAGGACGCGCGCTTCCGTTTATAAGCGCATTTTCAACTATTCCCATTCCCGCTCCGTTATAATCCGTTCCGCAGAGCAGGGTGAGCAAAACTATCGCCGCGCCTCCGGCAATTATTCTCAGATACGGGTTCTTAATCAGCTTTTTAAACAGCCACGAGCCTTTTGAAAACGATACGCAGAGCAGAATGCTTACAAGCGCGAAAAGAACCGCCAAACCGACGGTCTGCAAAAGGCTTAACGCAGATATTCCCGGAACCGTCTCCAGAAAATAGCTCACCGGATGCACTCCCAGAATATCCGTCATCAGATAAGTAAAAACCGAGCTGAAAATACAGGGCATTATCGCGCTGTAATAAATCGTGCCGACACTTATAACCTCAAGAACAAACACCACCGCGGTCAGCGGCGTCCCGAAAAGCGCCGTGAATACCGCGCTCATTCCGCAAAGCACGATTATATGCATATCGTCTTTGTCAAGTCTGAAAAGCTTTCCGAGCGCCGAACCGAGGCTTCCTCCAAGCTGCAGCGCCGCGCCCTCCCTGCCGGCAGAGCCGCCGCACAGATGCGTTATTACCGTGCTTATGACAATTCCCGGAGCAAGGGTAAACGGAACTTTTCCGTCGCCCCGTGTCGAGTCCATAACATGATTTGTACCGCTGATATTTTCAAGCCTGAACAAATGATAAAGCGCTACAATTGCAACTCCTCCCAATGGCAGGAAATAAAGTATAAAGTCATATTTTTCCCTCAGACCGGTCGCCTGTTCTATAAGCATATGAAAAAAACAGCCTGCCCCTCCGCAGACCAAAGCAATCACAACGCTTAATATAAACCATTTAGCAAAAGTTATTATGTATTTTGATACCTGCCCGGCATAGCTCCTTATTTTATCCTTCATATAATACGCTCCGCTCGTAAAACACGGTACAGCCCTATACTGTACCGTGCCGAATTAACATATATTATTTGTCCGCCGCCGTAGTCGTCTGTTCTGACTTGGTCTCGCTCTCGGCCTTGGTCTCACTCTCAGCCTTGGTTTCGCCGTCAGCCTTGGTCTCACCGTCCGCGTTTGTTTCGCCGTCCGCTTTGGTCTCGCCGCTTCCCGTCGTCTGTGACTGCATACTGTTTATAAGAGAGGAATAGAAATAAGCCGCCTGATTTCCGCCGTCAATTTCACCCTTCTTATATCCCCGATTATAGCATACCACACTGGCAAACGCCCCCGCAAGCACAAGAACCGCCGCAACAATAACAGTCGTAATGCGCATCTGCTTCTTCGTGTTATGTAACAGCTCGCCCTTGCTCTGTTTCCTCTTATCAATCTTTTCCTGACTCATATTAACCTCCTGAAAACCTGATTTATATTATGATTTGATATTATCACAAAATTATGACAAAAATGTGATTTTTATTAACTCCCTAATAATATATATTATAAGAGCGGAATGGTCAAGTAAAATGTGCAAAAAAAGAAGACTTAATGTGTTGGATTAAGTCTTCTTAATAGCTAATTATACGGTTTACTTCGCATAGTCCGTAACCCGTGATTCACGAATGACATTGACTTTAATCTGTCCGGGATACTGAAGCTCAGCTTCAATCTTCTTGGATATATCCCTTGCGAGCAAAATCATATCTGCATCGTTGATAATTTCAGGAACTACCATAATACGAATCTCACGTCCTGCCTGAATTGCGTAGGATTTCTCCACGCCCTTAAACTCGTTCGTAATATCTTCTAACTGTTTTAATCTGTTTGTGTAAGTTTCAAGATTTTCCTTTCTTGCGCCCGGTCTTGCCGCCGATATTGCATCAGCCGCCTGAACTATACACGCAATAAGAGAATGCGGTTCAACATCGCCGTGGTGCGCTTCAACTGCATTTACAACAACTGCTGATTCCTTGTATTTTCTACATAAATCCGCACCAATCTGAACATGAGAGCCTTCAACCTCATGATCGATTGATTTTCCGATATCATGCAAAAGCCCGGCTCTTTTGGCGATTCTTACATCAAGCCCGATTTCGGAAGCCAAAAGCCCGCAAAGCAAAGATACTTCAATTGAATGCTTTAAAACGTTCTGCCCATAGCTTGTCCTGAACTTCATCTTACCGAGAAGTCTTACAAGCTCCGGATGTATTCCGTGAACTCCGACCTCGAGAGTGGCGGATTCGCCTTCCTCCCTGATCATCGTCTCAACTTCCTTCTGAGCCTTTTCTACCATTTCTTCAATTCTTGCCGGATGAATTCTTCCGTCAATAATCAATTTTTCAAGAGCGATTCTTGCAACCTCTCTCCTGACAGGATCAAATCCCGATAAAACTACTGCCTCAGGTGTGTCGTCGATAATCAGGTCCACGCCGGTCATCGTCTCAAGGGTATGGATGTTACGTCCTTCTCTTTCGATAATACGTCTCTTCATCTTGT
>JAAVHB010000090.1 GCA_014799955.1 Butyrivibrio sp. | reverse complement strand
TGAAGGCAGTGGAAGTGTTTTTTTCAAAAGAAAAAACGGATTCGCTGAAATTCCTGAAAAGCTCGCCGAAGCGTGATTTCTGGATATTCATACTTTTTCTTATACCGGGAACTCCCAAAGATTTGCTCAATTATTTTGTCGGGCTTACCGATATGAAAATGT
The DNA here is from genome assembly GCA_014799955.1 of Butyrivibrio sp. Lineage (GTDB taxonomy): Bacteria > Bacillota > Clostridia > Lachnospirales > Lachnospiraceae > Eshraghiella. The sequence continues at coordinate 7,105 of JAAVHB010000090.1, read as the reverse complement.
CAAAGTGGCTTTTAATCAGCCTCGTGGCAAGAATTCCCTCAATCGTGACCTCAACGATAGGCGGCGACGCCCTCGGCATGAAAAAATACACCTTTGCCGCCGTGGTTTTCGCGGTAACTCTCGCTGTCAGCGCCGCGGGTATTCTTATTTACCGCAAAATATGCCGCGGACATGAGGCAAATGAAAGCAAGGTTGACAATTGACGGGCTCCTGATGTAAAATCACTGATGTATCGGGAGGAATCAGTCCATGGAGTACAAATGTGCCGAAAGGCTTAATCATTTTACGACGGGTATTTTTGCCGCGCTTGACGAGAAGAAGGCAGAGCTTGCCAAAGCGGGACGGCGGATATATAATCTTTCGGTCGGAACTCCGGATTTTAAGCCACCGAAGCATATTATGGACGCGGTTTCCGAAGCCGTAAAAGATACGGAAAATTATAAGTATTCGCTCGTCGATACGGACGAAATGCTTCAGGCGGTTGTTGATTATTATAAGGACCGCTATGATACGGTTATAAGCGCCGACGAGGTGACGGGCGTACACGGAACTCAGGAGGGAATGGGTCATCTCGGCATGGCGATGTGCAATCCGGGAGATACGGTGCTTCTTCCAGACCCGGGCTATCCTATTTTTGAGGCGGGCTCATATCTCGGCGGAGCGGACGTAAGCTATTATCCGTTACTTAAGGAAAACGGCTTTCTTCCCGTAATCGAGGACATACCGGAGGAGCTTCTTCGAAGAACAAAATACATTGTTCTGTCATATCCGTCTAATCCGGTAGGAGCGGCGGCACCGAAGAGTATGTATGAGAAAATGATTTCATACGCCCGCAAATACGGATTTTTTATTATAAACGACAACGCTTATTCGGATATAATTTTTGACGGCAGGGAGGGCTTTTCGTTCCTGTCGCTGCCCGGAGCAAAGGAGGTCGGCGTGGAGTTTTTCTCCCTCTCCAAATCCTACAATGTCACGGGCTTTCGGATTTCCTTCTGTGTGGGAAACAAATCCATTGTGGACGCGCTTAAGCTTCTAAGGAGCCAGTACGATTTCGGAATACCGTATCCGGTTCAGAAGGCGGCGGTCGCCGCGCTAAAGGGTCCCAGGGACAGCGTTAAGGCTCAGTGCGCGGAGTATCAGCGCAGGCGCGACGTTTTTTTGGGAGCGCTCCGCAATATAGGCTGGAACGTGCCTGATTCGCAGGGTACGATGTTCGTGTGGCTTCCGGTTCCCGACGGCTACACCTCGCAGTCCTTCTGTGAGGCTCTTATGGACAGGGCGGGAGTAATCGGAACCCCGGGAACGGCGTTCGGTCCGATGGGAGAAGGGTACATACGCTTCGCGCTTGTAAAGCCCGCCGGGGAACTGGCTGAGATTGCCGGAATCATCGGGCGAAGCGGACTGTTTAATACGGATACTTAGCGAGGATTTTACGAGCTTAGTATAAATATAAAATTAAAACGCAATACGGAGAAAATTTTCGGCTTACAGCCGTAAATTGAGGAGAGAATTTGGTGCAAATCCAAAGCTACAGCCATAACTGTGAGCGGCGCACGCCGCAAGTCAGATCGCTCGCCGTATTTGTGAGCAAGGACTTACTTTTGGGCAGGGAAAAGCAAAGCCTTATTGACAGACGGGGAGGCATTGCGCTTTCTTGTCCGTTTGATGAGGGCATCTGCGTACCGCGCGGGTGCTTTTATATTGCGCAGGGGCGCGCAAGGTAGTTTGCTGCTTTGCAGCGCGCGCCCCGCGCGGCGAGTAGGAGAAAAATCTTCCCTACTAGATTTAATTAATTGCAAAGGAGAAAAAAGCATGAAAAGAAGCAGTAAAAAAGCAGCCGCATTTGCTGCGGCGGCAGTATTAACGGTGGGGTGTCTTTGCGTAACGGCGTTTGCCGAAGACGGGGACAAGACCGTGAACCTCAGAATCGAGGGAATCGAAGGGAATGTCTGCGACGGTGAGTTTAAGACGGGAGCGACTACTCTTGACGGATTTTTTAAGGAGGCGGACGAAGCGTCGGAGGATTTTGAGATTACCGTCGTCGAGTCGGAATACGGCGCGTATATTTCGGCTGTAAACGGCGAGGCGGCGGCAGCCTTCGGAGGATATGAAGGATGGCTATTTACCGTAAACGGTGAGGACCCGGGAGTGGGAATGAGCTCCGTTGAAGTAAAGGACGGGGACAGCGTCGTGCTTTATTACGCGGACCCGTTCGGAGTGGGCTTCCAGTTTCCCGAGGCTGATTTGGAAAAGCTCGATGAGGGCATAATAAGCTTTACAAGCAGGGATACCGTTTACGACGAAAACTACAATCCCTCGACGGTTATTAATCCCGTATCGGATATGATTGTGAAGTGGTACACAAGTGAAACAGAGTTCAAGGAGTACAGGACGGACGAAAACGGCGCGGTTAAGATTGATGAGGAACTGCTTACCGGAGGTGAGCACAGGCTTGAGTACAGCAAATATGACGAAAGCGGACTTCCTCTCGTGCTCAGAAGCGCGAAGGATTATACCGTTACGGTTAAAAAAGACGTTCCTACCGGAGCTTCCCACGCATCAGCGGCAGCAGCCGTAATATGCGCGGCGGCTTTGGCTGTATTTACGACTGCGGTATGTAAAAAGGAAAGCTATGCAAAATAAAGCGGCAGTTTTGGCTTTCGCGGCGGCGGTCTTTTTCCGGCTGTCAGCCGTATTCGGAGCCGTTTTTTCGCCGGATTTTGTGTCCGCGCGGGAAACGGCTGCCGCTGCTTCGCGGGAGGCAGAGCAGGCGGCGGATAAAATATGGAAATATGAAATGGAGCAGGCTGGCGCCTCGGATTACGAAGAATATCTGAGTGCCGGTCTTGTTCCTTATGCGGGGGAGGGCACGGAGTGGCTTTTTATATGTCTGACACAGTGGAAGCCCGAGCTTGATTTCGGAGAATACGACAGAGCGTTGGATGAATATCTGGAAGAAAACGGCACGCTCAAGCCGGTGGATTACCAGCGGATTGCCCTGGCAAAATCAGCGATCGGAACCGACAGGGAATGGATAATAAATGCAATTCGGGAATATACGGGACAGGGCGGAATAATGAGCAATATATACGGGCTTATTCTTGCCGACAGCGGCGATTATATTCCGCGCTCCGAGCGGCTTTTACTTGCATCGGAGCTTGTGAAAATGCAGCTTCCGGACGGGGGGTTTGTTTTAAACGGGCAGTACTCGGACACGGATGTTACGGCGATGGCGCTGCAGGCTTTGGCGCCCTATAAAAACGAGTACGGCGACGAAATAGAGCGGGCGCTTTTAAGACTGTCCGAACTGCAAAAGGACGACGGCGGTTTCGCAAGCTACGGAACCGAAAACTCGGAAAGCTCTGCGCAGGTGCTTATGGCGCTCTGCGCTTTGGATATAGATTACGCAAATGACGAGCGCTTCATAAAAAATTCCGTGACAATATGGGACGCGCTCTGCGAATATGAATGTGAAGACGGCGGTTTTTCCCATACAAAGGGAGGAATGGTAAACGGGATGGCTACGGCGCAGGTTCTCGCGGCGGCTGTTTGCCTGAACAGATACCTTGAGGGCGGCGGCTTTATATATGATTTTAAAAATAACGGCGGCGCGGGTGAGGAAGCGCCGACCTTGAGCGAAAACGAAACGGAGAGCAGGACGGAAACTGAAACCGAAACCGAATCCGCTCCGTCAAAGCCTTCCGCGGACGGTGATTTTTCTGTCAAAATTACGGGAGCGTTGATAAAAACCGTGATTATCTGCGTTACAGTTTTGGGCGCGCTGGTTGCCCTTGCCGTCATGCTTGCAAGGCGCAGGCTTAACAAATTCAAGGCGCTTTGGATTATTCTTCCGGCTGTTCTGCTTATTGCGGTTACAGCGTTTTCGCGCATCGAAACAAGGGACGAGCATTACGCTGCATCTTATTCCGAAGGTGAGGTAAGTACCTATATTTCGGTCACGGGCTGTGACGGGGAGATACTTTCACGGCGGGAAATAAAGACGGAGCCGGGAGAAACGGCGTTCGGGCAGCTTAAACGTGCGCTTGCCGCGGAGAGAATAAATCTTGATTACGGCGGAAACGCAATGCTCGGCAATATTTATGTGCGGGGAATCGGCGGTCTTTCGGAGTTTGATTACGGAAGCCTCTCAGGCTGGACTTACCGCGTAAACGGCGAGTACCCCGACAAATCCTGCGCCTCCTGTATTCTGTCCGAGGGCGATTATGTTGAATGGATATACACAAAGGACGGACAAAAGGAGGGCGGTTCGTAATGAGACATTTTGACGGTTTCCACCCGGCAGTGCTTATGGCGTATTATTTATCGGCGATAGTTCCGGCAATGTTTGTGGGAAGCTTGTATTCCGTGCTTGTATCGTGGCTTGCGGGAATGCTCTGGCTTGCCGCCGTAAAACATAGATTTCCTTCGGGGCAGTTTGCCTTAAGCGCGGCGGCGGTTCCCGCAATGGCGTTAATCAACGCGCTGGTATCGCATAACGGAGTGACGGAGCTTTTTTTTATAAACGGCAGGGCGATAACCCTTGAAGCCGTGCGCTACGGCGCGCTGACAGGACTTATGCTTTCGGCGGTGCTTGTGTGGTTTGCAAGCTTTTCCGATATAATGACGAGTGAAAAAATAATCGCGCTGATGGGTAAGCTGCCGAAGCTCGGACTTACCGTGTCGATGGTTTTACGTCTTGTCCCCGAGTACACCGCGCGATTTAAAAAGGTGAAGAAGGCGTCGGATATTAATTCCGAAAAGGAGACGGGAAGCACTCCGGCGGACTATATTCGCTTTATGTCGGCAGTTTTTACATGGGCGCTGGAAAATAGTATGCAGACCGCCGAATCCATGGAGTTAAGGGGTTATTCGTCCGGCAAAAAAAGATACTCTCCATACCGATTCAGGACGGAGGACGCGCTTATGCTCGCCTTTATAATTATTTTGCAGGGAATGTATTTTCTGCCGATTCCGCTAAGGACGGCGTTTACGGCGCTTGACTGCGCGCTGCCGATTATATACGAGGGAAAGGAGCGGCTTAAATGGACATTATTCAGCTTGAAAAAATAAATATCAAAGCGGGAGAGCTCGCGTATATATGCGGACCCACCGGAGGCGGCAAAACCACTCTGCTTAAGCGTATGCAAAAGCTTTTGGGAAGCCGCGCCGGATTTGTGATGCAGAATCCCGACAGCCAGATAGTAAACGACAGGGTTTACGACGAGCTTGCCTTCGGACTTGCCAATCAGGGAAAAAGCCGGGACGAGGTCAGACGGAGGGTTGCCGAGACCGCGGGCTATTTCGGCATAAGCAAATGGATTACCCGTGAAACCTCCTCGCTCTCCGGCGGAGAAAAGCAGCTTTTAACGATTGCGTCGGTGATGGCGACGGCGCCCGACGTGCTGCTTCTGGACGAGCCGACGGCAATGCTTGACCCCGTTATGGCTGACAGGGTAATCGACCTCGTGCGCAGCATGAACAGAGAGCTCGGGATAACCGTGGTGATTGCGGAGCACAGACCGGACAGGCTTTTTGCGGATGCGGACAGGATAATATGGGCGGACGGTGAAAATATCCGCTGTATGCCGCCAAATGAAGCGTCGGGCTATCTTGCCGGAGATATACAAAGGAAAGCATTTCTGCCGTCCCCCGCAAAATTATTCGCTGACGAAAATCCGATTCCGCTCACGGTCAGGGAGGCAAAGCGGATATATGCGTCAAGGGGAGAGGGAGCCTCTGAAGAGATTACAGACCGCCGACAGATTCCCCCGGACGCACCGGATATGCTTGAGATTAAGAATCTAACTTTTTCATATGTAAAAAATCTTCCTCCCGTACTGTCGGACGTGAATCTCACCGTGAAAAGCGGCGAAATCCTTTCGCTTTGCGGCGAAAACGGTTCCGGAAAAACCACTCTTGCGCAGCTGGCGGCGGGCAGCCTTAAGCCATATTCGGGAAGCGTGAAAATCGACGGGCACAGGGTGAAGCGCGCGGGACAGGATTCGGCGATGCTCTTTCAGGACGTGACCTGTCATTTCACCTCCGATGATGGAACGGGGCGCTTTGCGGGACGGCATCCGTACGATTTGAGCGGCGGAGAGCAGCAGCTTCTGGCGTTGGAAATTGTGCTTGCAAAAAATCCAAAGCTGCTGATACTTGACGAGCCTACCAAGGGGCTTGACGCTTCGGAGAAGGAGCGTCTGGCGAAACGTCTGCAAGAGCTTAAGTCGGGCGGCATGGCGGTTTTACTTGTCACGCACGATATTGAGTTTGCGGCGGAAACTGCCGACAAAATGGCATTACTGTTCGCGGGAGAGCTTGCGTTTGCGGGAACGCCCGAGGAATTCTGTAACGGCAATATTTTTTATACCACCGCAAGGGCGAGAATTTACGGGAGAGGCGAATGAAAACCATTGCGTTCATACTGGTGACGGCGGTTACCGCCGTGTGCTTTTTGCTTTTTATCATATATGAAAAAAAGAAAACCGGCGTTCACAGTCTTGTGCTCATGGCAGTTATGACTGCCATGTCGGTGGCGGGGCGTATTATTTTCGCGCCATTTCCGGGCTTCAAGCCGGTGACGGCGATTATTGTGCTTGCGGGAATGTATCTCGGCAGTGAGGCGGGCTTTTTCTGCGGCGCGCTGACGGCGCTCGTGTCGAATTTCTATTTCGGACAGGGGCCGTGGACGCCGTTTCAGATGCTTGTATGGGGGCTTATCGGAATTCTGGCGGGAATTTTCTCCACGCCCCTTAAGCGTGACAGGCTGATTCTGATGATTTACGGAGTTGCCGCGGGAGTTTTGTTTTCCCTGATAATGGATATATACACTACCGTGTGGACGGTGGGCGGCTGGTCGTGGTCTTTTTATTTCATCGTTATTGCCTCCGCCGCGCCATACACTGTGATTTACGCGGTATCGAACGTGGTTTTTCTGCTCGCGCTTGCAAAGCCGCTTGGGAAAAAGCTGGAGAGGGTGGTGAGGAAATATGCTGAGTGTTTTTTTGATGAAAAAACGAAATCATAATGATAGGATATTGACGAAATCCAATCATGGATGTAATATGATAATAGCACAAAACAAAAATTATAGACTCTGCGG
>JAAVHB010000089.1 GCA_014799955.1 Butyrivibrio sp. | reverse complement strand
GTACCAGTCTGCCGCATTATTATAAACGACGCTTGGCGCTGCCAGTTCCTGTAAATCAGCATCTCCCGCGCTGTACGATTTCACACTTCTGCTTAAAATCCATAAAAGTATTATGGCGATACCTATTATTTTTCTCTTCATCTTATTTTCCTTTTCTATTCTCTATACAAATCATCAATCCGACTTTCCATAATATCTATCTGAGCGTCCCAATCTTCCGATACAACCCGCAGCCCCTGCTCAAGCTTTATCAACATCTCTTCCAATGAACCATATTGGCTTAAATCAAGGCTCTGCGATTCAGCCTGTTCATATACCCAGGGATATATGTATTTAAGATACTGGAAAAGCGCATTATCCTTATCATCGGCATTGTCGTACTCAAAAAACCCGTTGACCGTTGAAACAAGCAGTTTTCCGCTGTCAATATATCCCTCTGTTTTTCGGGCAAAGCCAATCATATCATCGACAGGAAAACAGCTCTCGCCGTTACTTTTTTCATAAGAATAAAACCCACGACGCCCTTGTCAACCGTCTCTTCCTTTCCGTTCATATCAACCGAAAAAATTTCATAATGAGCCGTTCCCATTCACTGTCCGACATACGGGGCATACTCCATAATACATTTTTTGCCGTCAACTTCAACCGCATAATAACTCGTCTGTCCGATATGCGCGGTAGAAACAGCCATATGATTATCCGATGTCCATATCATTTTACCATCCTTCATTTTACACTGCCCCTTTCAATGTAATTGAGCTGTTTTTCAGCGTATAATGGTATACTTGAAGAGTGTCTATTGTATCATAAAGCACACCTATATCATGACTAGCCTTTTAATATAATCATATTTATTATCATTATAGTCTGTATAATCAGGTAAGTCAACCATCTCCAAACACTTTTTTAAATAAGGCATTCCCAAGCATACAAAAACGGGGCAGGATTAAATCCTGCCCCGTAAAGCTCAAATCACTATTCAAATTAATGAAGGATAACCTGCTCTGTCTCTTTATCGAAAACATGAAGCTTTGACATATCAAGAGCGAGCTTGATCGTGTCTCCGACCTTTGCGGTTGTACGGGGATTAACTCTCGCCGTGCAGCTTACCTGATCGATATCGAAATACAGGAATACCTCGGCTCCGAGAAGCTCGTAAACCTTGATATTTACTTCGATTACGCTGTCGGGATTTCCCTCAATCTCAATCTGGGTGTCCTTCAAATCCTCGGGACGGATACCCATAACAACGGTCTTGTCTACATAGCCTGCGTCGATAAGCTTCTTAGCCTTTCCTTCAGGAAGCTTAACAGAGTTGCTGCCGAACATAAGAACAATATCATTGCCTGACTGAACAACCTTAGCGTCAACAAGGTTCATCTGAGGTGATCCGATGAATCCGGCAACGAAAATATTGTTGGGCTTGTCGTAAAGGTTCTGAGGTGTATCTACCTGCTGAATGATACCGTCCTTAAGAACTACGATTCTTGTACCAAGCGTCATAGCCTCTGTCTGGTCATGCGTTACGTAGATAATTGTTGCCTGAAGTCTCTGGTGAAGCTTCTGAATCTCGATACGCATCTGTACACGGAGCTTTGCATCCAGGTTGGAGAGAGGCTCATCCATAAGGAATACCTTAGGATTACGAACAATTGCACGACCCATGGCAACACGCTGTCTCTGACCGCCGGAAAGAGCCTTCGGCTTACGGTCAAGGAGCTGCTCGATACCGAGAATCTTTGCTGCCTCATGCACTAATTTGTCAATCTCTGCCTTAGGCACCTTGCGGAGCTTAAGACCGAATGCCATATTGTCATATACTGTCATATGAGGATAGAGAGCGTAGTTCTGGAATACCATGGCGATATCCCTGTCCTTAGGCTCTACATCGTTAACCAGCTTGTCGCCGATCCAGAGCTCACCGGAGGAAATCTCCTCAAGTCCAGCAACCATACGAAGGGTGGTTGACTTTCCGCATCCCGAAGGGCCTACGAAAATGATGAACTCTTTGTCCTGTACTTCAAGGTTGAAATCCTTAACGGCAACGAAACCGTTGGGATATACCTTGCAGATATTTTTAAGTGATAAACTTGCCATAACTTGCCTCCTGTAAATTAAGTATATAGTACTTATTTATTACTTATCTAATAATACTCTCTACAAGGAATTTACGCCATATTGTAAATTAACAAAAAAAAATTTTTCAATTTGAGCAAGTTGCATATGATTTTAAAATATCGGAATATTTTTGGACAATTTCCACAAAAAACCCAAGGTTTAATGTTATTTTTTCACAAAGCCCTCTCCAAACACCTCGGACACATTCGCAACGGTCATGAATGCGTTTTTATCGACCTCGTAAACTATATCGCGGATTTTCGTCATTTCATGCCGCGACGCGACACAGAACAGCAAAAGCCCGTGCCTTCCCGAATACATTCCTTTTCCCTCTATTCCAGTAACTCCCCGTCCTATTTCCTTAATAATTCTCGACGATATTTCATCCTTGTGCCCGCTTATTATAATTGCCGCTCTCGAGAAATCGCCGCCGTCTATTATTTTTCCCGAAATAAAGCTCAAAATAAGCACCGAAAGTACGGCGTACACCGCGCTCACAATGCCGAATACCGCGATTCCTATTCCGATAATAACGGCGTCCACAATGAACATAATCCACTGGATTTTTATTTTGTGCGTATAATTATATATAAGCATCGAGAGCATGTCAACGCCGCCCGAGGTGGCATCCGAGGCAAGCACAAGCCCTATTCCCGCTCCCATCATCAGCCCTCCCGTCAGGCATGACAGGAACATATCGCCCGCAAACGGACCGTAATCGGGCGCGAGCGCCATCGTCGCCGTGTAAACGGCAGTCGCCAGAAACGACCTCGCGACCACCTTTTTGCCCAGAATTATAAAAGTAGCTATAAAAAGCGGCAGATTCAGCGAAAGGTTCGCGACCCAGAGCGGCAGTCCCCACACACGCTGGGCGATTATCGCAAAGCCCGCGAAGCCTCCCGTGACAATATTTCCCGGATTATATATGCATTTTACGGCAAAGCCCATAACCACCGCGCCAAGCACAATAGCAGGATACCTGAGATATTTTTTCATAGCAAAAGCACCTCTTTAAGAATTTCTTGCGTTTCGTCATATACATTTCTAATATGCGCATTTTTTTACACAAAATTCACGGTATGCATGTTAAGTTTTGCTTGTGAAATCAAGATATATATTGTAGAATGGTTAAATAAGGAATAAACGAAAGGAGAGATGTTCTTATGGATATCGGAGCAATAACCCCGTCGCTTTCCATGATTTCAATGGTAAATGACGAAGTTGCCACCAGGGTTCTCTCAATGGGCCTTGATGACATGCGTGAAATGGGCGACGGAATGAGGAAGATGCTTGAGATGTCTGTAACGCCCCATATCGGAGGCAACATAGACGTCTCCGTATAGTCCTTATAACAAAAAGCAGCCGCGCGGCAATGCCGCATACGGCTGCTTTCTATTTTTACAGCGCTACCACCGCTTCAATTTCAAGCTTAACGTCCTTCGGAAGTCTCGCAACCTCCACACATGACCTTGCCGGAAACGGCTCCTTGAAAAATTCCGCGTAAATCTCGTTTATTTTCGCAAAATCGTCCATTTCCTTTATAAATACCGTGGTCTTGACAACCTGCGAAACCTCCGCGCCAGAAGCCTCAATAAGATTGGTAAGATTCGTAAATGCCTGTCTTGCCTGCTCCTCTATACTCTCCTTGATTTCTCCTGTCTGCGGATTCACGGGAATTACACCCGACGTAAAAATAAATCCTCCCGCCTCGATTGCCTGTGAATAAGGTCCGATTGCTCCCGGCGCCTTATCCGTGCTGATTACTCTCTGCATAATTTAACTCCTTTCAATGTTATTGTGCTGTTTTTCAACGCATAATGGTATACCCTCATGGTATTTCAATTCCCGAATCGGTTATCCTTATAAGTCCTTCCTTTAAAAGATGCCCGCAGGCACGCTTGAAAGCCGCCTTGCTCATCTCGAGCCTCTCCTTTATAAGCTCCGGCTCGGACTTGTCGTTTATCGGAAGCCGCCCGTCATTTTTCTTAAGCTCCTCCATTATCGCGTCCGCATCATCGTTTATCTGCAAATACGCCGGAGCCCGCAGCGCAAGCTCAAGTCTGCCGTCCGGCATCACTCTCGACACCGTGGCGCTTATCTCGTCGCCGACATTAATCCTGCCGTACAGAGCCTTACGGGGAATAAGCCCCTGATACAGTCCGTCAACCGCGACGAACATTCCGAATTTTTCGATATGCTCGTAAGCCACTCCCTTTACGTTATCTCCCGCCTTGTAGGCGTCGGTAATGCCCAGATATTTATATATTTTTGTCGTCGCGCAAAGCCGTCCGCTTTTGTCCGTATAGAGAGCCACCGGATAGCTTTTGCCCGCCTTGACGGCGCTTGTCTGCTCCCTGAACGGCAAAAACAAGTCCTTCTCAAGCCCCCAGTCCATGAAAGCCCCGATTTGCGTAACCTCCTTCACCGTAAGCGTCCTGACCTCCCCGAGCCTGATAAGAGGCTCCCTTGTAGTGGCAATCAGCCTGTCCTTTGAGTCCCTGTACACAAACACGGTAAGCGAATCCCCGATTTCCACGTCTTCGTCCACATACTTTGCGGGAAGAAGAACCCTCTCCTCCTCCGTACCGAGATACACACCGAAATCGGTCTTTTTCACAACCATCAAAGGCTGAACCTTACCTAATTCAATCATTTTATCCTCACTAACATTCCCGCGAGGCGCCAATGCGCCGAACGGGACTTTCCTTAACATTCCCGCGAGGCATTCGTGCCGAACGGGACTTTCCTTAAAAAATAAATTCCACCACCGCGAACGGCGTTTTGTCCCTGCCGTGAATTTCAACGACACAGTGTTTTTCGTCCCGATACATCTCCGGACAGAAATCGTCTCCCACTACCGCCGCCTGCTTGTACTCGACTCTCAGAACTCTCGGCAGCCCGTAAAACTTTGCCGCCTCCATTGCCACCCGCACATACTCACAGTTGTTCACATGACCGTTTGTGTCTATTCTGTCAGGCGTTACGGGAATCGGCACGCACTCGGTCATTCCGTCGGGAAGAGTTATTTTACGCCGCATATATTCCATATCAATTTTATCGGAAAAATGAGTGTACGCCTCCGCCTCATGCTTCGGAACGCGCGCGGGCGCTCTGGTGGCGGCATCAATATATACCCACATCGAATTCGCTCTCACAAGCTGTTCGCCCCCGGCGTCAAAAATCTGCACGTTGCGCCCGCCGAAAACGCCCTTAAATTCATAAGGATTGGTAGCCACTCTTATTATCTCATGATAGCGCGGCGCCCTGATTATATCAACCTGCCACGACGCCATAAGCCAGAAGCCCTCGTTTTTATCTATATTGAGAACTCCGCGTCCGACAGACTCCGAATGGAGCATCACACAGTCCTGCAAATAATTCACGATAGCGTCAAGCGTAATAATCCCGTCGGAATCCACCTCGCTGTAACGCACCTGAGCGTCCATATTGTACATTGCCAACACCTCTGTTTCTTTTTCCGATTATATCAAAACAAAGCACACAACCGATATTCTGTTGTGTGCCAAAGCTCAACGGAGAGTGTGGGATTCGAACCCACGTGCCCAAAAAAGGACAACCGCATTTCGAGTGCGGCTCGTTATGACCACTTCGATAACTCTCCATAAATAATGAAATAATTGTGAGCATAAAAATGCACCACTCAATGTGGTGCGAGCTGGGCTAACAGGACTCGAACCTGTAGATGCTGGAGTCAGAGTCCAGTGCCTTACCATTTGGCGATAGCCCATCATATCAGTTCTGAGGAGTAACCTCTTAAACAACAAAGTGATTATATACTACTTTCAAAACAAAGTCAAGCGCTTTTTATAAAAAAGTTAAAATCAAATCAAACCCGCTTCACACAATCATCATTATACACAAAATACGGCATTTTGCAATACACAATTTTTCCTGTTGACTTTTTTGATTCCGTCTATATACATTATATAAAAATATTTCTGTTTTCTGCGGCGGAATCCGGTATTAATATCCGTCTAATAAGTGAAGGGGACAAAAACAAAACACCCTTTGGGTATACCGATTAACAGTGAAAGGAGCGGACCGATGAACAACGGTGCAAGTAGCTACCGCCGTTTTCTTGACGGTGACGACAACGGCTTTGCCGAAATAATAGACGGGTATTATGACGGGCTTGTTCTTTATCTCAACGAATATGTGCGCAATTTTGATACCGCGGAGGAACTGGCTGAGGACACCTTTGTAAAACTGGTTACCAAAAAACCTAGATTTTCCGGTAAATCCTCGTTCAAAACATTCCTGTATGCCGTCGGCAGAAACGTCGCGCTCGATTATCTGCGGCGTGAAAAAAAGCGCGGCACCGTTCCGATAGACGATTTCACGGAAACGCTTTCGGACGACAAAGAACTTGAACAGAGCTTTCTTCGGGAAGAACAGAAAATCATTCTTCACCGCTCAATGCAGTCCATGAAGACCGAATACCGTCAGGCTCTATGGCTCGCCTATTTTGAGGATTTAAGTACGCCCGAAATCGCGCGTATAATGAAAAAATCCGTCAACAGCGTGGAGCATCTCATACACCGGGCAAAGCTCTCTCTCAAATCAGAAATCGAAAAGGAGGACTTAACATTATGAAGAATCACTACGATGTAACCAATAACGTATTCCGCCGCAGAGACGAATATAACGCGGCGCAGAGACGCAGGAAAAAAAACGCGATTAAAGCAGGCTCGTTTATTGCCTGCCTGTGCCTTGCAGCGGCGGCGGGCTTCGGCGTTTTCAAGAGCGGCTTACTGCAAAATACCGACGCAAAACCCGATAACACGCAGACCGACGCGTCAAACGGCAGGCAGTCAGTAATCAAAATAAATAAAATTGAGGGCGGCGCCCCTGCTTCGGCATCGCCGGATATTTATATTGCGCCGGAGGATTTTATCGAGTTTTCCAGGCAGGAGGCAGTCGAATATTACGGAGCAAACATTTTCCCCGAACTGCCCGCCGATTTGAATGAAGCAAGCGGCAGAAACGGCATTTACAGGAAAAACAACGGAATCGGTGAAATTTATTACAGCACCTTTACACTGAACTACCGCTCCTCCGATTCAAACCGCAGTGTCGAGGTCAAGGGCGACAAGGGGCATAAACCCCTTTCATGCATCGTTGTTGTTTTCGAAGAACCGCTTGAGCCAACCCTTATAAACGGTGAAAACGTATTTTTTACGGACTTCGGCGACGGGAACATTTATACGGAGTTCTCATATAACAACGTATTTTTTGAAATTAACTTCCACGGTCTGTCGGAAGAAGAAATATTCAATGCGGTCTCATCGCTGATAAAATAGCTCACAATACAAAAAAGGCTTTGCCCGCAGCACGGCAGAGCCTTTTTTATGCAGCCCGCGTTGCGGAAATCTTAAAAAAATTAAGTCCGGCAACCCTCCCGCCGCCCCAAGCGCAGCATTCTGTTTAACATCATATGAAATTCTCCAAAACGCAATCTTCCTGTTTATTTCCCGCCCTGCTTATGCTAAAATTAGAACAACCAAAGAATATATGATTATTGGCTCACTTTATAATACAAGGAGGCATTACCGTGAAGAAACTGGAAATCATCATCAAGCCCGAGAAGTTGGACGAGTTGAAGCAGATTCTCGATGAAAACGAGGCAAACGGCATCATGATTACGAACATCATGGGCTACGGTGCTCAGAAGGGCTTCAAAAGAATTTACAGGGGCAACGAATATTTTGTAAACCTTCTCCCCAAGGTCAAGGTCGAAACAGTCGTTTCCGACGAAACCGCCGAGCAGATTATCGAGCTTGTAACCAAGGAAATTTCAACCGGAAATATCGGCGACGGCAAAATTTTCGTCTACAATGTCGAGGACGCTATAAGAGTCCGCACCGGAGAGAGAGGCGCCGAGGCGCTTTAAAAACCGCATATTTTTCAGCGTAAAAAAAGAGGGACGGCGCCGTCCCTCTTTTTGCCGTATTAGATTTATCATGCTCTATCTGGTTGAATCCTAGATTATACCGTCAAAACTTAACGCCCTATCTGAATGTATCAATAAACCATACCTCTCCGGTCAGCAAATCCACTCCGACCGTGTAGCCCGCAACAATTGAAGTGTTCTTTTTAAGCTCGACTCCCCAATAGAGCCGTTCAGCACTCGTGCCATCATATGTGGTAATTTCCTTCCAATCCGTTTCATTATATTCCTCTTCAAGAAAAGCCTTCGCCTTTTCTATTGCTTCCTCTTTAGAGAGAAAATTGTATTTCTTATTAAGATTGACCTCCGCACCGAAACTAAAAACAGCATATCTGAAATCGCCGTCCATATCATAAGTTGCTTCCGCAAGAAATACGGAAAACTCATCGTTTAAAGCCTGACATACCTCAAATGATGTATCTCCTAAATCATCGGTCTTGCTCTCCCACTCGAATTTCTCTAAGTCTCCGTCATACCACTTACCGAGCCGCTCCTTAGCGTCCGCAAACAGCGCCTCGGTATCGGAATATGGCTTTATACTGTCTGCCATCAGATTTGTATATTCTTTATCATCCAAAGCCTTATTGTCAATCACATCAAGTTCCTGCGTATTCGCGTCAAAATAATAATACAGCTTGTCATCATCCCTGTATATGATACTGTCCGGATAACGCCGCAAGGTTTCCTCATCAGGTTCAACATAGTACAGCGTTACTCCGTTCAGTTCAATGGTTTCCTTTGACAATACCTTATTACGGTAAGCAGAGCCTTCGGAAGCCCGAAGCTTCATAACCACTCCGACGGATATTCCCGCAACAAGTACAACAACTGCTGCCGAAATTACAATTTTCAATGTTTTTTTGCTCATATTATTATCCCCCAATATTATTCTATGGTTTCTTCAATCGAGGTATAAACATTATTGCCCTCTCCTAAATAATAGAAAAAATTCTCCTCAAACTCCATGGCTAAATAATGACTAACATCGGCATTATATCCTACAACAGCTTTGTAGCCGTTGCTTACCAAGGTGCCGCAAAGGTTTTTCCCGGTTGAAATATTGTTTTGCGCACTTCTGCAAGCGCCGAGATAAGCCAGCTTACAATCCATATTTGCAGGCACATCAGAGGTCCTGAATAAAATATCTTTGGTCCCTACTATATCCATAACAAGCACACTTCCCTCGTCCCTGCCGTGGCAGCAAACGTAGAGCGACCCAGCATTTTTAAGATGCTGCTGCATACCGTAAACAACTGTCGGTCTGGCATCAAACAACACATTATGTCCTCTGTCATTAAAATCTCTATAGTACAAGCCAACCGTTTTGCTGTTTCCCGGAAAAAATCCTCACTATGTAAAAATACGAACACGTTTCCGCTCGTCGCGTCAACACGGACGGCGGGCAGCAACAAAACAAGCGATAAAATAAAAATCCGTATCTTTCTTGATTTTGATATTTTCATTCAGTCTACCTACTTGTCCTCAATGTTTACGTTGTTTTCACTTATAGTATATTCTATTACCGAACAAAATGTCAACTTTTTCCTAATATATTTGAAATAAATATCTTTTTACAAATTCCCTCGGCGTCATTCCGGCAAATTCCTTGAACTCCCGCTGAAAATGCGCCTGGTCGGCGTAGCTCAACCGCTCTATAAATTCCGAATTTTCTCCGTCCGGATTCTTCATCATCTCAAGAAGCGCGTTCTGAAATCGCACGAATCTGCAGAAGGTTTTGGGGCTGCAGCCCGCGCAATCCCTGAAAAGATTGTTGACATGCCTGACGGTATAGCCGAACCGCTCCGCCAACGACGCAACCGTACTTCTCCCGCGGGTTTTGCAAACGGTTTCCGCCATCTCCTCCCACACTGCCGATACCCGTCTTTTCTTAACGCAAGGAAGCACACCGCGCAAAATTATGTCACGAGCCTCACACGGGCTTTGCGCCGAGGTCAGCGCCGCCTGTATATTTTCGATTTCGCTGTCGGTAATATCTATCGCGCAGCCCGGCTCTACGCGGATTCCGCACAGTCCGAGGCAGTCAGGCAAAGCTTCAAGTTCCGTCCGCACCGTTTTATCGGGACGCGCGCAGAAATTCCGAGAAGCTCCCCACGCCATAATAAGCTCATCGCAGCCGTCAGGAAGGAGCATAATTTTGTCCGCGCGGGGAAAGGCATACGCAGCAATACGGCATGGCTCTTCCTTATTTTCAAAAGAATATCCCTCTCTTTTGTATTCGATTTGGGGTTGAAGCATGGGATAATCCATAATAAATTCACCTTTTTTGTCCGTTCGCTTAATATTATTAAGAATATTATCGCGAGGCGGCGGTGTCAAGAACTTATTTCCGATTTTTTCAATAACATCGGATTTTAATGTGCTAGATTACATTTGAAATTAAAGATTGCCGATTGACACGACGAAGTGCTTACCCCTTGCGGGCATAGCGCTTTTTTTATTTTATAAGGTCAAAAAAGCTTCGGCTTTCCTTGATTTAAGGGAAAAGAAAAGGAGGAAAAAATATGGGATTATTCGGTACTGACGGCGTATGGTTTCTGATGGGCGCCGCGCTGGTGTTTTTTATGCAGGCGGGCTTTGCAATGGTTGAGGCGGGCTTCACCAGAGCCAAAAACGCCGGAAACATCATTATGAAAAACCTTATGGACTTTTGTCTGGGCACTGTGGCTTTTATTTTTGTAGGCTACTCGTTTTTATGCGGGGAAGGAAGCGGCTTTATCGGCTGGAGCAAGTTCCCGTTAAATCCCGCTAATTTCGGAACGGACGCGATTGACTGGGGCAGCTTCGTATTCAACCTCGTGTTTTGCGCAACCGCCGCAACGATTGTTTCGGGCGCCATGGCGGAGAGAACAAAGTTCATATCCTACTGCATTTACAGCTTCATTATCAGCCTTGTTATCTATCCGATTGAGGCTCACTGGACATGGGGCCCCGGCGGCTGGCTTGCCGAAAAAGGCTTTATCGATTTTGCGGGCTCCTGCTGCATACATATGGTGGGCGGCATCTCGGCATTTATCGGCGCGAAAATACTCGGACCGAGAATCGGCAAATATGACGAAAACGGAAAGCCCCGTCCTATACTCGGACACAATATCGTACTCGGCGCGCTCGGCTGCTTCATACTGTGGTTCGGCTGGTACGGCTTCAACGGCGCTGCGGCTACAAGCAATTCAAACCTCGCCTCGATTTTCGCGACCACAACGATTTCAGCCGCGGTTGCAACAGTAACGGTAATGGTAATCACATGGATACAGAACGGAAAGCCCGATGTTTCTATGAGTCTTAACGGCTCGCTTGCGGGACTTGTGGCAGTCACCGCGGGCTGCGCCTGTGTTGACGCTCTCGGCGCGACGATAATCGGTATCCTCGCGGGCGCGGTGGTAGTGTTCGTGGTATGGTTCAACGACAATGTGACCAAGGTTGACGACCCCGTAGGCGCAGTCGCCGTACAGGGAGCCTGCGGTATGTTCGGCACGCTCTGCGTAGGTCTTTTCGCCTGCGGCAAGGGTGAGTATGACGCGCTCGGACTTTTCTACGGCGGAGGCTTCAGACTTCTCGGCACTCAGGCGCTCGGCGTATTAGCGGTTGGAGGCTGGACCGCGGTCACAATGATACTCGTATTTTTGTTCATCAAGAAAACTGTCGGGCTCAGAGTTAAACCCTCCGAGGAAATCGAGGGACTTGACCCCACCGAGCACGGTCTTGAGAACGCTTACGCTGATTTCATCGTAAAGAAGTAATTTACTCTTTACATTGAAATATCATATATTCACAACCATCTGTAACGGAGAGGCTGGGTTTGCCAAAACCCAGCTTTTCTGCCGTTTTCACGGACGCCGTATTATCCGCTCTTGTGACGATATAAAGAGTTTCCGTCCCAAGCCTTTCAAAAGCATATTCCTTTATCGCGCGGCAAACCTCGAAGGCGTACCCTCTGCGCCTGTACTCCCGCGCAATGAGATACCCTAACTCCGTTCTGTTCTCCCCGTCGATTTCCCGGATACTTATTCCGGCGCGCCCGATGAGCTTGCCGCTTTCCCGCTCCGTTACGGACCAAAGTCCGAAGCCGCAGAAGCCGTACATATTATGTATATAGCTTTCGATGAAGCTCTTTTCCCGCTCATATTCCATAAGCGGCTCCGTGAATTCACGCGCAGCGTCGTCGTCATAAATCGCGTAAAGCTCCGGCAAATCATCCGCGCACGTTTCCCGCACTACCGTGCGCGGGGTTTCAAGCACCGTAAGCGGAAGCCCCTTCATACGGCAGTACGCGGTATTCGCGTATCCGTAATCAAGAGCCGCCGCGCTCTCCACAACATAATCCGCCCCATCAACATACTTTTCACCGTTTGAACAAAAGACAACCGCAAAGCCGCTCTCCTCTGCCTCCCGCATTGTCCGCTCATCGTCGGTCACGACAAGCGCGCCCTCCGGCGATTCCGGAAGCCCTTCAAGAAGTACGGCAGGCAAAAGCGCGTCCGCGTCGGGCTCTTCATATTTTTTTAATAAAAAAATAATACTATTTAACATTGACTTGAACTCCGGTTATGGTAAGATAATACTATAGCGCAAATTAAGGAGATGACAAAAACAATGGCACAGAATCCTATCGTAACATTTGAAATGGCGGACGGAGGCGTTTTTGAGGCGGAGCTTTATCCCGAAATCGCCCCCAACACTGTTAATAATTTTATCAGCCTTGTCAAAAAGGGCTTTTATGACGGGCTTATTTTTCACCGCGTGATAAAGGGCTTTATGATACAGGGCGGCGACCCCGAGGGTACGGGTATGGGCGGTCCCGACTACTCCATCAGGGGTGAATTCAATCTCAACGGCTTCACCAATAATTTAAAGCATACCCCCGGCGTGCTTTCGATGGCGCGCTCCATGGACCCCGATTCGGCAGGCTCGCAGTTTTTTGTTATGCATGAAACCTCGCCCCACCTTGACGGATCCTACGCCGCCTTCGGCAAGGTCACCAAAGGCATGGACGTTGTCAATCAGATTGCCGAAGTCGATACCGACTGGAACGACCGCCCCATGAAGGAGCAGAAGCTTTCCAAAGTAACGGTTGAAACCTTCGGCGTGGATTATCCCGAGCCCGAAACCGTATAGCTTATACGGTTTTATAGTTAATATTCTGTAAGCTTGCTGTTTTTGACGCAGGCTTACAGAATAAGTGTTTTATCATAATTCCTTACCCATGAACCGCAAAGGCATCTTGCCGAAATTTACGGCGCGGACCGCCTCAACTATTTCATCCTTACGCTCATCTGCGTCAGGCAGAGTGCAGACTATATCGTTCAAATCATACGGACCGTTGCGGAAGTGCCCGACTGAAGCGCCGTGAAATTCCCCGTCAATCAACAGGTACTGCAAAGGCTCATGGTCGTATTCAAGCCTTTCCGTCAGTTTTTTTGCCCACTCTTTCAGAATATGCTCGTGCGCCTTATAGAGAAAGTCATTGCGGTGAATGGCGTAAACGAAGCTCATAGCCTTAGGCTCATAGCTTTCAAGCAGCTTCGCGTCGCTGCTCAGCAAATAACCCGAATCCGATGCCGTCAGTATGCCTTCGTCAGCCAGTTCGCCGACCGCCAGCTTGATTTCCTTTTCCGGTATCTTATAGAAGGACTTTGCCATTGCGGTATCGAACCATACGATTCTGTATGCGAACCGCAAAAGCACTATTTTAAGCGCTTCCAATCGGGTATAACGATTTATATTAACCTCCGGGAACATCTCCGTAAATTTGTACCAGCCGCGATCCCATTCCCCGTCATACTGGTCCTCATAAATCAGAAATGCCTCCTGCAGCCGATGAAGAATTGGCGTAATCTGCTTTACAAGCATTCCCGTTTCTTCCTTAATCTGCTGTATATTGAATGGACCGGCGGTTTCAATAAGCTCCAGAATCATCAACTGCTCCGGCGTGGGGTTTGTAAGAGGCTTACAATAAAGGGCGGCAAACAGTTCCATATCCTCGGGAACAATCCATCCGAGATTACCGCCCGAGAAGCGTCCTTTGATAAGCTCTCGTTCAAGCTGACGTTTCCGATTAAATTCTATGTCGTCAAAACCGGCGCGGAACGAAAGTGTGGGAGGCTCGCCGAAGCCGTTCCAGTACACATTCTGTCCCGGCTGAATGTCACGGTATAATTCCGTATATTCTCTTTCGTCCGCTTTATTTATGAAACACTGACGCTCCATACGGAGCGAAATTATTTTCGCGTCCATTTTATTACCTTCCTTTTCAAAACGTATGTGAGGCGGGAGCCGTTTACCCAGTAATCAGCGCCGTTAATATGTCAACCATCTTTTCCATCGACTCAACGGGAATATATTCAAATTTTCCGTGAAAATTATGCCCTCCGGTCGAAAGGTTCGGACAGGGCAGTCCCATGTATGAAAGCCTCGCTCCGTCCGTACCTCCCCTTATCGGCTGAACCTTCGGCTCAACTCCGTTGTCAAGGAAAGCTTTTTTGGCACGCTCCACAATATCCATTCTCTGAATTATTTTTTCCTTCATATTGTAGTAAGAATCCTTAAGTTCAAGCTCCACCGTGCCCGCTCCGTATTTTTCGTTGAGAAAAGCAGCAATCCTCTGAACCGTTTTCTTTCTTCCTTCAAAGCTCTCCCCGTCATGGTCGCGGATAATATAGCGGAGCACCGTTTTTTCTTCATTCCCCTCAATATCCGTGATGTGATAAAAGCCCTCATACCCTTCGGTATGCGCCGGAATCTCGGCGGGCGGAAGCATCGAATTAAATTCCATCGCCATAAGAACCGCGTTTTTCATACGGTTCTTTCCCTCGCCGGGATGGATGCAGTTGCCGTTTACGGTTACGGCTGCCGCTGCCGCGTTGAAATTCTCGTATTCCAGCTCTCCGAGTTCGCCTCCGTCAACGGTGTAGGCGTAATCCGCGCCGAAGCCGTCAACATCAAAATAATCCGCGCCCTCACCTATTTCCTCGTCGGGCGTAAACGCGACGCTGATTGCGGGATGAGGGATATTTTCATTTATAATGCGCTCCAATGCCGTCATAATCTCTGCAATACCCGACTTGTCGTCCGCTCCCAGAAGCGTCGTGCCGTCTGTAACGACAAGCGTCTGCCCCTTATAATTCAAAAGCTCGGGAAATACCGCCGTTTTCATAACAATATTTCCATCGGAATCAAGCGCAATATCCCCTCCGTCGTAATTCTCTATAAGTCTGGGGTTTACTCCCTCGCCGCAAAACGCCGGAGCTGTATCCATATGGGCGATAAGACCGATCTTTTCCCTGCCCTCCATTCCGGGCGAGGCGGGAAGCGACGCGTAAACATAGCATTTGCCGTCAACTCCCGCGTTGTCCGCTCCCATTTCCTTAAGCTCTTTTACAAGGCAGTCAGCCATGTCAAACTGCCCCTTTGTACTGGGATGCGTCCCCGATTTCTCGTCCGATTGGGAGGCAATCCTTACATATTTCAAAAAACGCTCGCAAACCTTCATTTCCGAATACTCCTTCCTTATTTGTGCCGCATAGGTAACGGCGGATTATTTTTTATTTTAGCATACCATAAAATGTTTGTTAAATACATATTTTTGTGTTATACTGTTCTCAATGGGCGGATTATATACGGATTCCCGTGTTATTCTTTGCCGCACCAATATTTTTTTCGGAGGTAAAATAATGTTAGTAACAGCAGAAGAAATGCTCAAAAAGGCTGTGGCGGGCAAATACGCCGTAGGGCAGTTCAATATTAACAATCTCGAGTGGACAAAGGCTGTCCTTCTCACTGCACAGGAGTGCAATTCACCGGTTATCCTCGGCGTTTCCGAGGGAGCGGGCAAATATATGACTGGCTTCAAGACCGTTGCGGACATGGTTAAGGCAATGATTGACGAGCTTAAAATAACGGTTCCCGTCGCTCTTCATCTTGACCACGGAACCTACGACGGATGCTACAAGTGCATTGAGGCAGGCTTCTCTTCAATCATGTTCGACGGTTCCCATTATCCGATCGACGAAAACATCGCCAAGACCAAGGAACTGGTTGCTGTCTGCAAGGAAAAAGGAATGTCGCTTGAGGCCGAGGTAGGCTCAATCGGCGGAGAAGAGGACGGCGTAGTAGGAATGGGCGAGTGCGCAGACCCCGCAGAGTGCAAGCAGATTGCTGACCTCGGCGTTACGATGCTTGCAGCCGGAATCGGCAATATCCACGGCAAATACCCCGCTAACTGGCAGGGCTTAAGCTTTGAAACGCTTGCCGCAATCAAGGAGCTTACCGGAGATATGCCCCTCGTTCTCCACGGCGGTACCGGAATTCCCGCTGATATGATCAAGAAGGCAATCTCTCTCGGAGTAGGCAAGATTAACGTAAATACCGAATGCCAGCTTGCGTTTGCTGACGCAACCCGCAAGTATATCGAGGCAGGCAAGGATCTTGAAGGCAAGGGCTTCGACCCCCGCAAGCTTCTCGCTCCCGGCTTCGAGGCAATCAAAGCTACCGTGAAAGAAAAAATGGAGCTTTTCGGCTCTGTAGGCAAGGCCTGAAGCGCGCGGCTGACTGCGTGAAATATCAGGAGGTATTACATGAGCAAACCGAAAACTAAATCAGACATAATCCGCTATGTGATTATGGGCGTGGCTCTGTGTGTTTTTATAGTGAGCGGCGTATTACTTATCAGAATCGGTATAAGATACAAGCAGGACAGAAAAAATAACAGCGGCGCCAACAACTTCGTCGGAACCGTTGCGGACTCCACAAGCGGCGATCAGAACAGCGAAACGAAGGCAAACGGTGAAACCAAACCGGAAAAACCCGCGTACAGCGCCAACATGGTTATAGACTTTGCAGGACTTAAGGAACAGGCTCCCGACCTTCGCGGCTGGGTAGACGTTCCGTCCGCAAACATAAGCTACCCCATAGTACAGGCAGATGACAACGACTATTATCTGACGCACGCCTACAACAATGTGGAGGCATGGTCGGGAGCGATTTTCCTCGACCACACCAATTCTCCGGATTTTAAGGACGACCACACCTTTGTATACGGTCATAATATGAACGACGGTTCAATGTTCCACGGACTGCTCCAGTATGACGGCGAAAACAACGGCGAGGCGTTTTACAACAAACAGAAGTCCGATAAGGGCAACTACTTCTACATCTACCTTGAGGACAGCGTAAGGGTTTATGAGATATTCAGCGTATCCGTCGTTAATATCAAAGATAATTACGACGCTTTCCGTTATCTTACAGACACCTTCACGCTCAAGGATTATGTGGATTATGCGGTGTCTATTGAACAGTACGATACAGGCGTTGATTATGACGGCACATCTCCCGTGCTCACTCTTTATACCTGCCAGAAGGATTCCGCTTCTGGTATAAGGCTTATGGTTCACGGGCAGCTTGTGGATGTGCTGGAGCCGAAAAAATAATTATTTTAAACTTTTTTCAAAAAACGCTTGATTTTTACCCGGCGGTATAGTATTTTAATAGCAAGGTGACAAAGACGTTCCTTTTAATAGAGGAGCGTCTTTTTTTGTGCTCAGGGGAGAAAGCAAGCCCCTTCGTGCATAAGCCATATGCCGAAAACCGGCACAGCATTAAGGAAAGGAAAAGGAAGAAGAATATGAGTAATGAAGCATTTAAAATCGAGGACATTTTTGCGGACAACGTATTTACCGTCGGCAAAATGAAGGAGCGCTTACCCAAAAAGGTATTCGCCAATCTTAAATCAGTAATGGACAACGGCGGTCAGCTCTCAATGGAAGACGCGGACGTTGTCGCAAAGGCCATGAAGGACTGGGCACAGGAAAAGGGAGCGACACATTACACGCACTGGTTCCATCCGCTTATTGTAAGTCATACGGCAGAAAAGCACGATTCCTTTGTAAGCCACCCCGATGAGGACGGCAATATAATTTCCTCCTTCACCGGAAAACAGCTTATTATGGGAGAGCCGGACGCCTCCTCCTTCCCCTCAGGCGGAATCAGGGATACCTGCGCTGCCAGAGGCTATACGGTATGGGACGTGACCTCACCTGCTTTTGTAAGGAAAAACAGCATCGGCGCGGTACTCTGCATTCCCACCGTTTTCTGTTCGTACACAGGCGAGGCTCTCGACACGAAAATCCCGCTCCTGCGCTCAATGGACGCGCTTAACAGGGAGGGTATGCGAATCGTCAGGCTTTTTGACCCCTACACTCTCGCAACCAATGTTTCCGCCTCCGTCGGTCCCGAGCAGGAATATTTTCTTATAACCAAAAAAGCCTTTCACGCAAGAAAGGATCTTAAATACACGGGAAGAACACTCTTCGGCGCACCCGCTCCCAAGGGGCAGGAGCTTGAGGATCAGTATTTCGGAAGAATTCCCGAAAATGTCGGCGCATTCATGAAGGATTTGAACCGTGAACTTTGGAAAATGGGAATAACCGCGACCACACAGCACAATGAGGTTGCTCCCGCGCAGCACGAAATGGCGCCCATTTATATGCCCGCCGACGTCGCTGTTGACAACAACCTCCTCGCAATGGAAATAATGCAGAAGGTTGCGGAGCGTCACGATATGGTCTGCCTTCTCCACGAAAAACCCTTCGCGGGCGTAAACGGCTCCGGAAAGCATAACAACTGGTCTTTGGGAACCAACACCGGAATGAATCTTCTTGACCCCGGCAAAACTCCCCACAAGAACAGGCAATTTCTTTTAGTACTTGCCTGCATAATAAAGGCGGTTGACACACACGCCGATTTGCTTCGTCAGTCGGCATCGGATGTCGGCAACGACCACAGGCTCGGAGCAAACGAGGCGCCTCCCGCAATCATTTCCATATATCTCGGAGACCAGCTTGACAATATTGTAAAGCAGATTATCGCCAACGGCTCGGCTTCGGACTGCATAGACGGAGGAATGCTCGACCTCGGCATAAGCACCGTTCCCGTTATGCCAAAGGACGCTACGGATCGCAACAGAACCTCGCCCTTTGCTTTTACCGGAAACAAATTTGAGTTCCGTATGGTCGGTGCCAACGACTCAATCGCAATGCCGAATATCACACTCAATGCAATAGTCGCCGAGGCATTCAAGGAAGCCGCCGACGAGCTTGAAAACGCGGAGAATTTCGAGAACGCCTGCGACGAGCTTATCGCGAGATATATGAGAAATCACGAGAGAATTATTTTCAACGGAAACGGCTATTCCGAGGAATGGGTTGAGGAAGCGGCAAAGCGCGGACTTCCGAACCTCACTTCAATGGTTGCCGCAACCGAAGCTCTTACCACCGATAAGGCTGTTAAGCTTTTCGGGGATTTCGGAATTATGAATAAAACCGAGCTTGAATTGAGAGCAGAAATTCTCTACGAAACCTACTCTCTGGTAATCAACATCGAAGCTCTTACAATGATTGATATGGCGTCAAGAGACATTATTCCCGCTGTTGTCAAATACACGGCAAGGCTTGCCTCCTCAATCAACGAGATTACCGCCGCCGGAGCGGACGCAAGCGTGCAGAAGGAAATGCTCGACGAAATCAGCAAATATCTCAGAGAAGCAAAGGATGCCCTTAACCGTCTGCGAAGCGACAGGGACAATGCCCGCAAGGAATGCGTAAAATGTACTGCCGAATACTACAGGGATGTTATCATGGCCGATATGCTCGCTCTCAGAGCGCCCATCGATAACCTTGAAACGCTTGTAGACGCTGAATACTGGCCCATCGCTACATACGGCGAGCTGCTTTTTGAAGCATAGAAAAAAACATTTAAAACGCCCCACGGGATCGGTTATTTCCCATGGGGCGTTATTTATTAAGAACACTTTTCACTGAAGAAATTTTTTAAGCACCGATATAAAGATACCCATATCAAGAGGTTTGGCAATATGGGCATTCATTCCGTTCTTCAACGCCGCCTCCTTATCCTCCTCCAATGCGTTTGCCGTCATGGCAATTATGGGCAGATTCTGCACATCCTTTCTGGGAAGCCTGCGAATGGTCCTTGTGGCTTCGTAGCCGTCCATAATGGGCATCTGCACATCCATTAAAATCGCGTCATAATAATTTTCATCGGCTTTTTCCATGATTGCAACCGCGTCAGTGCCGTCCGGCGCCGCATCCACAAGAAAACCTGCCTCTTCCAGAATAACCTGTGCTATCTCACGGTTTAATTCATTGTCCTCTACCAGAAGAATACGCTTTCCTCCGAAATCCGCCAGAGTCCATTCCGGAGCCTCCTCCTGCTTTTCCAGCATATTGTTGGCGGCAAGCAGTGCGGTTTTCAAATCGGACATAAACATTGGCTTGGCGCAGAAAGCCGTAACTCCCGCAGATTTTGCTTCCTCCTCAATATCCGTCCAGTCATACGCGGTCAGAATAATAATAGAAGCCTCATTGCCGATTATTTCCCGGATTTCCCTGGCCGTTTCCACTCCGCTGAGCCCCGGCATCTGCCAGTCGATAATAAAGGTATGGTAGGAAGTTCCCTCGTCATAAGCGCTCTTGGCGCGATATACAGCTTCTCTGCCGGAGGTGGTCCACTCAGCGTGCAGACCTATCTGCTTTAACATCTTGCTGACGCTGTCGCAGGTGTTCAAATCATCGTCCACAACCAGCGCCCTCAGACCCTCCAGCTCCTTAATCCGTTTCTCGGTCTCTTCCGTATCCTGCAGCTTCAGTACGAGTTCTACCGTAAATGTACTGCCAACACCCTGTTCGCTCTCAACGCTGATAGTTCCGTTCATCATCTCCACAATGTTTTTGGTAATGGCCATACCCAGTCCCGTTCCCTGAATACCGCTCTGTGTAACAGTGGACTCCCGCTCAAAGGGTTCAAATATATGCTCCACAAACTCCGGCGACATTCCGATACCGTTATCCTTGATGATAAATGTATAGTCTCCGTACCCGTGCCTGAATGAGTTTTTTTGTATAATACGGAATGAAATCGTACCCCCGGCGGGCGTATACTTCACCGCGTTGCTCAGCAGATTGATAAATACCTGATTTAACTTCAAAGGGTCGGCGATAACATCCTCGTTGATAACTTCAAACGTATCGATAAATAATTCAAGCTGCTTCGCTTTAATCTGGGGCTGGATAATATTAACCAGATTATGCATCTGTTCGGAAATATTGCACTCCTGCTCTTTAATCTGTACCTTTCCGCTCTCAATCCTGCTCATGTCAAGAATATCGTTAATCAGGCTGAGAAGATGATTGCTGGAGGAAAGTACCTTCTGCAGGCAGTCCATAACCTGATCTTTATTGTCGATATGGCTGACGGCAATAGTGGAAAATCCTATGATAGCGTTCATGGGAGTACGGATATCATGTGACATATTGGACAAAAATGTGGTTTTCGCCCTGTTTGCATGCTGAGCCTGCATAAGCGCGTCCTGAAGCGCCTGCGTCTGCTCTCTCTGCCTCCTGACCTGCTCCGTGATATTTCTGGAAATCACCATAACCATAATATCACCGGTATCTTCATCCCTGGTCATGATAAAGGACTGGCGCACGCACATCTGATTCTGTTCCGAATCTCCTTCCCAGTACTCGACTATGACTTCTCTGTCGCCCCGCTCAAAACATACATTCAAATTATCTACGTTTACGGCGGCAGAATAATCGTCCAGGGATTCAGCCGAAACAAACTCCTTCCATCTTTCAAAACACTCCGATGCCTTGCACGGTACCGTAAGACCCGCCCGCTCAAGCAGAGATATTCTCTGCCCGTCTACGGTCCGGATAATGTCCTGCTCAATAATGTCTCCGGTAAGATTGAACTCAAAGCTGCATAAGGAGTTGGACATGAGCGCCGTCTGATACTGTCTTTCCTTGCGGTTTGCAAGTGACCTTTCCCTCTGGATGCGCAGTTCCTTTTCTTTTAACTCCGTTACATTCTGGCGGATAAATAAAACCTTGGAGGCCTTATTGTCTTTTCTTTCCAGACAGATAACGTTCATGTGCTCCCACTCCGGGTGCCCGTTTCTTACGACACAGCGCTCATACCGAAGATCGTTGCGTTCCGACATCCCCGTGATAATGGAATCTTTATCCATAAAATCAATAAGATCCTGTCTGCGGCTTTCTTCCACATGGGAAGCCAGATAAAGCACGAGATTCCGATAATTCCCGCTTTCTTCGATTTCCTTATCCTCGGGTTTGGTTCCCGCCAGATACCGGTAAGTATACTCCTCCAAATCGACCATTGCAAACCGGGAAAACAGTGTATTGACACCGCTTATAATGTATCCCATCTCCCGATTCTCCGTCTCCAGCTGCTTCCGTCTGCGTCCGGAACGTATAAGTATAAATATAATGTAGACGACAAACAGAACAATCAGCATTATCTCCAGCTGAATACCGACAAGATTTTCTTCCTTAATCATGCGCCGTGTAACATCCTGAGGAAATGTCTGCACAAGAACGTAGCGATTTTGCGGCAGATATGTAACGCAGATATTGTCGGTCTTGCTTGAAGAATCGCATGCGAAAGCGCCTTCTCCGCCGTTGTCAAAAACCTGCTGTACAAGGTCGGCGGTCTCACGGTCAATCACGCCCGTTTCCGCCAGCGTATCGATAAGATGTTTTTCATAAGCCCTGCCGTCAGAGTTCGCAATCACTCTGCCGTCCTGCGCGCACAGAAATACATCAGCCTCTTCTCCGAAATAAGAGGTTGTAAGCATACTTTTCAAATATTCCTCTGCCAGAAAAGCTCCCCGCAGCACACCGATAATCCGGTCTTCACAATAAACCGGCGAGTAAAAGCACACCATTGTTTCGTCAAAAAAGTAGGGTTCAAATACAATCTCGGAGCCGCTGTTTCCGCTGACGCCTTCATTATAAAAGTCCCGCGACGTCACGTCGGATGTACGTCCGTCGGAAGCGTAATCCTTACCGTCAAGATCTGTAAATAAAACTGCGTCAAACTGAGAGTTTTCTTCCATTTTTTTAAGCATCTGCGGAGTAATCACAGGTTCATCCAAACCTTCTCCGACAAAATACGCATATGCTTTTATCCGGCTCAGAGCATTATTAAACTCGTCGTCAATCTGCTTGGATTTCATCCGCACGGAGTCAGCCGCGTAATCTCTGTTCTGCTTCTCCGTCCGTCTGCTGTTCTGCGTCGTAAACCGGAAAAACAAAAGGATAATCGCCGCTAAAAGGAAAGCGGCGTAAATAATTTCCTGTAAAGATTTTTTCTTCTTCATATTTATTCCTCGTCGATATAAATACAGCTTTCAATGGCATAAAAAACCTTCGGCGCTTCGGCAATGCAGCATCACGGCGCCTAATCAGCGCGGATAGTTCAGACGCTCAGGCGTTAAGTTGTCCAACACTTCCCGCTTGTATTTTGCTGCGTAATACTGCGCCATCGAAAGATTGTTGTCAAGATAATTCCCGCAGTCCCTCGGCGAATATCCGGGAATAACTCCTTCAAAGCCGATTATAAAATCAATAAGCTCGCGTATCAGCGGCACAATGTCCTCCGAGCTCAAATCGCCCGAAAGAATCAGATAAAAACCCGTTCGGCAGCCCATGGGACCGAAATATATGACTCTGTCTTTCCACTGCTCATGATTTCTCAGAAATGTCGCTCCAAGATGCTCAATCGAATGAATCCCCGCGGTATCCATAACCGGCTCCTTATTCGGACGTGTGAATCTCAAATCAAATGTGGTCAATATCTCCTGTCCGGGATAATCCTTGCGGGACACATAAATCCCGGTAAGCAAATCAAGATGATTGACCGTAAAGCTTGCTATTTTTTCCATTTAGGCCTCCTGCCGTACCGCTAAATATCGTTTTTTAAGCTGTACTCTCTCTTTTTGTTTTCTCTTTTATTCGCATACATAAGTGCGTCCGCGTATTTAATGTACAAATCAAGTGTATCCGATTTTTCGGCAACCTTTGAGTACATTCCGACGCTCATATTTACATAATAGGGTTTCTGGCTGTACGAATTGAATTCCCTGAGCTTATCGTGCATCTCCTCAATTATCTCATTGCCGCGCTCCTCGCCCCTGCTGTCGCAAAAAGCAATGACAAACTCGTCGCCTCCGAAGCGCGAGCAGATTTCATCCATTGCGGTCGAGGTTCTCATGCATTCCGCGATTTTTTTCAGAGCGAAATCGCCCTCAGCATGCCCGTAGGTATCATTAATCTGCTTAAGTCCGTCCATGTCGATTGATATAAGCGTAAACGGTATTTCTTCCCTGCGGCTACGCTTCATAATTTCACCGATATTGCGGTAAAATCCGTGGCGGTTGTATATCTGTGTGAGCATATCCCTTATATACATCTGCTCGGTTGCCGAACGGCTCACATACATCTCGATAACATTTTTGAAATCAAGTATAAAGGTCTGATAAAATCCGAATTTAAAGCAGTCAATGTCAAAGGTATTCGCCATATATCCCATTGTTACACCCTGCAAATGAACCGGCACAAACATTATGTAGAGATTTTCGTCAAGAATCCTTCCGATATCGGGAAGCATATCCCGCTGTTCAAAATCCTCCTCAGGCTGTGTTTTATCCCCGAAAACATGAGCGGGCACTCTCATTATCTCGGTATAACCGGAATGATCCTGCGCCGTTCTGTCAAACTCAAAGGAAATATCCATATTTCGATCCAGGGCAGCATCGTTAAAGCACATCCACATTTCCTTTAAAAGAATGGGACTGACGCACTCGGGCACAGATGAAAAGATATAATGCATGAGAGGATACCCGGAAAGTCTCGCAATCATATTATACATATCCTTTACAAACTGCTCTTTTTGGTCAATTGCAAGCTTTACCTGCATAAGCTTTTCCTCAACATTGTCCGCCGACATTTTCTGACAGCCGCACGATTCACCTATCCTGTTGCGGTAGCTTATAAGTATTTTATCACACCCTTTTCTGCCGTCCGTATTATCATGTATAGAGCAAAATATTGCTTCTCCCAAAGCGTCAATATCGAATTCAGATGTGGTAAGACGGGGAGAATAAAATTTTTCGAGTTCCACTCCGTCATAACCCGTAACTATAATGTCCTCGGGAATCCGGTATCCGTGGCTTTTAAGCACTCTCATGCATTCAATAGCCATAATATCGTTGGCGCATATAAAGGCGTCCGGCATACTGAGTCCGGAAGAAATGAATTCCTCAACCGCAGCTCTTGTAGGATTTGCCCAGAAATCCCCGTAAAGCACCCTCCGCTCGTCGAATTCAAGCCCGTTCTCCTCCATAACCTTTTTAAAGCAGTCTATTCTCTCGTCCGAAAAGGAATTGTTTCTCATGCCGGCGATAAAATTAACTGTGCGCGCCTTGTGAAATTCCACAACGTGCCTTACTACCTTTTCAAAGGAGCCGCTGTAATCAAACACAATATTTATGCAGCCGTCGATTTCCCTGTCAACGGATATGACCGGAACATTGCTGTCAATCGCCCTCCTTACAAGATTATTCAAAACATCTTCACGCTTGAAGGTTTCCGACATAACAATAACCGCGTCAAATCTCTCCACGTCAAAGGAGAAGAAAATCTGAGCCTCGCCGATATCGTTCACTCCGCCTTCATGCAGATCCGTAACACTGGTAAAAATCATAATCCTTACATTGTTTTTTTCACAGTCATGGCAAAGCTTCGTAAGAATCCTAACCTGATCGTCGTCTTTGAAGCTTGTAACGCAAAAAGCCACTACTTTATAAGGTTTACCGTCTGAAAACTTGAATCCCATGATAATTTCTCCTCACTTCGTACTCTTTTATTCAAATCTGAACCATTCAAAATCAAACCGGCTTCCCGGCAGGAAAACGAAAGTAACTTTATTAAGCCCGCTTACCTGTTCAATGTCAAACACCTTTTCCTCCGGTCCGTCGGTATGCTCAAAGCCAAGCATCTGCCTTGTCTGATTTCCGTCCGCGTCGGTGAAAATAATATTCAGCGTGTTCACCTCAATATACGAGGTTCCCTTTATAATCAGCCTGTTTACTCCGTCTCCGAAATCCATTCCGTCAAAATCTATCGACACGTTGTTGCCTATTCCCTTAACGGAATCCCCGCAAAGCTCGTATTCGTCGCCGTAGATTTTATCGTGCTCCGTTGCGGATATACGCTCAAGTCCCTTATTGGGGCTTATAAAACGGAATTCCTTTATATTTATGAAGTCATCCGTCCGTATGCAAATCGTATGCACCCCGCGTATCCTGTGCTTAAGCCTGAAGCTTTCCTTCTGATATACGTCCCAGATAACGGGCTTATTGTATATTCCATCGGCAAGAAGCTCGCTGCCCGGCTCCTCAGGAATTCCCGACCAAATCTGAATTTTGTAATCCTTTTGGTTAAAAGCAAAAAATGCGATTTCAATTTCGTCGCTTCCGAAGCTTCCGAAATCCACATTGCTGTAACCGATATAGGCATCGGTATCCTTCGGCGTCGAAATTCCGTGGTCGAGGGCATTTCCCATCTCACCTTTGCTGATATTGTACAGGGGCGCCGCGATTTCCGAATAAGGATTGATAAACGCGGCTCCCAGACCGCATACATCAAATCCGAGCTGCGATACCACGCTGACCTTTTCTCCCCCGTTACGGGTGAAGCATTTCACATTGAAATGTCCGTCGCCTCTCGCGGTAAGCACCGCCTCACCGTTTGAGCCCTCCGCCGAAATATCCGCCAGATGGCTTGCAACTCCCGAATCCGAGGTAATAAGCCACTCGAGCTCCTTGTATGTGCAGTCGGCAGGATACAGCTTTGCGGTAATCCTTGTCTGCTCGCAGCCCTTTGTAAGGCTCGTTCCCTCACTGCTTATAAGCTCGATTTTACGGACAGGTATCTCCTCCCTTTGTTCACCCGGCAGATTACATACAGTTGCGGATATTCCTTCGGGAACCTCCGCTTTCACCGCGTGAACCGTAACGGACGCAGGCTCCATTCCCTTTGAGCTTACCTTTATTATTATATCGCCTTTCTCGCAGTTTGTTGCAACAATTGCAAGCAGTCTGCCCATAAAAAGTCTGCGTGAAACGCCCTTATAGGAATCATAATCGGTGCTGTCTCCGTTGTCCAGTCCCACAAGCCTTCCCGCGCCGTTTACCTCCACTGTCACACGGTTGTTCGCGTTTTTAACCTCTTTGCCCTCGCAGTCGCGCATATTGATTTCCACAAAAATCAAATCCCGCCCGTCTGCAAGCGCGGTTGTTTTATCCGGCTTAAGCACGATTGCCGCCGCATCGCCGAAGGATTCCTGCGTATCTCTCGCTATTATATTACCCTTTTCATCATACGCCACAGCGTCAAGCCTGCCCTTGGAATACGGAAGTATCCAGTGTCCCAGAAGCTCACTGCCGTGGGCGTGGTCAATATCAAATCTGCCCTGTGACTCTCCGTTGAAAAAAAGCTCTATCTGCGGAGCGTTTGACGTTACCCGCACGTCAATCATCTGTCCGTCGTTAAAATCCCAATACGGGAAAATATGCACCATGGGATTTTGCCTGTAATCGGTCCACTCCGCCTGATATATATAAAAATTATCCTTCTTAAAGCCCGCCGTATCGACCTGACCGAAATAAGAATTCTTAGTCGTATACGGAGTAGGCTCTCCGATATAGTCAAAACCCGTCCACAAAAACTGCCCTGCGGAATACTCGGTATCTCTCTCGGCGATTATGCAGAATTCCGCGTTTTTTCCTCCCCAGCTGCATGTACTGTTGCCGAGGGACGAGCACTGCTCGTCAATATCCGTAAGGTAGCAGTTCAATTTACCGCTTGTGAGCAGAGTAGTGT
>JAAVHB010000088.1 GCA_014799955.1 Butyrivibrio sp. | reverse complement strand
TCTTACAGGGCGCGGGATAAGCATATTTCAATCCACACTTCCCTTGCGGGAAGTGACAAGCAAAAAATCGATAAGACTTTGGAAAAACTAATTTCAATCCACACTTCCCTTGCGGGAAGTGACAAAGCGCACAGCTACGACTACATAGACACGGACATTTCAATCCACACTTCCCTTGCGGGAAGTGACAGCAATTTTACACATAACACCCATCAATAGCCATCTTCTTTTTATTCACACTGTCTATATATTAACAGAGTAATACTACAGACTATAAAGAAAATGTCGGTTTTTATGCAAATTGCCCTATAAAAAAATATGCGAATACCCTTGGGAATTCATGTTCGCTTCATATTCGCATAAAGCTAAATAATCAGTGTTCCTGATAAATCAAATGATTTCTGTACACCGATGTGTTCTATCCTGTTCTTATATTTTTCGCCCAAAATATAATAACGGATACTGTCTTTTTCAATGTCGATAGCTTCTTTGAGCTGATTCTTGACAATCGCAAATTGCGTGCTGTCCACAATACATTCAAACACCGAATTCTGAACGCGCTGTCCGTAATTTGTACAGATTTTGGCTACATGCGCAAGCCGCCTTTCACCTTTTGGAGACGTCGTATTCACATCATATGTAATCAACACAAGCATACTGTAACTCCTTATCTTTTAAAAAACGGAGGATATGCGTTAATATCTCCTCTGAGATACCTCGCCAGAAGCATTGCCTGTACATAAGGCAGAAGCCCTGTCGGTATCTTTTCATTCAAAAAAGGATGCAGGATTTGCTCGTTTTTAGTTTCCTGCCATTTCTGAATAACGGTTTTTCTTAGAGAGTCCTCCATAATCACCGCGCCGCTCTCCGTCTTATTAAAGCCCTTTGCATCTATCTCTTTTTTATTTATCAAGGATAATACAAATCTATCTGCGATTGGAGCGCGAAGCTCCTCCATAATGTCAAGCGCAAGCGACTGCCTGCCCGGTCTGTCCCTATGCAAAAAACCGACATACGGGTCCAAGCCTACAGAATACGCCGCTGCCGCGCATTCATTCGCCAAAAGCGAATAAGCAAACGACAGCATAGCATTGACATTATCCAAGGGCGGTCGTTTGTTTCTTCCGTTAAAAACAAAATCCTTCTTATTTTGGAGGATTAACTCGTCAAATACACGAAAATATACTGTTGCCGCTTCACCCTCATATCCCCTCAATTCATCAAGACTTGTACAATTTTTGATATAAGACAGGGACTGTTTCAGCAAGCCTGAAGCGTTGCTTAATTTTTCATAATCCAGACGTAACGGATAATCTCTTCGCGCTCTTTCCAGAACATACCTTTGATTATGTACCTTTCCCAAAATCATATTGCGTGATATGGAAAGACACTCGCTATCATCATCCGAAAAGCGGTATTGCGTCTTTCGCAATATTACATTTCCGTTTTCCCTTCCGACAATGCGCGCGCAGAATCTGTCACCGTGAAAAAAGCTGAGAGATACGCCGTTTTCGGCACATTTTCTCATAAGTGCGGGACTTGCACCGACATAATTGAACGCAACTATCGCTTCAATATTATGAATCGGCACCCTCATCAATATTTCATCATCTCTTTTCACAATAACGTTTTCTCCGTCAATTCCTAAAAAAACGTCTTCCGATGTCACATACAGGGTGTTCATCAACTTTCTCAAAGAGCATCCTCCTTTAGCATATCATCCACATACTTGACAGCGGATATTTCTTTACAAAGCAGTGGCATACATATATTATTCAAAGAGCATTGTTTACATGAGGGCTTCGTTTTTACTTTAGGCGTGTATGCTCGTTTATAATACGAATGCATTTCCTCAAAAGAGTTTTTTACCTTTTCACGCAATTCCGGTGTAAAAATAACCTCCGTCCTATGGCGTGTTTCTCCGTAATAAAGAAATCCCTTTTCTATTCGCGTAAACAGCATTTCCTCGAGACACATTGCCTGAGCGGTCAGCTGCAGCTCATCGGCATTATGCTGTTTCGGTGCGCCGCGCTTGTACTCCACCGGTATTACAAGAAACATCCCCTCATAGCCCTGCAAGGTAATTCCGTCGTCGGCTCTGTGAAATTCCACAACATCGCACTCTCCGCTGATTCCCATAGTCCGTGAAAATACCCTCATAGCCCGAACCGTAAGCACATCCTTGCGTTTTTCACGGAAAGCAGGATTATGGGCATTGTCATGCATAATCTTTCCCTCAAATGTTCGGACATTTTCCTCCCATTGCTGTTCAATATGTATCAATGCCCACTGCCTTCGGCAAAACGCAAAATGCTGAATTCCGGACAGCATTAAATAATCCTCTTCCTGATATTCCATATGTTATTTTCCTATTCTCTGCAAATACATGAAACGCCCTCCGGCAAATCCTCGGGCAATTTGATTTCGTAGTCGGAAAACGCTCTGGGAAGATCAACGCCGTCTTTCTTTGACACCTTAACCTCATCAAATAACCTGTGCGCCGGGGCACAGCCCAATTCGCTGTCATGCTTGAAAATTATCAGCTTTCTGACCGCCATTTTTCCGCGCGCCGCAGAGCGGTCATGCTCAAACATATTCAGAATCGCCTGCCACAAAAGCTCAAGGTCGTCCTCCGAAAATTTGGTTACCTTTCTAGCTAAATTTGCCGACACGAAGCCCTCGACACGGTAAAGTCCGTAGGGCACAATGTATTTTCTTCCCATCTCGGTTCCTTTTTTAGCCGCGTCATCCTCAGTTGTAATCGCAACTCTCGTAATGGTTATTTCCTGTGAAAGAATGGGGTCTACCGATTTGGCAAAGCCCAGCTGAACCGGACCTCTTACCTGACCGCAATTCAAACTTGCCTTTACAAAGGTCGTCATAACCGCGCCGAATGTTCTTATGTCGAAAAAGTTCTCGCACATAAAATCTCTTATCTTTATATCCAATTCAGGGTCGGATTTTTTCAGGGATTTTATGTCTTTATCATCCGCACCGCAGTATTTAAGCGCCTCCGCGTCGCTGCGGTTCAGCGGAACATTGTCCTTGATATAAATCTTGTAGCCCTTTTCATCCTCCTTGAGCATTTCCACATAATTGCGTATTTTTCTTTTCAGACACACATCGGTAACTATTCCGTAACCGCTTTCAGTATCAACTCTGGGCATATTTCCCGAGTCAGGGTCGCCGTTGGGATTTCCGTTTTCTACATCAAACAAAACCACAAAATCATACCTGTTCTTAATTACATCGCTCATATTAATTTTCCTCCTTTTTCTGGTAACGCTTCTGCGTCTGACAATAATAACCTAACTGAAAAGAGCCCTGCTGCGGCAAATTTAAGCGCATCGGATATTCCGTTCCGATAATTTCCGACAACTCACCTATTTTTTTGTTAAAATAAATCTTGCTTCCTTCCTTTAATTTCCGCAAATGCTTCTGCGCAAGGTTAATCAGCACAGGAAAAATCTTTGCAGGAGTAGCCGCTGCCGCATTAAAGTATTTATCTCTTATCGTCGTGTTGATTTCAGGATTTGCTTTCTTCTGTAAATGCTCCAGAAGCGCAAACAGCCGACCCAGCGTATACGGCACGTCTCTGCATTCTTCGTTAAGCTCCATTTTTTCATATACCTCCTCTGGACAATCTTTGTTTTTGTTTCGTGTATAATAAGCTTTTATAATTGCCGCGCGTCCCCTTGTGACCTCATGCTCCGCCCTGATTCTTAACATTACTCCGTTAAGAAGAGACGTGGGATATGTTCCGCCGTTCAGGATAGCCTTCAGCGTATCCGCCGCCATCTGAGGAGACGGGGATTTATCCCTCGCATTGTTGTTTACCGTTTCCGAAAGCAGCTTCCAAAGTGGTAATCTGGGAAACTTGTCATAGCTTGGACGAACAATTTCCAGTCTTTTATAATGCTCATTGATATGGCGCATTATGTCCCCGAAGGAATCCTCCATGAAAAAGCGCACGGATAACCTGGCCGCATTCGGCGCAAGACCCAATATGTAAAAATGTCTGTCGGGATTCAGCCATTCGTCCTTTATCTGAACGGATTCACCATTCTGCATTTTGGACAGAATCATGCTTAAATCCTGTTCGGTCAATCCGCTGTCCTCGTCCGTGCCGAACATTGCCGCCATTCCCGCGTCCTGATATACGGCGTCGCCGCCCTCTGCCCAGCAAACGACAGTCGTATCTCCGATTGCTTTTGTATGCTCCCTGTCATTTAAAAGCTCGTTCAGTGCCGTGCCGTAAGCAAACGCCGCGTATTCGCTTACGGGTGCGTTGTCTCCCTGCTCCTTACCGTATGAGCAGAATGCAGGCGCATTAAACGAAACAAGTGAGGTTCCCATCGCCTGCGCACCCCGCACTCCTTTAATAGTTGGATGAAGTACGGCGATTGGCGCTTTTTTGCCCGTCACCATGCATATTCCGCTGTTTCCTTCTCCGGAATTATTGTAATGAGTATGCCAGCTCTCCCTTATCTGAGAGTCCTCCATAACGGATTTGCCTTCATAATAGAACAGAATATTCGCGCCTGCCATTAAATCCTTCCAGCTTTCCGCCAGATACGGATTTTCCGGCGCTTCTTCGGGCTTCCATTTTTCAAAATACCGGGTAATCGCAAGCGCTGCATCTGTCCCCGCATTTTTCAGCAGATTGATATGAAGCTCCTTGCACGCACAAAAGCACTGTCTGGTTCTGTCGTCTTTTCCTTTTTCGTCCACCCCTAGGATATATGTGGAATTATCACACAAAAAATTTGCTTTTACATCTACGGAACGCTTGACCGGCTGAGGCACTTCCAGCGACTGAGGAGCATATACCGTCTTTTTCCCTGACTGCCTGGGAGTCTTAAGAGAAAGAAATCCGATAACATTACCGTCGATGTCCAGATTAAGTCCAAACGAAACATTAACCTTTCCCCAACCGGGTTCGGATATTGCTCCTTTTTTCAATAAATCTTCATAACGATTAACCAACGCCTGTAATATCACCGTATCACCTCACAGTCCCTTAAATCCAGAATCCCTTTTTCCAGCTTTGCCCTGAAAAACATCGGCTGTATATTCGCCGTGTCACTGTAATCCAAATCCCACAGCATATAGCCCAAATCCCTCGTTTCGTCAATGGTGGTGATTATATCGCCCTCCCATTCCCTGAATTTCAGCGGGAACTCGCGACAGCCAGCATACGGATGATGAAAGCACTGTCCTCTATGCAGCCTTCGCTTCATAATATCCTGAAACTTGCCGGGATTATCGCTATTTGCAGCCTTGTCCGTCATTGAAAAGTGAGCCTCTATCACATAATGGACATCTTGCAGAACAAGCGCCGAGCGCTGAACGATGTCCTTTGGAGTGCTGATATACAGAGCCTCCCCTCCTCCTGTCATTACAGTTCTTACATTGCTTGCCGAAATTTTAGATTTTACCTCATTTCTTCTTATGCTTGTCGTCTTGATAGGGGAAAGCACATATATTCTGTCTATGTTCCAACGAAGCCCAGGGTGCCAATAGACTGCTTCAAGTATTCCGCGCGCCGCAGAGGGCGTGATAACATCGTATGTAACACGTTCCGTCTTTAACTCCGGGCGCGAAAAACAGGCATAATCTCCCCATACCTCTACTTTGACCGACATAAGCATCTCCTCCTTTCTTTGATTTTGATATATCACAAAAGATAAGTAATATCTTTTTGTTAAAAATACAGTCATAAAACGATGGCTTTTCCGTACTTTTTAAAATTTTCCCTAGCCATATTAAGACTTATAGGATCACTTCCCTTGTTGCTCTCGGGATGCATATTCTGATATTCATCATCTATCCAACCGCAAACTTCACAAATCGCATGCTCCACATTAACAGGAATGGTATATTTTTCACAGCACGCGCATTTCTTTAAAAGCGAGGTTGAACCTCTGCCATACAAACCATTCTTCTGCATACTATTGCGCTTTTCTTCGCTTTCTTCAATAATTTTATTTACATTAATCCTTTGTAAATATTCATCAATATCAATTTGATAATAACCGCTTCCAATATCCTTACCTCTTCCGCCCATCATGCGCACCCCCTTGTTTTGGTTTCAAAAGGATGCCTTGCATAAAGAACGTCCCCCCTCATTTCCTCAAAAGGCTCTCCATATGAGATAACGTATAAAGGTTCTATTCTCTCAAGCATTGTGTCGTAACCCAACATAAACTCTCGCTTTTCTTTTTTTTGCCCAAATGTAGATACCGCAACTATCGAATGCTTTTCCACCCCTTCAAAGCAAAATGAATAGCTCCTCTTATCTCCCCAAGTTATGGTCGGAATCACATTGAGGCCGTGTTCTTGCCAGAAAGCACCGCACCATCTGTTTTTGAATATACTAAGCTTCTGCAAGGGTAACGGCATACTTGGATATAAACTAAAATCCGGAGTCAGAAGTGCCTTATATTTAGCCAACTTTTTAATATATTTGTCGCAGTTATAATAAAATTTTTCAAGCTTGTCATCTTCCAGGAAAAAATGTATTGTTTTATCTTCATTACCTCTTCTATCGTTCATATGGTCACAGCCCATCAAAAAAATTTCTTCTTTTTTTATGAAGTTCTTCTGAAGCTTTGGTATTTCAAATTCCCCATCTGTTTTGTATTGATTCCTAAGCAGCAACCGAGTTTTGTTCATTTTTATATCCGTTCATTAATAGTACTCTTATATCTTTCTATGGCTATAAGATATCACTAAAAACTTCGCTTGTCAAGCCTTATTTTGGAATATTTATTATAAAAGTAATATTATAAATTTTTGTTGCAAATATCCTTTTTATAAACTAAACTAAATTTGTCATCTTTTTTATAAGATGAGGATTGAAACATTAATTGTACCCTTATTCCATTAAGGCGGCAGCTCCAGTCTGCCGCCTATTCCTTTCAGATATACAATCCGAATCCCGTTTCCACATCCATCGCAAGTCCGGTATCCTGATTATATTGGTTACTGTCTCTCAGCACACATACGCAATCGTCAATCATTTCCAGACAGCCCGCCTCCCACAGCTTATTGAAATGCTCAGGAAAAACATTTACGCTAAACTGTCCCAATTCACGGAAGGTATCGCGTCCCGATTTTTTTTCGCATATGCTTTCTATGTATCCGTTGCTTTCCTCTTTCGGTATATAAATTGTCTTTGTCTGATTTTCTATAAGCTTAAACATTTTGCCGACCGTTTCAAACGGGAATATTTTTCCGTCGATTCCCTTGACAAACGCTTCAATAATGCCCTTTTGGTCAAGATTCTCGCGTCCGATAAGCTCCCTGTAGAAAAGAAAATAATGAGAAATAGCCTCTAAATCCGACGGGTCAGAATACTTCCTCATTGTTTCCCTGAGCGCGTCTGCGTTCTGCCTTACAAAAGAAGCGTCGTCTCCATCCAAGCGGAACAAATAAACCTTGCTGTCCCTCGGATTGCGTTTTCCCTCTC
Organism: Butyrivibrio sp.; assembly: GCA_014799955.1. Taxonomy (GTDB): domain Bacteria; phylum Bacillota; class Clostridia; order Lachnospirales; family Lachnospiraceae; genus Eshraghiella. Next base: position 822 of record JAAVHB010000088.1, on the reverse strand, counting down.
TGTTGCAGCGTCCGGCAGCTTGTATCAGGGAATCCAGCCCCGTTTCTTGTCTGTATGCCTCGGGAAAATCCAAATCAACTCCCGCCTCAATCAATGACGTCGCTATTACTCTGCATGGCTTTCCTGACTTCAGGCGCTCCTTTATTTCTTCAAACTTTATTTTGCGGTCAAAAGGACACAAAAGAGTCGTAAGACAATAAGCTCCCTCCTGCGGAATCTTTGAATACAGCTCCTGTGCGGTTTTACGCCTATTAACGATACAAAGCACCTGTGTTCTGTCCGTAATCCGTTTTTGCAGCTCCTCCGGCGAAAGGACTCCCGCATCGCTTATTTCGGCGCGTTTGAATTGAGTAAAGGTATCTTCGACTTCGCCGCAGATTTCCCGGATTTCGTTATCAGGTATATATTTTTCAAAAATATTATCCAGCGCAGGCTGTGTCGCGGTACACAGAATCACCGTCGATTTATAATGTTTTATAAGCTCGGAAACAGCAGCAACACACGGCTCAAGATAAGGAACAGGAAGCGTCTGAGCTTCATCAAAGATTATCACGCTGTTTGCGAGATTGTGAAGCTTCCTGCATTTTGAACTTTTATTTGAAAAAAGAGATTCAAAGAACTGAACGGCGGTAGTAACTATAACGGGCATGTCCCAGTTCTCCGTCGCCAAAACCTTACGGTATGCGTCCAAGTCCGTCTGTCCTTCCGCCGTTTCATAAAGCACGCCGGAATGATGCTCAAGAACATTTTCCTCTCCCAGGATATTCTTGAACACCTCAGCGTTCTGGTCTATTACGGACGTATACGGAATCACATAAATTA
>JAAVHB010000087.1 GCA_014799955.1 Butyrivibrio sp. | reverse complement strand
GTGTGGCGCGGCAGCTCAAGATTGCTTTCCCTCAGAAGCTCGGTGCGGTAAATTACCGAATGCATGAGTATATACTGCGTCTGCCTGAAATGCCCTATATCCTCCCACGTAAAATATGTATCGGTCGGAAGTACGGTCGCGTAGCGCATCACCTTCTTATGTTTGGCTCCCTGCTTGTCGTAAACATAGTTGGAAATCAGCATGTCAAGCCTGTTGCCCTCCAGCACGGACTTGCTCATAACGTCAAGCAGCTTAAAAAAAGCTTCTTTATTGACACGGTCATCGCTGTCCACCACCTTGAAAAACACTCCGGTAGCATTGCGGAGTCCCGTATTTACGGCTTCCCCATGTCCTCCGTTCTCCTGATGTATCGCCCTGCATATATCGGGATAACGTTTCGCATAATCGTCGGCTATCGCCGCCGTATCGTCGGTGGAGCCGTCGTCAACAATTATAATCTCAATCCTGTCGCCCCCCACAAGAAGCGATTCAATGCATCTTTTCATATAACTCTGCGAATTGTAACAGGGAACTGTTACGGACAGCAATTTTCTCATAATATTCCTCTCCCTATCTGTCATTTAATTCATTTGGCCGACATGACTCGGGCCGTCTGTCAACCTTCATATCCACAAGCTTCAGAAGCAAAAATACAACCGCAAGCTCCGCAACTGTCAGAAGCATATATCCGCCTATCGAAACCTTATATCCGTCCTCCGGTAATATCAGCGTAATAACAAGCGACGTGAGATTGGCTCCCGCATGAAAAATCATCGGCGCGTAAATTGTTTTAAATTTTTCATATACAAACGCCATAAAAATACCGAGTATAAAAGCGTAAACGAACTGAACTGCGTTTCCGTGCATTATTCCGAATACAAACGCTGATATAAGCATACTCGGCACGGGCTTTAAATACGTTCTCAGTCTTTTAAAAATAAGACCCCTGTAAAGCAGCTCCTCCAGAACCGGTGCGGCAACCGCGACTGAAAGTGCCATAACCCAGACCGGTCCCGAATAAATAATGCCCGAAAGTTCGTTGTATTTCGCGAAGAAATCGACATTCCAGTCCCTGCCGAAAATTGATTTTCCCAAAACATGTATAAAACTCTGCAGCGCCTCAAGAATCATAGGTACGATATGGTTAAATCCCACGGCGGCGACAAAGCCGATTACCGGCAGCAGCAAAAGCCACAGCTTATTGTAAGGTCCGTATTTTACGCTGCGTCCGTATGCCGTATCCCGTTTACCGTCCGCTTTCATAAACAGTATAAATATCGGAGCAAGAATCACGGCCCTTATAACGGAAATATAGCCGCTGACGCCGTATATATAGCTCTCCAGTTCCTTTGCCATAGCATCCGTATCCGCAAACGAATACGCGCCCGCGCTCATCTGCCTGAACATATGCCCGTACATAAATACCAGTTCAACGAAAAGCTCCACACCGAAAAAAATCAGAACCGGATATACGAATCTCCAGATTATTATTACCGCGTTTTCTCTTTTCTGCAAAATATCGCTCCTTTGATTAATCGGTTATCACGCCCAAATCAAAATCAATCTCAATCTCAGGCGCGGCTCCTCTGTCGGCTGCCTCGGCAAGCTGAGGAATTATCGGCAGCTTCGCCGCAACCTTTATTCCAAGCTCCGCGGCAAGAGCGTCAATGCCGCTTTCACCGAAAATCTTATGCCTTTTGCCGCAGTCCGGGCACTCAAAATAGCTGTAGTTTTCGACAAGCCCCAGAATCGGTATATCCATTTTCTGAGCCATATTATATGCCTTCATGACAATCATACGCACCAGATCCTGCGGCGATGTCACTATAATTATCCCGTCAACCGGAATCGACTGATATATCGTAAGCGGAATGTCGCCCGTTCCGGGAGGCATATCTATAAGAAGATAGTCAAGCTCGCCCCAGTGAACGTCCGTCCAGAACTGCTTTACTACGCCCGCAAGAACCGGGCCTCTCAGAATAACCGTGCTTTCCTCCGTCTCAAGAAGGAAATTCATCGACATCAGCTTGATTCCGTCCGAGGATTCCATGGGCTCCATTCCCATCTCCTCGGTTCCGTAAAGGTCCCCGCCCGCGCCGAACATTCTCGGAATGGAAGGTCCCGTAAGATCCGCGTCCATTATTCCGACCTTATATCCCGCAGCCGCAAGCTTCCTTGCAATAAGAGAGGTTACGGTGGATTTGCCGACACCGCCCTTGCCGCTGACAATTCCGATTACTTTTCCTATTTTGCTGTATTTGTTCAGTTCTTCCTTGCGTATTCCGCAGTTATCCTTACTTGAGCAACTCCCGCAGTTACCGCTGCATCCGTTCTCAGACATAAACAACCTCCCTGAATAGTTTCAATGATTATTATACCCCTTATTGTGCATAAAAGCAACAAATTTAAAACCTCTTGACTTTTTACAAAGTTGAGTATACACTATTCCTTGCTAGGGGGGCTCGATAAGTCGGGCTGAGAGGAAACCACTACAATGTTTCGACCCTTGGAGGCTCAAGCCTTCAGTACCTGATCCGGGTAATGCCGGCGTAGGGATGTATATTTTATAAGAGCCGAAAGCTTTGACGGCTCTCATAACGCATTTATACAGCCCACCGCTCCGGATATTTTCGGAGTTTTTCTTTTTCAATTTTCATGGAAGGAGGTTCATAAAAATGAACGCAAATGTAGCAATCCAGGTACTTCCGAACGTCACCGACGACGCCGAGGTTGTACGAATAGTTGACGAGGTAATCGACTATATCAAAAGCACGGGCTGCACCTATTATGTGGGTCCGTCCGAAACATCTATCGAGGGTGAGTACGAGGAACTTATGGAAATCGTCAAGCAGTGCCAGTATATCGCCGTTAAGGCAGGCTGCGACAAGGTGTATTCCTATGTCAAAATAACCTACGCACCCGAAGAAAAGGTTCTGACAATCGATGAAAAAGTCACAAAACACCATCAGTAAAAATAAAACCGCGGAACTTGCGGCAGCCGCCGTCGGCAGGATACTGCCGCCGCTTATCGCAATTGCCGCCATACTGCTGTTCTGGAACTTCCTGTCGGAATCGGACGCAATGCCGTCCTACATGATGCCCTCGCCCGTATCCGTGTGCAGGGCGTTCGTAAACGACTGGGGCATACTCTGGAGGCATGCGGCGACAACGCTCGGCGAGGCAGGAACCGGTCTGGCAATCGGCATTGCGGCGGGCTTTGTCATCTCGGTGCTTATGGACGCATGGAAACCGCTCTACAACGCGCTTTACCCCATTGTAATCGTGTCGCAGACAGTACCCTCCATCGCGATTGCGCCGCTTCTGACGCTGTGGCTCGGCTTCGGCACTACGCCGAAAATCGTCCTCATAGTCATAACCACCTTTTTCCCTATAACGGTGGGGCTTCTGGACGGCTTTAAAGCGGCGGACCCCGACGCACAGAAGCTCATGAAGGCAATGGGCGCCGGTCCCGTAAAACGCTTTATCCATATAAAGCTTCCGTACTCTCTGGGATATTTTTTCTCGGGTCTGAAAATATCGGTCGCCTACTCAATCGTCGGCGCCGTTATTTCGGAATGGCTCGGCGGAAGCTACGGGCTGGGTGTTTTTATGACGCGACTGCGCAAATCCTTCGCCTATGACAGAATGTTTTCGCTGATAATTTTCATATCGCTTATCAGCCTTCTGCTCATGCTGGCGGTAATAATTTTAAAATGGCTTGTAATGCCGTGGGAAAGGAGAAACAAATCCGTTTCCGCCAAACGCTGATTCGGATTTAATATACTTATTATGAATAAAAATAAAACTAAATTTCTGCCGCTTGCTTTGGCGGCTCTGGTTTTTGTATGCCTTTTTGCGGGATGCGCAAAATCAGATTCCTCTGAAAAAAACAATCAGACAGAAAAAATAACCTTTATGCTGGACTGGTCGCCTAACACCAACCACACCGGACTTTATGCAGCCAAAGAAAAGGGCTACTTCTCCGAGCTCGGACTTGAGGTTGAAATAGTCGAAGCCTCCGAGTCCGGAGCCGAGGCATCCGTTGCGGCAGGCTCCGCCGACTTCGGCGTAAGCTTTCAGGACACGCTTGTTCCGGCCTTTTCGGCAAAAGAAGACGCGATTCTTCCCATAACCGCGGTTGCCGCTATTATCCAGCACAACACGTCTGGAATCGTTTCTCCCAAGGATAAAAATATTCTTTCACCCAAGGATATGTCCGGACACAGCTATGCCACATGGGATTTGCCGATTGAGCAGGCAATCATCAAGAGCGTTGTGTCAAACGACGGCGGCAGCTACGGTGACATCAGCCTTGTTTCTGCATATGTTGAGGATATAGGCGCCGCCTTCTCAAGCGGTATCGATTCCGTATGGATTTACTACGCTTGGGACGGAATCGCCTGTGAAAAGAACGGGCTTGACACCGACTTTTTCTACTTCAAGGATTATGCCGATGAGCTTGACTACTACAGCCCCGTAATCATCGCCAACAACGATTTCCTCAAAAACAAGCCCGAAACCGCCAAAAAGTTCCTCTCCGCCGTTTCAAAGGGCTATGAGTACGCAATCGAAAATCCAGACGACGCGGCACAGATTCTTGTTGACGCTAACGAAGGACTTGACGCGGATATATGTCAGGCAAGCCAGCAGTGGCTCGCGTCGCAGTATAAGTCCGACGCCGCAAGATTCGGAGAAATCGACACGGAAAGATGGGATGCCTTCTACAAATGGGTATATGAAAACGGACTCTGCGAATACGAAATCCCGTCGGGCTTTGGCTTTACCAACGAATACCTTCCCGAATAAGACCGGCGGGTATTGACTACAGGAGTAAAAAATGGCATTATTAAAAACAGAGAATATTTCTGTCAGCTTTGATGAAAAGAAAATAATACAGGACATTTCCGTTGAGCTTCGCAAGGGCGAGCTGGTTTCGCTCCTTGGCGTGAGCGGCAGCGGGAAATCCACTCTTTTTAATGTGATTGCCGGGCTTATAAAGCCGGATTCGGGCAGTGTTTTTCTTAACGGTGAGGACATTACCGGCAAATCCGGCTGCTTAAGCTATATGCTTCAGAAGGATTTGCTTCTGCCCTACAAAACAATCATTGACAATGTGGCGCTTCCGCTGACGGTTCGCGGAGTCCGCAAATCCGAGGCGCGCCGCAGGGTTCTGGAGCATTTTGAAGAATTCGGGCTTTCGGGCACGGAGCGCAAATACCCCAATCAGCTATCCGGCGGTATGCGTCAGCGCGCCGCGCTTTTGCGCACCTATATGTTTTCGGACGAGGTTGCGCTGCTTGACGAGCCTTTTTCGGCGCTGGACGCGATTACAAAGGGTAATATGCACAAATGGTATCTGGATATAATGAAGCAGATAAGGCTGTCAACGCTTTTCATCACGCACGACATAGACGAGGCAATTCTTTTGTCTGACAGAATATATATTCTCGGAGGCACGCCCGGTAGGATAATCAGTGAGCTTGTCATTGAGCCGGACGACGTGCGCAGTCCCGGACTTTTGCTGTCCGAGAGCTTTCTTGCCTACAAAAAAAACATCATCGGCGTGCTGGCACAGTAAACCCGTGCGGTATGCCGCAATCGGAGATGCCGCAATAATGATATTTCTTTTCACGGAGTACGACAAAATATCGGACGAAATTCTTAAGGAGCTTATCTCAAAGCTCCCCGACGCAAGGCGCAGGCAGGCTGTGCGTTTCCGCTTCAAAAACGGAAAAATCTCATGCGCGGCGGCATATCTGTCGTTTCTGTACGGCTTCCGCAATATATACAAACAAAACGGTCTCCCTGACTTCTCTGCCGAGAAGAACGGGAAACCGTATCTTGATGCTTATCCCAGTATTTATTTTAACATAAGCCACTGCAATAACGCAGTATGCTGCATTTTCGGCGCTTCTCCCGTCGGCGTTGATATTCAGGAGGTGCGAAGCTTCAATATGCGCTCCGCAATGAAGGTCTGTTCCGAAGCCGAAATCGAGCGGATTAACAACTCCGCCGAACCGGATCTGGAATTCTGCCGCATATGGACAGTCAAGGAGGCGCTTTCTAAGCTGAGCGGCGACGGGATTTTCCGGGATATGAAAACCCTCTCTGCCGCAAACGCCAACCTAATGACAAGCTTTCTCGAACCGGACATATACCTGACCGCCGCAAGCTATTCGCCCGACGCCGATTTCTCGGTTCACAGGCTCGGTCTTAACGACCTCATGAATCTTTAGACGCATCAGGCTACATCCTTTCGGGGGCCTCGATTCCAAGCAGGTCAATGCAGGTCGTAAGAACGTCCCTTGTCAGCACAAGCAGAGCAATGTAGCCCTTTTTCCTGTTTTCGTTCTCCTCTCCGAGAATCTTCGTATCATGGTAAAAACGGTTAAACGCATTTGAAAGGTCGTACACAAATTTGCACAGCTTATGAGGCGCCTTTTCGGCAAAAGTGCCTTCAACCGTTTCGGCAAGCTTTGTAAGCTCAAGAAACAGCGCGGTTTCGCTCTCGCCCTCGGGATCGTTTATCACACAGCCGCAGAGCTGTCCGCCCTCCGCCTCGTATTTTTTGAGAATCGATTTGATTCGCACAATCGTATAGAGTATATACGGTCCCGTGTCGCCCTCAAACGAGATAAATCTGTCCATGTCAAAAACATAGTCCTTTGACGCCTGATTCGACAAATCGCCGTATTTGAGCGCGGCAAGACCGACTATTCCGGCAGTTTCCCTCGCCTCCGCCTCATCAACGGTTCTGTTCTCCATTATTTTCGCGTAAACGGCATCGTTTATTTCCTTTATCAGATATTCAAGACGCAGAACGCCGCCCTGACGGGTTTTGAAGGGTTTTCCGTCGCTGCCGTTCATCGTGCCGAAGCCGATGAATTTAAGCTCGGTATCCTCTCCCACGATTCCCGCTTTTTTCGCCGTCCTGAAAAGCTGAGTATAGTGCAGCTCCTGCCTTTTATCCGCAAAATACAGGTATGATTTGGGAGAATACTCCCTCTCCCTCTCAATGAGCGTCGCCAGATCGGTGGTTTCGTAATTGGCGGCACCGTCGGATTTGCGCACGATACAGGGAGGCAGCTCCTTCGAGTCGCCCTCCTCTGTCACATCAACGACAAGCGCGCCCTGACTTTCGTGCGCGATTCCTTTATCCAGCATATCCTGAACCATATCCGCAATATAGGGCTTCGCGTCGCTCTCGCCTTTCCACAAATCAAAGCTTACGTTCAGATTACCGTAATTTCTCTTAAGGTCGGGAATGGAAACATTCATTATATGACGCCAAAGAGCCGTATAACCCCTGTGTCCGTTCTGCAAAAGCACCGTAGCCTGCTGAGCCGAGCTTTTGAATTCCTCGTCCTCCTTGGACTTTGCGCTGGCAGACGGGTAAATTTCATCAAGCTCCGACAGCGTAAACGGAGCTTCGGACGGATACTCTCCCTCATAGCTTTCGTCAAAATAAGGAAGCTCCGGCTTGCGGCTTTTAAGCTCCATAATTATAAGCCCCATCTGCAGGCCCCAGTCGCCGAGATGCACGTCTGCCACCGTCTTATAGCCCGCAAAATTGCATATTCTTTTGACGCTCTCACCTATAATCGCGGAGCGCAGATGCCCGATGTGAAGCGGCTTCGCCACGTTTGCCCCGCCGTAATCGAGGAAAATAACCTCATTTTTTGACTCGCAGTCACAGCCGAGCTTATCGCTTTGCGCCATGGAGCGTACATAATCTCCGATAAAATCCGCGCTCATAACCATATTGATAAATCCTGGTTTAACGCATTCTACCGACTCAAACGCCCCGTTTCCGCTCAGCTTTTCTGCAACCTCATCTCCGATTATAAACGGAGCCTTGCCGTATTTTTTCGCCGCCGCCATGGCTCCGTTGCACTGGAACTGGCACAAATCGGGACGGTTTGAGATTCCCGCCTTGCCGTAGCTTTTGTCGTAGCCGCAGGCTGTAAATGCTTCTCCCAGAAGCTCCGAAATTTTATCCAAAATCTTCATTCTGTCATATCTCCTATAAAATCTCCCCCGGCGCTTTGCGCCGAGGGTCAAAAACTATATTGTGGCAATATCTATCGGGGTAAGGCTCTGCTCGCCGGAATTCTCCAGACTTGTGAGCAGCGCGTTCGCCGTATCCATGGACGTAAGCACATTCACTCCCGTTTCGATTGCGTGGCGTCTTATAATGAAGCCGTCGTGGCTTCTCTCGATACCGTTTGACGGAATATCGATTACGAGGTCAATCTTATGGTCAAGAATCAAATCGAGAAGCGTAGGAGCCTCCTGTTCAACCTTATTGACCTTTATTGCATCCACACCGTTTTCTTTAAGATATTTTGCGGTTCCCCATGTCGCGTAAATAGTATAGCCGAGCGCCGCAAATCTCTTTGCAACCGAAAGCGCATCCTTTTTCTCGTTATCGTTTACGGTCATAATCATCTGCTTATGCCTGGGGAGATTTACTCCCGCGCCGAGAAACGCCTTGTAGAGCGCTTCGTTGAATTTTTTGGCGATTCCCAGACACTCGCCCGTCGATTTCATCTCCGGTCCGAGGCTTATGTCCGCTCCTCTTATTTTTTCAAAGGAAAATACGGGCATCTTAATCGCGATGTAATCGGCTTCCTTCTGAAGTCCCGGCGTGTAGCCGAGTCCCTTTATAGTGTTTCCGATAATCACCTGCGTCGCAAGCTTTACAATCGGTATTCCCGTAACCTTGCTGATGTAGGGAACGGTTCTTGATGAACGGGGGTTTACTTCGATTACATATACCTGTCCTTCGTATACGATGAACTGGATATTTATAAGTCCTCTTACATGGAGCGAGCGCGCAAGCTTCGCCGTGTAGTCCTCAAGCATGGCAATAATTTCCGGTGAAAGGCTCTGAGCCGGATATACGGATATGCTGTCGCCCGAATGTATTCCTGCTCTCTCTATATGCTCCATGATTCCGGGAATAAGAATATCCTCGCCGTCGCAGACCGCGTCTACCTCTATTTCCTTTCCCATAAGGTATTTATCTACAAGTATCGGATGCTCCTGAACCTGTCTGTTTATTATCGACATAAACTCCCTGATGTCATCGTCGGATATGGCAATCTGCATACCCTGTCCTCCGAGTACATACGAGGGTCTTACAAGCACCGGATAACCAAGCTCGTTCGCCGCCGCAATCGCCTCGTCCGCCGTAAATACGGTTTTGCCCGCCGCTCTGGGAATTTGGCAGTCCTCAAGAATTTTATCGAAAAGCTCCCTGTCCTCCGCCGCGTCAACATCCTCGGCGCTTGTGCCGAGAATCGGCACGCCCATCTCCATAAGGCTCTTGGTGAGCTTGATTGCAGTCTGTCCTCCGAACTGAACCACCGCCCCGTCGGGTTTTTCAAGCTCAACAATGCTCTCAACGTCCTCCGGAGTAAGCGGCTCGAAATAAAGCTTGTCCGCAATATCGAAATCCGTACTGACCGTTTCAGGATTGTTGTTGATAATTATGGTTTCATAGCCCTCCGCTCTGAAAGCCCATGTGCTGTGGACGGAGCAGTAATCAAATTCGATACCCTGACCTATTCTTATCGGTCCTGAGCCAAGCACGAGAACCTTTTTCTCGGGCTTTGTCAAAGCGACCTCATTTTCCGATTTGTAGCAGGAATAATAGTAAGGCGTGCTTGCCTCAAACTCCGCCGCGCAGGTGTCCACCATCTTGAATGACGCGTGGATTCCGTAACTGTCACGCAGAGCCTTAACTTCCTTCTCGGTGCTGTTTGTGAGCTTCGCGATAACGGTATCGGGGAATTCTATTCTTTTTGCCTCAAGCATAAGCTCCTTTGTCATAGGTTCGGACGAAAGGCGCTTCTCCATTTTAACGATATTACTGAATTTATCTATGAACCACTCGTCAATCATGGTAACGGAATGTATTTTTTCATAAGAAATACCGCGCCTTATAGCCTCGGCTATGACATACATTCTCTTGTCATCCACATTTTCAAGAAGCTCGATTATATCCTCGTCGCTGCAGGACGAATAGTCGTCGTTTATAAGTGAATCGACATGCTGCTCAAGCGAACGGATTGCCTTCATAAGCGCGCCCTCAAAATTGGTACAGATGCTCATTACCTCTCCTGTCGCCTTCATCTGCGTCGTAAGCTTTCGGGACGCCGTGATGAATTTATCAAACGGAAGTCTCGGAATTTTGACAACACAGTAGTCAAGAGCGGGCTCAAAGCTTGCGAAGGTCTTGTGCGTAATCGCGTTGGGAATCTCGTCAAGGTTGTAGCCGAGCGCGATTTTTGCCGCAACCTTGGCTATCGGGTAGCCCGTCGCCTTTGAGGCAAGCGCCGACGAACGGCTCACGCGCGGATTTACCTCGATAACACAGTACTCAAAGCTTGTGGGGTGCAGCGCGAACTGCACGTTGCAGCCTCCGGTAATCTGTAATTCGTCGATTATATTAAGCGCCGATGAACGCAGCATCTGGTATTCCTTGTCCGAAAGCGTCTGCGAGGGCGCAACAACTATGCTGTCGCCCGTATGAACGCCGACAGGGTCAATATTTTCCATATTGCAGACGGTAATGCAGGTGCCGTTCGCGTCGCGCATCACCTCGTACTCTATTTCCTTCCAGCCTGCGATACAGCGCTCCACAAGAACCTGTCCCACACGGCTCAGTCTTAATCCGTTGGAAAGTATATCGACAAGCTCTTCCTCGTTATGCGCAATTCCGCCGCCGCTTCCGCCCAGCGTATACGCGGGTCTTAAAACCACAGGATAACCGATTTTATTCGTAAAGGCTATTCCGTCCTCAACATTCTCCACAACAAGCGACGGAGCGCAGGGCTCGCCGATTTTTTCCATTGCGGTCTTGAATTCAAGTCTGTCCTCAGCCTTCTTGATTGTGAGCGCGGTGGTCCCGATAAGCTTTACGTTATGCTCCTCCAGAAATCCCGTTTCCGCAATCTCCATAGCGAGATTAAGTCCCGCCTGTCCGCCGAGCGTCGGAAGAATGCTGTCAGGCTTTTCCTTGAGGATTATCTGCTCCAGGGACTTGACCGTAAGCGGCTCTATATAAACCTCGTCCGCAATGTCCTTATCCGTCATTATCGTCGCGGGATTGGAGTTGACAAGCACAACCTCGACGCCCTCCTCCTTAAGAGAACGGCACGCCTGAGTTCCCGCGTAATCGAACTCCGCGGCCTGACCGATTACAATCGGTCCCGAGCCTATCACAAGCACCTTTTTGATATTATTATTTTTCGGCATTCTGTACCCCGCCTTTCTTCATCATATCCATAAACCTGTCAAAAAGAAAATCCGAATCCTTAGGTCCCGCGCACGCCTCGGGGTGGAACTGAACCGTAAAAATATTTTTGCCTATATACTCAAGTCCCTCGTTGGTCCTATCATTTACGTTTATAAAAGCGGGACGCGCGACCTTTGGATTGATTGTATCCATATCTACCACATAGCCGTGGTTCTGCGAGGATATATAAACCTTACCTGTCTTTAAATCCTTGACAGGATGATTCGCCCCCCTGTGTCCGTACTTCATTTTGTGCGTATCCGCTCCCGTGGCAAGCGCCATAAGCTGATGTCCCAGACATATTGCGAAAATCGGCACGTCCGAAGCGTAAAGCTTCTTAAGCTCGGCGATTACGGACTTGCACTCCTTGGGGTCTCCCGGCCCGTTCGACAGCATTATTCCGTCGGGCTTGTCCGCGAGGATTTCCTCAGCGGAGGTCAGCGCCGGATATACCGTAACGCGGCAGCCCCTGCTGTTAAGCGAGCGCGCGATATTTCTCTTAGCCCCGAAATCCATAAGCGCAACCCTGAAGCCGTCGCCCTCAAGTACCTCTCTTTCGGCGCAGGTAACCTTTTCAACGACCTTTCCGGTGTTATATTTTTTAAGCTCGGGAATAATTTCGTCAAGATTATAGTTCTCGTTTCTGGTAATCATTCCGTTCATCGTGCCCTTTTCACGGAGTATTTTGGTAAGGGCGCGGGTATCGATTCCCTCAATGCCCGGAATTCCGTTTGTCTGAAGAAAATTCTGAATTGTGTCCTCGCTTCTGAAATTACTCGGAATAGGCGAGAGCTCCCTGACAATGAAGCCGTCCGGCCAGGGCTTGCTTGATTCCTTATCTGCACCGCAAATACCGTAATTGCCGATAAGGGGATATGTCATGACAACCGCCTGCCCCGCGTAGGAGGGGTCGGTCAGTACCTCCAGATAGCCCGTCATCGAGGTGTTAAAGACAATCTCGCTGATAACTTCCTTATCCGCTCCGATGCCCGTTCCCTCAAAAACATTGCCGTCCTCAAGAATCAGAAATGCTTTCATTCGTTAAACCTTTCCTTTCATAATGGTATGCGAATCAACTATATGAAACCGCCGCCCGGAGGCAGCTTTTTTGTAAAAAAATTCAAAAAAAAAACACAATAAGACATAAAACAGCCGGTGCTTTTTTCTTAATCCATAAAATAGTAACATAAAACACAGTCGATTTCAAGTCTCTGCATAAATATTTTATGAATGCGAATTGTATTGTTAAAATTGTTATGATATAATTGTTTCAGGGTGATTTTTACGGTCACAGTTCAACAAAAAGATGGTGATTTATATGGGCGATAAGCTTGACATAAGCCGTTATTACGAAATAACGAATAATATTATTAAAAATTCCGGACATAAGTTAAATTTTTTATGGGACTGTGAAAACGACGTTACGGTATCCATGTATTATGACGGTGTAATTCCCGAGGGCGTAAAACGCCCTTTTGATTATCTGCTGTCCATGAATATGATAGAACCGGAGTCCGTTCCGGTGTATCGGATTTTTTGCAGTCAGATAGACGCGGGCAT
>JAAVHB010000086.1 GCA_014799955.1 Butyrivibrio sp. | reverse complement strand
CTTCCCGCAAGGGAAGTGTGAATTGAAATTCCATTCGTGAGCGCAGGATATTAAAGGCAATTAAGTCACTTCCCGCGAGGGAAGTGCGGATTGAAATAAGTCAACCCTCTTAGATATGGCAGGAATCGTTACGGTCACTTCCCGCGAGGGAAGTGCGGATTGAAATGTCTGTGAGGTTACGGAGCTTAAGGTCTATGTCGTCACTTCCCGCGAGGGAAGTGCGGATTGAAATTGTGGTTGTGGCTGTTTCGCCCTCGCCGTCAATGGTCACTTCCCGCGAGGGAAGTGCGGATTGAAATGCGAACTTGTCCATAATGAAATGTATGTTGTAGGGTCACTTCCCGTGAGGGAAGTGTGGATTAAAATATCCCAGACAATGTGCTCATCAATGCCGCAATATAATCACTTCTCATGATAGGAGTGTTGCTTGAAATGATTATAAAATTAAGAATAAGGTGGACAAATCCGTCAATTCTCGTATGGAAAGTGCGCATTAAAAACATAAACATGATTCCCTAAATCATGTGGGAAGATTATGTTTATGTAAATGCCTCCCTTGAATTATTTACATCGCAGATGTTAGAATGTAATGAGTAAAATACGAATTTTATAAGTGCCAAATAAGTTAATTAAAAGGAAGCGTAGGATTTCTGTCTAAAAACCGCAGGATGCACATTGCATAGAAAATGTCACCTTCTGTTTTTATACAGATTGTTCCCGTTAGAAAAAGTATGAAAAAGACATTACTGATTGACATGTACGGAGTTATTATCGAAGAGAGCAAGGGGAATTTTATTCCTTACGCATATGAGAAAATCCATCAGAGCCGTTATGATGAAATTACGCGTAAATTAAGGGAGGAGCATTTGTTTTCCAGAGCGCAGCTCGGGGAGATAAGCTCGGAGGAGTTTTTGACTCAGCTCGGATTTGACAGGCCGAGGGAGGCTGCGGAGGATTATCTGCGCAATTATCTGACTCTGGACAAAGAATTTGTACCGTTTGCCAGAAAAGCGGCGTCAAAGTATGAGATGGTTCTTCTGTCGAATGACGTTTGGGAGTGGAGCGAGTATATTACGGAAATGCATGGGCTGAACGTCTTTTTTGCGGAGAAATTTGTGAGCGGTAAAATACATATGCGCAAGCCGTCGGCAGAAATCTTTGAGCATTGTCTCGGAGTGCTGGGAAGAAGCGGAAAGGAATGTATTTTTATTGACAACAGCGTGAAAAATCTGGAGAGCGCGCAAGAATTCGGCATTACTCCGGTTCTTTTTAACCGCGACGGTGAGGAGTATGACAAAACAGTTGTCAATAATTACAAAGAGCTGGGAAAAATATTAGGAATCTGACAAATCATGACCTATAAAGTCGGGACGGCAAAGCCCCGGGATGATAGACTGAAGCTACAGCAGGAGGTCAAAGCATGGATTGGACGGACGCTATAAATAAAGCTATCGAATACGTTGAGAAAAATATCACGGATGATATTTCCGTTGATGATGTCGCAAGGCAGATTAATATATCGCCGTTTTATTTTCAAAAAGGCTTCAGTCTGCTATGCGGCTACACGCTTACGGAATATATCCGCAGCCGCAGACTGGCGCTTGCCGCGCAGGAGCTTGCGGCGGGCGACATCAAGGTGATTGACGCCGCAATGAAATACGGCTACGATTCACCGGACAGCTTTACGAAAGCTTTCATGAGATTTCATGGGATTACGCCTTCAAGTGCGCAGAAAAACAGAGTGTTTATGAAAACCTTTGCGCCGCTGAAAATCAAATTATCATTGGAGGGCGGTTATATTATGGATTACAGAATAACCAAAAAAGACAGCTTCACGGTGATGGGCGTGTCAAAGAAATTTTCCTATGAAGGGGCAAACGACGCGATTCCGCGGTTCTGGAAGGAGCATTACGAAAAGGGAAACGGCAGATATGTTTGCGGTATGTACGGAGTGAACATTGACGCGGAAATGGGAGGCAGTGAATTCGAGTATCTGATAGCCGACGTTTACAACCCCGTAAACGACGTGCCGGAGGGCTTTGTCACAATGACAGTTCCCGCCTTTACATGGGCGGTATTCCCGTGCAGGGGAGCGATGCCTGATTCCATACAGGACGTGAACAGGAAAATTTTTTCGGAGTGGCTTCCGGCACTCAGGGAATATGAGTTTGCCGCCGGATACTGCATTGAAATGTATGATGACCCGGCAAAATATCCGAAGGGGACGGGTGACGAAAATTATTACAGCGAAATATGGATTCCGGTGAAGAAAAAGTAGGGAGAATAATTTGGGAACTGTCGGATTATTATTATGTTTCTGTAACGGATGTTAAAAAAGGGCTGTTGCAAAAGTAGATGATTTATCTACCGGAGCAATAGCTCCGCTTTTTGTCGGATTTCTTGTGCCGCGGACGGATTTTTGATATAATCAGATATAAAGAAAAACGCGGCAAAGGAGAAGCCAAAATGAAAACTACAGTCAGACTTACTCATTCCTCAGTTCTTTTCAAGGACGGAAAACCTTTCGTGTCCGTGCTTTTTGAGGACGGCGATAAAAGCGCGGAGGGCAGAATACCGGAATGTACAATCAGCATAAACAAAGGCTTTTCCGAGGCGGAAAAGGCGGAATTTGAGGAATATATGCGCGAGAACAAAACAGATATAATCGACGCGGCAAAAAAAATAACGGGGATAACGCACTGGATGTCCTGACAGATTGATACTTGAAAGGACGGACAACATTTGATATAGTAGTGTGAATGACGCAAAAATAAAATGTTGGACTGGACGGTAGATAAAATGTCAATCAAAGCAAAATATATCGGGGACAGGCAGTTTTATAAGAAAACGCTGGGGGTTGCGGTTCCTATTATGATTCAGAACGGCATTACCAACTTTGTCGGACTTTTGGACAATATTATGGTCGGACAGGTCGGAACGGAGCAAATGTCGGGAATCGCGATTGTAAACCAGCTTCTTATGGTATTCAATCTGGCTATATTCGGGGCGATTTCAGGAGCGGGAATCTTTACCGCGCAGTATTACGGAGCGGGAGATAATGAGGGAGTGCGGAATACCTTCCGCTTCAAAATGTATATATGCATCGGTCTTACGGCGGTGGGCATTATTGTGCTGTCTTTTTTCGGGGAAAATCTCATCCGTATGTACCTTCAGGGAGAGGGCAACGGACTGTCCGTGGAGGACGCTCTTTTTTACGGAAAAAAATATCTGCGTATAATGTTAATCGGGCTTATACCGTTCGCCGTGGAGCAGTCATACAGCGGAACCCTGCGTGAGTGCGGTGAAACCACGGTTTCAATGCGGGCGGGAATTGCGGCGGTTGCCGTAAATCTGGGGCTTAATTATCTGCTTATTTTCGGAAAATTCGGATTTCCGAAGCTCGGAGTGGAGGGCGCAGCCATAGCGACGGTTATATCAAGATATGTCCAGGTTGCGATAGTTATAATCTGGACGCACACCCATAAGGAGAGAATGCCGTTTATAAAGGGCGCGTACAGAAAACCGGTTGTTCCGAGGGCGCTTACCGGACAGATAATTATGCGCGGAGCGCCTCTTATGATAAACGAAGTTATGTGGGCGGCGGGAATCGCCGGTCTGAGCCAGTGCTATTCGATGCGCGGTCTTGATGCGGTTGCGGCAATTAACATATCGTCTACGATAACCAACCTTTTCAATGTGGTGTTTATCGCATTCGGAGACGCGATTGCAATCGTTGTTGGACAGCTTCTCGGAGCGGAAAGGTATGATGAAGCGAAGGATACGGACAGAAAGCTGATTACCTTTTCCGTACTGATTTGCTTTGTTATCGGCGGGGTTCTGGCTGTGTCGGCGCCGTTGTTTCCGAAGCTGTACAGAACGACGGACAGCGTAAGGCTTCTGGCAGGCAGTATTATGCGTATATCGGCGGCGTTTATGCCTGTGTACGCCTTTATGCACGCGGCTTATTTTACCCTGCGCTCGGGCGGCAAAACGATTGTCACATTTCTTTTTGACAGCGTGTTTCTTTGGCTGATTTCCGTTCCGGTTGCTTTTGTCATAAGCAGATATACGGGAATGCCGCTGTTACTTTTGTATTTCTGCATTCAGGCGCTTGATCTGATAAAGTGCGCGGTCGGATTCGTGCTTGTAAAAAAAGGCGTATGGATTAATAAAATAGTAAGAAACTGACGGCAGGAGGATTAAAATGTTTCGTAATTGCAGCATGGAGGATATATCAGACGGCAAACTGTATGACATAAACGATATGGCAAGGCTTGGCTGCAATGACTGTCAGGGGTGCTTTAAATGCTGTACGGATATGGGAAATTCCATAATGCTTGACCCGCTTGACGTGTTCAGAATAAGGTTTAACAGCGGGGAGAGTATAGAGAGTCTGCTTCAGAACAAGCTTGAGCTTAATATTGTTGACGGCGTGATTCTGCCTAATATCAGAATGAGCGGGGCCGATGTCCGCTGTCCGTATCTTAATGAAGAGGGACGCTGCTCAATTCATGAATACCGACCCGGAATATGCAGGCTTTTTCCTCTCGGGAGATACTATGAGAACGGGGACTACCGTTATTTTCTTCAGAAGGACCAGTGCCGTAAGGCAAACCGAACCAAGGTCAAAATAAGCAAATGGCTTGACATACCGGACTATCCCGAATACCGCGAATTTGTGCTTAAATGGCATTATCTGCTGCTTGATTTGTCGGAAAAAATGAAAACGCTTCAGGATTCGGACGTAAGACAGCTTGAGCTTATGCTTATCAATATGTTTTACATAAAGGTCGGAGCCGCGGACGAAAGGGAATTTATGACGGAATTTAATGAAAAAACCGTCATGATGAGAAAGCTGCTGGAAGAGCTTTAGCAATATGAAAAAGCCTTGTCAAAAACCGCGCCGAAACGCTAAAAAATCATTTACACCCATGACGTTTTAGTGTATACTGTCATAGTGTGTTTCAGAAGTATTACAAAGCACATGACCAATGAAATAAGCAGTAAACAGGAGGAAAACGCATGGTTAGAGCAATAGTTGGTGCCAACTGGGGCGATGAAGGCAAGGGTAAAATCACGGATATGCTGGCCGAGAAATCGGACATAATCGTAAGGTTTCAGGGAGGAAGCAATGCCGGACATACCATTATCAACGATTACGGTAAATTTGCGCTGCATCTGCTTCCGTCGGGCGTGTTTTACAGCCACACAACAAGTATAATCGGCAACGGTGTTGCGCTTAATATTCCTTATCTTTTAAACGAGGTTAAAGGACTGGAGGAGCGGGGGGTGCCCACGCCGAAGCTTTTGGTGTCCGACAGGGCGCAGATTCTTATGCCGTACCATGTGGATTTTGATGCGTTTGAGGAGGAACGTCTCGGAGGAAAGGCGTTCGGCTCGACAAAATCAGGTATCGCTCCTTTTTATTCGGATAAATACGCCAAAATAGGCTTTCAGGTCAGCGAGCTTTTCGACGAGGCGCTGCTGAGGGAAAAGGTTGAGAGAGTGGTAGCGTACAAGAACATTCTGCTTGAGCATCTGTACCACAAGCCCGTGATGAATCCCGAGGATATATTTAATTTGCTTTTATCCTACAGAGATATGATAGAGCCTTATGTGGCTGACGTTTCGCTTTTCCTTCACAACGCGATAAAGGACGGTAAGACCATTCTCCTTGAGGGGCAGCTCGGTTCGTTAAAGGACCCTGACCACGGAATATATCCGATGGTTACGTCTTCGTCCACGCTTGCGGCATACGGCGCAATCGGCGCGGGAATACCCGCTCAGGAGATAAAGGACGTTGTAACGGTTGTCAAGGCATATTCGTCGGCGGTGGGAGCCGGAGCCTTTGTAAGCGAGATTTTCGGAGCGGAGGCGGACGAAATGAGAAAACGCGGAGGCGACGGTGGAGAATTCGGCGCGACTACGGGACGTCCCAGAAGAATGGGATGGTTCGACGCGGTTGCGACACGTTACGGCTGCCGTATGCAGGGCGCTACGGAGGTTGCCCTTACGGTTGTTGACGCGCTTGGATATCTTGACGAAATTCCCATGTGTGTGGGATATGAAATCGACGGCGAAATTATCAAGGATTTCCCCGTGACATATAAGCTTGAGAAAGCAAAGCCCGTACTCAGGACCTTTAAGGGCTGGAAATGCGATATCGGCGGAATCAGGAATTACGACGAGCTTCCGAAGGAGTGCCGCGATTACATTGAGGCTATTGAGGAGGAAATCGGAGTGCCGATTACGATGATTTCCAACGGTCCGAAGAGGCATGACATCATTCTGAGAAAATAAGAGTTTCAAACAACAGAATCCGTGCTTTGCGCGGATTCTGTTGTCATGAATAAAAAAGGCAGCCGCCGTCGGGGATTTCCCGAGG
>JAAVHB010000085.1 GCA_014799955.1 Butyrivibrio sp. | reverse complement strand
TCTTGGGCTTCTTGTTCTCGGATACAACCTGTTTATGAGCTGTAATTGTAAAAAAAAAATAAAAAATGATAAAAAGACTTGCAAAAGCTGTAATAATCTGTTATTATATCTTTTGTTGTGAGTTCGGACAAGAACTCAATATCTTAAAGGAGGTGCAAACATGGCTAAGTGTGCTGTTTGTGATAAAGGCGCTCACTTTGGTATCAAGGTAAGCCACTCACATAGAAGATCAAACAAAATCTGGAAAGCAAACGTTAAATTCGTACAGGTTAAAGTTAATGGCCAGGCTAAGAAGATGTATGTATGTACTTCTTGTTTAAGATCGGGCGCTGTTGAAAGAGCTTAATTTTTAGCATGATGAGAACCGGAGGGCAGCCGCCTTTCGGTTTTTTTACTTCATAAAGAAAATTAATGTATTCCATTTTTTCGGGAATAATGATATAGTTATAAGTAATGACTATAAAATTTATTGGAAGCTCCCGTTCGGTTCTTCAGGCCTCGCGGGAAAGTTAAGGAGGGACACATATGAAGGGACGCATAGACAATCAGTACGGAGAGGTCCGTATTGATAATGAGGTTATTGCCAAGTATGCAGGAGCCGCGGCGATTGAATGCTTCGGTATTGTAGGAATGGCTTGTATTAACGTCAAGGCCGGTCTTGTCAGGCTGCTTCGGAGAGAAAGCCTTACCCACGGAGTAAGCGTAAACTTTGACGAGAACAACAAGCTTATAATAGATTTTCATGTGATTGTTGCTTATGGCGTGACGATATCCACCGTTGCGGATAATCTGGTTCACACCGTTAAATATAAGGTTGAGGAATTCACCGGTCTTAAGGTCGGAAGAATCAATGTATATGTCGAAGGCGTTAGAATTATCGATTAACCGAAGGAGGATTTAAAAGTGGCAACTACTACTATAGACGCTCAGGCTCTGAAAAAGCTTTTTCTTGCCGGAGCCGCCAATCTTGAGGCAAAGAAAGAATGGATTAACGACTTGAATGTTTTCCCGGTTCCCGACGGAGATACCGGTACCAATATGACTTTGACCATTATGTCAGCGGCAAAGGAAGTGAACGCTCTGGAGAATCCGACCATGGAAAATCTTTCCAAGGCTATTTCCGGAGGTTCCTTAAGAGGCGCGCGAGGCAATTCGGGAGTTATTCTTTCACAGCTTTTAAGAGGTTTCACGAAGGTTATACGCGAGTATAAGGAGATTGATTCCATTATTCTGGCGACGGCATGTCAGAAGGCCGTGGAGACCGCGTATAAGGCGGTAATGAAGCCCAAGGAAGGAACAATTCTTACCGTTGCGAGAGGGATGGCAGACAAGGTTCTTGAGCTTTCCACAGAGATAAGCGACCTTGAGGAGCTTTTTGACAGGGTGATTAAGCACGGCGACGCCGTTCTTGAGCAGACACCCGAGCTTCTTCCGGTGCTTAAGCAGGCGGGAGTCGTGGATTCCGGCGGACAGGGACTTATGCAGGTTATGAAGGGCGCGCACGACGCTCTTATGGGCAAGGAAATAAATTATGAGGCGGTAGGCGGAAGCGGAGGACCGTCAGCTTCTTCCGAGATTTCGGCACAGGGAACCGAGGAGGCTGATATTAAATTCGGCTACTGCACCGAGTTCATCGTTATGCTTGATAAGGGCTACACGCCCGCAAAGGAGAACGAGTTCAAGCGTTATCTTGAATCCATCGGCGATTCGATAGTGCTTGTTTCGGACGATGAGATTGTTAAGGTTCATGTCCATACCAATCATCCGGGACTTGCGTTTGAGAAGGGACTTACCTACGGTGCGCTTACCAGAATGAAGGTTGACAATATGCGTGAGGAGCATCATGAGAGGGTTATTGCGAACGCCTCCAAAATCGCTGCCGGAGAGAGTGTTGATGAAACCGTGCCGGAAGCCGAACCCGCACCCGCACAGCCCGCAGCCGAGGAAATCGCCAACAAAAAGTACGGCTTTATTTCGGTTTCGGCAGGAGAGGGCTTAAGTGAAATATTTAACAGTCTCGGAGTAGATTATATAATCGAAGGCGGACAGACGATGAATCCGAGTACGGAGGATATGCTTAACGCGATTGAGAATGTACACGCGGACAATATTTTCATATTCCCCAACAACTCCAACATCATTCTCGCCGCTCAGCAGGCGCAGAGCATTGTCGAGGATAAGAAGATAATCGTTGTTCCCACAAAGACCGTTCCGCAGGGAATTACGGCAATGATAGCATACTCTGAGGACGAAGAGCCCGAGGCGAATTTGCAGAATATGAATGCCGAGATTGCAAATGTTAAATCCGGCTCGGTTACGTACGCCGTAAGGGACACGGAAATTGACGACAAGGAAATCAAGCAGGGCGACATCATGGGAATCGGTGACAAAACGATTCTTTCGGTCGGAAGCGATATCAACGAAGTAACAAAGAGTATGATATCCGAGCTTATCGACGGGGATTCGGAGCTTGTAAGCATTTACTACGGTTCCGAGATTACACAGGAGGATGCCGATTCGCTTGCGGCTGCAGTCGGAGAGGAATATCCCGATGTCGATGTGGAGGTAAATTACGGCGGTCAGCCTATTTATTACTATCTTCTTTCGGTTGAGTAAATTTAAGTTTGGGAGCTTTTATGAAAATCAGCGGGTTGAAAGGAATAGGAAGCAAAACGGAACAGCTTTTTAACAGGCTGGGAGTGTATACGGCAGAGGATTTGCTGACCTTTTATCCGAGAAGATACGATGTCTACGAGCAGCCCGTCGGTATTGACGAAATGACCGGAAATAAGCTGTACGCCTTTTGGGGTACGGTTATTTCCGACTGTGAGATAAATACCCGCAGCCGCTATAAGGTGCTGTCCGTGTACGCCGCGGACGATAAGGGCGGCAGAATAAAGCTGACATGGTTCAATATGCCGTTTCTCGCGGGTCAGTTAAAGCGCGGATTTAAATGGATATTCAGAGGTGAGGCTGCTTTTAAGGGCAGCCTTGTTTTTATGGAACAGCCATCCTTGTATTCTTACGAGCAGTATATGGCAAAAATGAATTCAATGCAGCCGGTGTATCCGCTGACGGCGGGTCTGACCAACAATGCGGTAACCAAGGCGGTAAAGCAGTGCTTTGAAATGGGATTAACCTTAAGCGAGTACCTTCCGGATTCCGTGATTGCAAACGCAGGACTTACTGGCCGCTCCGAGGCTGTTTACGCTATACATTTCCCGACCGACGCGGACGGACTGGCGCAGGCGCGCAGACGGGTTGTTTTTGACGAATTCTTTCTTTTTACGCTTGCAATAAGAAGTCTGAAAAATGCAAATTTACTTGCAAATAATGACAAAATAATACCGCAATCGACATATTCTGCAATAATTCTTGCAAATTTGGGATATGAACTGACAAACGCGCAGAAAAAAGTCAGAGCGGAAATCGCATCGGACATGACCGGGAGCCGCACGATGAACAGGCTTATTCAGGGCGACGTGGGCTCAGGAAAGACGATAATCGCGTTCCTTGCTATGACGGACGCGGCAGCCGCGGGATATCAGAGCGCACTTATGGCACCTACGGAGGTTCTGGCAAAGCAGCATTACGAGGATTTCTGCCGTACCTTAAAGGAGAATGATATACCGCTCAGATGTGTGCTTTTGACAGGCTCAATGCCCGCCGCCGCCAAAAGGGAAGCGCTTGAGGCGCTTGCATCGGGAGAGGCGGATATGGCTGTCGGAACACACGCCGTAATATCGGACGGCGTAAGCTTTAAGAATCTGGGGCTTGTGGTGACGGACGAGCAGCACCGTTTCGGCGTCAGGCAGAGAGAGGCGCTTCACCTGAAGGGAGCATCTCCGCATATCATTGTCATGAGCGCGACGCCGATTCCTCGCTCACTCGCGATAATACTTTACGGTGAGCTGGATATATCCGTGATCGACGAGAAGCCCGCGAACCGTCTGCCGATAAAAAACTGCGTCGTGGACGACTCGTACCGACAGAAGGCGTATAAATTCATAGAAAACGAGATTTTGAAGGGTCATCAGGCGTATATAATCTGCGCCATGGCGGAGGATAACGAGGATTCGGACAACGGGCTTGAGCTTGAAAACGTCGTTGATTATTCCGAATCGCTGCGCCGCCATTACAATGGACGCTTCACGGTGGAATATCTTCACGGCAAAATGAAGTCCGCCGCCAAAAACGAAATCATGGAGCGTTTTGCTTCGGGCGAAATACAGATTCTCGTGTCAACGACTGTTGTCGAGGTCGGAATAAACGTTCCAAACGCGACGGTTATGCTTGTCGAAAACGCCGAGCGCTTCGGGCTTGCGGGTCTTCATCAGCTCAGGGGGCGTGTAGGCAGGGGCGATTCCCAGTCCTACTGCATTTTCGTGAGCAATACCAAGAACGAGCTGACCAAGGAGCGGCTTTCCATACTTAAGGACAGCAACGACGGCTTTTATATAGCGGAGCAGGATTTAAGGCTCAGAGGACCGGGGGATATGTTAGGCTCAAGGCAGAGCGGGGATTTCGGATTTGCTCTGGGGAATATTTATGCTGACGCCGACGTGCTTAAGCTTGCCGCCGACACGGCGCGCTTGCTGCTTGAGGCGGACGGGGAGCTTTGCGCTCCCGAAAATGCGCTGCTTAGAAACGAGCTTGAGGAATATATGAAAACCTCTCTCGGAAATCTTAATATTTAACTTAACGAGGTGCAGAATGCGATTATATATTATGAGGCACGGCGAAACCGACTGGAATATACAAAAAAGACTTCAGGGCAGAAGCGACACGGAGCTTAACGCCAACGGAACAGAGCTTGCGAGGGTTACCTCCGAGGCGCTTAAGGATGTGCGTTTTGACGCGATATATTCAAGCCCGTTAAAAAGAGCCCATAAAACAGCCGAAATCGTCAGAGGGGAAAGGCAGATGCCTATAAATGCCGACGAAAGGCTGCTCGAAATAAGCTTCGGCGAATGCGAGGGCTTATCTGTAGATGTGCTTCCCGCCTGCTTTGCGGATTTTTTTGACGCGCCCGAAAAATATACTCCAACGGGCGGCGGAGAGCGCTTTGCGGACGTTATCGCGAGGGCGGGAGATTTTATTGAAAATGTAATAGTCCCCAAATCGCGCGAGCTTGAAAGTATGCTGGTTGTGGCGCACGGCGCGATGAACAACGCACTCGCGTACCATCTTTTGCACAGGGAACTTAAGGACTACTGGGCTGGCGTTTTTCCGAGGAATTGCAGCGTTTCCGTATATGAGGTGAACGGGCATGACTACGGCTTGATTGAGTACGGCAAAATATTTTACGGTGAGGACGGAAAATGAGAATTATCGCGGGAAGTAAAAGAAGCCTGCCGCTCAAGGCTCCTAAAGGCATGAATACAAGACCCACGCAGGATCGGACAAAGGAAACCTTGTTTAACGTGCTTCAGAACGACGTTTACGGGGCGCGCTTTTTAGACCTTTTTTCGGGCAGCGGGGCGATAGCTTTGGAGGCGTTAAGCAGGGGAGCGAGCTATGCCGTCATGGTCGAGAACGCCAAGGAGGCGATAAACTGCATAAAGGAAAATATAAGCTTTACCGGCTTTGGGGATTGCGCCGAACTGATGGAATGCGACGTGCTGACGGCGCTTAAGCGGCTCGACGGACAGCCGCCGTTTGACATTGTTTTCATGGACCCGCCGTACAAGCTCGGAATTGAAGGGCAGGTAACGGAGATTTTGTCCGGTGCGGAGTATTTGACGGACGATACGATAGTGATTGCGGAGGCGGCGCTTGACACTCCGACGGATTTTGCGGAGAGAACGGGATTTGAAATATACAAAACAAAGGATTACAAAACCAACCGCCATATATTTATGCGCAGAAAATGAATTTTTTATTGTGTTTGGACAGGTGAAGTGATAAGATATAAATTAGTTGATAATCAGGTAGGATAAATGGTTAATGAAAGTCCCGTTCGCCACACAATGGCTCGCGGGAATGTTAATGAAAGTCCCGTTCGCCACATCGGTGGCTCGCGGGAATGTTAATGAAAGTCTCGTTCGCCACGCCGTGGCTCGCGGGAATGTTAAAGGAGAATAAGCATGAGTAAAATTGAACAGATTATCGGGGAACTTGAAGATTACATATCAAGCTGTAAGCCGCTTCCTCTTTCAAATACCAAAATAAGCGTCAACAAGGACGAGCTTGACGAATACATAAGGGAGCTTAGGCTTAAAACTCCCGACGAAATCAAAAAATATCAGAAGCTTATAAGCAACAAGGACGCAATACTCGCAGACGCGAGGGCTCAGGCGGAGCAGATGATACACGAGGCTCAGGTACATACGGCGGAGCTTATCAACGAGCATGAAATCATGCAGAGAGCCATTGAGCAGGCAAACGAGGTAATTGACGACGCCTCCGCGAAGGCTCAGGCGATAGTTGATCAGGCGATGGCAGAGGCAAACGAAATCCGCCGCTCGTCGATTCTTTACACCGACAATATGCTTGCCAACCTGCAGATGCTTATGGAGCATTCAATTGAGAATACCCGCTCCAAATACGACACGCTTATCAGTTCAATGTCGAAGGACCTTGAAATTGTTACCGCCAACAGGAAGGAGCTTAATCCCTCGCCGGAGGAGGAGAGCTCCGAGGAGCTTGCCGCCAGCGTAAAAGAGGTTATGACATCACCTGAAAGCAATTTTGAAATATAAAGACAATAACAATAACAATCATATAAAACAGGGTGTTCCTGCTATGAATTCACGGTTTTATTTTATAGAAGGGGCATCCTGTAGTTATTTTTAAGTAAGTCCCGTTCGGCACATAGAGGAAAGTTCCGTTCGGCGTGCAGAGGAAAGTCCCGTTCGGCGTGTAGCGCCTCGCGGGAATGTTAGCGCCTCGCGGGAATGTTAATGCCTTGCGGAATGTTAGGAGGTTATACAGATGGCACAGTTTAACGGATTTCTCACGGGAAGCTCCGTGTCAAAGGACTCGGGAAATAACGAGGCAGTTTTTACAATCGGAATCGCCGCGCTTGAAAGCGGCAGGCTCGCGCAATGTTACGAATGCTTTTACGGAATAAAAAATGCCGCAGCGCGTTTTAATCTTGCGCTCTGCCATATGAAAGCGGGCGACGCGGGAAAGGCGCTTACGGAGCTGAATAAGGCTTTGACGGAAATGAACCGCAGAATGCCCGAAACGCTTTCATCGGGTACCAAAACGGATATACCCGAGGAATTGGAGCGGTACGAGGCTGCCTCAGACGGTTATCTCGCCCCGATGCTTTCCGAGGAGCCGGAGCTTTTCTCTTACGGCTCAAGGCAGCGTATGCTCCGTCTTAAGGCGGATTTGCTTTTTGCTCTGGACAGAACGGACGAGCTGAATTCGGTAATCGTTTCGCTTTCGGGAAAGCATTACGGAAATATTGAGGAAATCATAAATAAGCAAAAGGAGAAAAGCGTATGACTTTGGAGGAATTCAAAAAAAGAGGCGAGGAGGACCACGAGTGGGCTCCCGGCTGGGACGCGATAGAGGAAGCCTTCTGCGAGGTATATCCCGACCCCTCAGGAGACCATTACGCCACAAACCTGGCGGCGAGGGCAATTTTCGGCGGTAAAGAGTATTTGGACGGATATACGGTTTACACCTCGAAAAAAGGATACAAGCACATTGTGACATTCGGAATGACAGAGCTTTATTTTGACGAGGAGGCGTTCGGCGGCGAGTGGAACAAATGGGGTTATGAAATGACAATAAAGCTTGCCGAAACGGAAAACGAAAAATGCATGTGGGCAATCGGAATGTTAGGCAATCTTGCCCGCTACACTTATACAGAGAAGCGTTTTTTCGAGCCTTACCAGTATGTGGCGGGCAACGGCTCGTCAATCTGCCTTGACCGTGACTCCGCGATTACGGCGCTGCTTATCGTAAACGATACCGAGGTTAAAGGCGTTGACACAATTTACGGCAGAACGGATTTTATGCAGCTTGTGGGAATTACCCAGAGGGAGCTTGAAGTCATTATGGAAAATCCCGATCAGGCAGAAATACTTGTAGAACTGATGAAGAAGGACAATCCCGATTTGGTGACGGATTTGAACAGGACGAAATCGTATTTTTAATATAAGGAGCTTTTGAAATGGGAATATTCGGTAAGAAAAAAGAGAAAAAGCAGAATCCGGCTGAAAATCATCCCGGTATGATTTTTATGATGCAGCTTTTATTTAAGGATAAGCCTCAGATGCCCGACGGGGAAAACGCCGCGAGGGTGCTTGCGGCGCATATGGGAGAAGTTCAGCTATTAGGCTGCAGCAATGACCTTATAAGCTTTGCCGCAAAAAAATATCTCGCGAAATTCAAGGACGGAGAGATGCCGCCGACGGTGAATATTTTCGGCTGCACCGACTTTGAGGACCGTTTCGACGAAATGCAGAAAAGTCAGATGTGGGACTGCATGGAGGAGCGGGACCGTATTTTAAGCGAGTGCAGATACATGGTGCTTGCCTCCGATATGCTTGCGGCAACTCTTACGGCGAAGGAACGTGCCGAGCTTGACATGGATTATCTTGAGGCGCTGCTTGAGCTTTTTCCCGACTGCGAGGCGGTATTTTTCCAGACCTCCGAAAAGCTGCTCACCGCCGATTCAATCCGTAATACCGCAATCAAGCGGGAGAGTCGTTTTATCAAATTTGCGGTAAATGCGAGATTTTTTAATATTGAGGGCACCGACGACATGATGGTGGACACATTAGGAATGTCCACGCTGTTTTTGCCGGATTTGCAGTATCATTTCCATGGTGCGGACCCCAACGGAATGGTTTTTCATGCCTATAATATCGCGGACTATATTTTAAACAACGACAATCCGATTAAGGACGGCGATTCAATTGACGGAATAAGGGACGGAAATATCAGTATGGACGTTCAGTGGAAATGCCATTATGAGGATGCGATGATAAAGCCTGACAGGCTGGTGATTGACATTGAAGCGGGCGAATTTGCGTCGGGGACAAGAAATTATACGAAATAAGGAGTGGGGACAGTGAAAAGCAACACGGACAGAAGAAACGAAGTAATAGCCGTATTGGAAAGGGAGGGAATCGATTATCTGAAAACCCTTCCGCTTCTCGAGACAAGCGACATGGTCGCTTTGAAGGATATTGATGCCATATGCAAAAGGGCGATTGCCTGCCTTTTAGCAACACAGGTAGCCTGCGATCTGGAAAACGGCGAGGACGTGGGTGAAACCGCGGAATTTTTTCAGGGCTTGCTTGAAAAATTCGGTGTTCAGGATATGCTTTTAGACAAGGAAAAGGGACTGTTGACCGGCAGTTACAGCGAGCAGGATGTAATCGACGTAGAGTGGACCTATGAGGCGTACTGGTCGCTCGTATGGGCTTTGGGCTTGATTGAGGATATAAGCGACGCCACGGAAATATGTGACTGCGAAAGGGCAATATCGCTTGTTTCGGAATGCGAAACCTATGAGGAGTTCAGGGCTGAATGCAAGCCCCGCGATATAGAGGAAATTCTTGATATGCTGGATTTATACTACAATTATAATTGGGTATGCGATGAGCAAAGGATTGGCGGAAACGTCCGTACCGGAGAGATTAACTCCAGCATTGTCATTGAAAGAAGGCGCGGTCTTGAATGGCTTATCTGCGATGAGGAGGACTGGAACGAAATTTCGCTGGATACATAAAAAACATCTGCAAAATCCGCGTGATGCCCTACGTCCATCCGGGCAGAATGATTATTCAGAAGTATGCCGGAGAGAATTTTGAGAGGAAACAGGATTAATTTTATGTATAAGGGAAACGAATTTTACCGTGAAAAAATAAAGGTCTATTATGACAAAGAGGGGCTTCTGACGCAGTATCCGTCAAAAAAGCCCATGCGTATCCTTGCGCTCGCCGAAATAGCCGTGAAGCTTGACACTTCACGGAAATACACCGAAAAAGAAATAAATGAAATCATCAAAAGCTCCGTCGCCTTCACCGACATTGAGCTTATCCGTAGGGAGATGTTCCAGTACAAGTTTATCGGGAGACTGAAGGACGGCTCGCAATACTGGGCGGAGCAGGACTGGCGGGAGCGGTACGGTGAATACTTCCAGAAACATATTCATCTCAGGCTTTATTCCGAACAGTCGGAAAAGATATGCTTTACCTTTAATCCGCTGAAGATGAGTGCCCAACCTGATTGGAACCCTCAGTGGGAGGAATGGCATTGCTACCCTGAGCCGCTGGTTGTGTATATTCAGGATTATGAAATACTTCTGCAAAAATATTTCGATATGGCGTATCCCACGGTGGACGCGTTTGACGGAACTGCCGCGGAGCGCTTTGACGTATGCTTTGACAACTGGCTCGGTACAAAGGACTGGCGGATTATTGTATCGGGAATCGAAAACGACCTCGAAAATCAGCCGCCCGACAGGAAGGAATTCTATTCGGACTTTCTGAGCTGGATAAAAAAGGTGCTGGAATATTCGGAAATAATTGTTGTTGAGGGGAATCTATGAAGCTAAATGAGAAACAAAATTATATGTATTTGTATCTATAAATAAGAGTTTTTGTATTGATATTAATAAAGGATGGGGCTGTATGAATGATGTTAAACCTTCTCTTGTATCTGCTATAGTTAGTGGAGCGGTTACTTTAATAATAAACCTTATATCTTTTATTATAAAAGAGCGGAGCAATAATAAAAAGGCAAAGAAAACCGAGAGAAAAGAAAATTTTATAAATCGTCCAGAAATAGATATTGTAGATTTTAAGAATTATATTTCTAGAACAAGATATGGAATTAAACAAAAGTGTGATATTGAGCTTTTTGTTGCGCATATTGAAAATGTTTTGGTAGAGGATAAGTATAAAAATAGTCCTGTGTATGCTTATTATAATACAAAGGAGTTCAGTGATATATCTAATTGGTGTTGCTGCATTTACACTTTTGAAAACAAAGGGAAAACGGATATTTCAACATTATACATTGTATGTAACGCTAAAAAAAATACTTGTATTTTCCCTTCAGACGAGTCCATTGAGTTTATGGAAAATAATTTTTTAAATTATTCATATTGTTACGATAGAAAAATACGAGTAGGCGAAAAAATAACTGTTAAACTATGCTATTATAAAAAACAAATTTGTAGTGGAATATTTTCTGCAATTATGTCTATTGATATGGAGGATGATAACGGATGCTATTGGACGCAGCCTTGGTTTGCTCCAAATGATAAAGTATATGATAGCAGACGAATAACATATAAAGATTTTAGAGAAGAAATACGTAAAGATTCAGCAGAAGAATGTTTTAGAAATCCCTTTCTTTGGTAAAAAAATAATAGTAACAATTTTTTACTTTCCCACCACTCCGAACACATACACCGCCAAGAAACTGACCGCCGCCGACACCCCTGCTGCGGTCAGCTTGCTCAGTATATATTTCTTTTTATCTATTATCCCTTCGGTGTCCACGCCGAAGGTCTGAAAAATTCCAGAAATTCCGCCGAAGGACAGTAAAGGCATGACAAGCGTGATAAGCAGGCGTTTATCCGCGAATGCTCCCGAAAGCCGTTCGATTCCGGTAGTGACTTCCGCAAGCCCGCATAAAACGCCCGTGAATTTCCACGGAATGAGAGAAAGGGCAGCAGCTATAATCGAAAATACCACTATGTAGCCGCAGAGCTTTGCGATGTTTGTGAGCGCTGACATTATTGCCGTGTCAAAAAAATTCGGCGGGGCGGTTTTTGCGGGTGTTTCTGTGGTTTTACCGTCCGACAGCTTTCCGAAAAAAAAGATTCTTACGATAATAGTTGACAATAATGATATTATGTAAAATAAAATCAGTACAGGGGCAATCATCGACGTATCCCCCAGAATTCCCGTACAGAAAAATCCCGCAATAAAGGCGGGTCCGATATTGTTGAAGGCGCAGGCGCAGAAGCAGGCGGTATCCCTGTCGATTACGCCGTTTTTATACATCTGCGAGGCGGAAACCGCGCAGGAGGGGTAGCCGAAAAAGATTCCGGAGAGAATGCAGTAGGCGGAGGCGCTGTTTATGCGAAGAAGCTTGCAGACAGGCTTCATTATAAACGCCATTTCACCAGAAAAGCCGGCGGCAATCACAAGGCTGCTGATAATCATATACGGAAGCAGCGAGGGCAGGACGGCCTCGGACCACAGCAGTATGCCGGTTTTCGCTCCCTCCAGTATAATTTCCGGGTGCAGTATCATAAATATAAAAAGCGCCGTAAGCGCAAATGCGGTAAATTTTTTTCCCATGCTACAGTTTATTTCGCATATGTCCCGCTAATGCATTAAGCGATTGATTTTTGTACGGTTTTGTGGCACAATATTAAAAGGAATATAAGAATTTATGTCAGAAAGGCAGACCTATGGAAAGAATACTTGAAAATCTTGAACCTAAGGATGTTTTTTACTATTTTGAAGAAATCTGTAATATACCTCATGTATCATACCATACACAGCAACTCGGTGACTACTGTGTTGAGTTCGCCAAAAAGCATAATCTGCGCTGCGTAAAGGACGATGCGGGCAATGTTATAATTTACAAGACTGCCACGCAGGGCTATGAAGACCGTCCCGCCGTTATAATACAGGGGCATCTTGATATGGTGGGAGCCAAGGAGGACGGATTGGAGCATGATTTTCTTACCGAGCCGATTAAGCTCGATAGGGCGGCGCTTTCCGAAGGGTTTGTGACGGCAGTCGGTACGACACTGGGCGGCGACGACGGAATCGCGGTCGCGTACGCGCTGGCAATCCTTGCGGATAACAGCCTTAAGCATCCCGCGCTCGAGGTCGTGCTTACGGTTGACGAGGAGGTCGGACTTCTGGGCGCAAACGCTCTTGACCTTTCTCTTTTGTCAGGAAAATATCTATTGAATCTTGACTCTGAGGACGAGGGCAGCTTTCTTACGGGCTGTGCCGGAGGCTTAAGAAGCGACCTTAAGCTTCCCGTAAATCTGACGGAATACGAGGGCAGCGAGCTTGAAATAACGATATGCAACCTGCTCGGAGGGCATTCGGGTGCCGAGATAGGCACGGGAAGACCGTCCGCAAATGTTTTGATGGGAAGGCTTTTAAAGAGTCTTGACGATTGCTCGGATTTTTATCTTATAAGTCTTGAGGGCGGCATTGTCGATAATGCGATTGCGCCCAAATGTACGGCGCGCGTAGCGTGCGCTCCCGAGGACGTACAGGCGGTCAGAACGGTATGCGAAAGGGTATGCGCCGATTTACGTAAGGAGTACGCGGGAATTGACGACGGCATAACCGTAATATGCGAAGAAAAAGGGAACGGCGTTTACAGTGTGGCGGACGATATAGGACGGGAGAAAATCCTCTGTCTTCTGAGGAATCTTCCCTACGGCGTAATGTCGCGCAGCGCCCTTGATATCAATCTGGTCGAAACCTCTCTGAATCTCGGTGTGCTGCGATTTGAGAAGGAGAACGGCGAGGGACTTCTGAAGGCGGGATATTCGATAAGAAGCTCGGCGGAAAGCGCAAAACGCGACCTTGCGGACCGGATCGGTTATCTTACGGAATTTTTGGGAGGGGAATACGAGGAATCGGGCGATTATCCGGCGTGGCCGCGAAAAGCGGAGTCAAGGCTCTGCGAAACAGCGGGCGAAGTTTATGAGCGCATGTATGGGAAAAAAGCCTCGTTTGAAACGATACACGCCGGGCTTGAATGCGGGATTTTTGCCGACAAAAAGCCGGAGCTTGATATGATTTCCTACGGCCCCCGCATGAAGGATATACACACCTTTGACGAGCGGCTTGACATCGCTTCGGTAAAAAGAGTGTACGAATTTACGTTAAAGCTTCTGGAGGCTCTACGATAAGGAGGTTTGTTGCGGGCTTATGCGTCATGCTCCTTGCGGCAATCTGCACGGGTATGCTTACAGACAGCCTCATATACGCCTCAACCTTTAACGCACTTACTGTTCATTATCTTGACGGCGAGTTCAGACAGATGGAGCTTGGGGGCGATGTCAAAGAGCTTTCAAGGCTTGCAAAAGAATGGAATACCGATTTCGGAAGCGTTGCGGCGGCTTTTCTCGCTGACAGCGCAAATGGAATAAAAACCGGAAGCTTTACCAAGGATCGATTTGTCAAGGTCAAAAACAATCTTTTCCGGCGTGAATACGAAAACTTCTGCGGCGCGTCCGAGGTTTATAACGGCATTCTGGACTGCCTTGAGGTTTTTCCGGTTGCGCAGGCAGATACCATGAGCTTCGGGGATTCTTTCGGCAGTGAGCGTACTTTCGGAGGGAAAAGGTCGCATGAGGGAACGGACATAATGCCTCCCGTCAACGAAAGAGGAGTTTATCCCGTTCTGAGCGTTTGCGGAGGCACTGTCGAGAATGTCGGCTGGCTGACACTTGGCGGTTATCGGATAGGTATCAGAAGCGATACGGGAATATATTTTTACTATGCTCATCTCCAGAGCTATTCGGGAGATTTTAAACCGGGCGACAGGGTTAAAGCCGGAGAAATCCTCGGACTTATGGGAGATTCCGGATACGGGGCGGAGGGCACGGTAGGAGAATTTGACGTGCATCTGCATTTTGGAATATATATTTCCGATAAAGACGGAAACGAGATGAGCGTAAATCCTTACCCGTATCTTCTTTATCTGAAAGAAATACCGTGAGGGTATACCACTATGCGCTGAAAGACAGCGCAGTAACAAAGAAACACCCTGCGGGTATACCATTATGCGCTGAAAGACAGTGCAGTAATAAAGAAAGGACACGCAATGGAAATTCAGTTATGGAGAGAGATTCTTATGCCGTACGAGCTTGCGGTGAAGGAACTTGAAGTAAAGTTTAATCATATAATAAACGAATACAGGGTTCAGAAGATGTATTCGCCGATTGAAACCGTTACCGGAAGATTAAAAAGTATTTCCAGTATTCTTGAGAAATGCCGCAAAAAAGATATTCCCATTGAAAATATTACAGAGCAGATAGAAGATATAGCGGGCATACGAATCATGTGCCAGTTTGTCGAGGACATATACAGGGTTGTTGATATTATCAGAAACCGAAACGATATGGAGATTTATCAGGAAAAGGACTATATCGCCAACGCAAAGCCGAGCGGCTATAGAAGCTATCATCTGATTGTGAAATATAATATCGAAACGCTTGAGGGCACGCGTAAAATTTTCGCGGAAATACAGATTCGGACGCTGGCGATGAATTTCTGGGCAACAATAGAGCATTCGCTCCAGTACAAATACCGACAGAATATTCCCGAGCACATCACCAAAAGGCTTACGGCTTCGGCGGAGGCAATCCTGAAGCTTGACGAGGAGATGTCCTCGATTCATGACGAAATCATGGACGCGCAGAGCTCTTTTATCATTCATGCCGCCATTGTTTCTGAGATACTTAACAATATCCAGAATCTCTATAAGGTTGCCAACCGCAGGGAGGTAATCAAGATTCAGGATGAATTTTTTGAAATATACAAACTTAACGATTTGGAACAGCTGAAGAGTTTTGCGCGCCAGCTCGACATTATTGCCGAGGGGTACAGGGCACAGAGCCTGCGTTAATTATATTTAAGAGGAGTTAAAAAGAATGAATTTCAGGGAAAAAAGACTGCGCTTTATGAGCAAAGGGGCATTTACTGTTGCAATATGCATGATTATGCTGCTTTGCTCCGTTGCCGGAGCCGCCATGTCAGGCTGTACCGGCAGGGAGAAAAACACAGTTTATGAGGCGGGAAACGGTCCGTTGATTGAACCCGGTCCG
This sequence comes from Butyrivibrio sp., assembly GCA_014799955.1. Taxonomy (GTDB): domain Bacteria; phylum Bacillota; class Clostridia; order Lachnospirales; family Lachnospiraceae; genus Eshraghiella. Next base: position 8,223 of record JAAVHB010000085.1, on the reverse strand, counting down.
TCGGAGACAGTGACTGACGCCGACGGTAATACGGTAACTGTTCCCTCAGGCGGAGGTACGCAGTCCTCCGTTGAAGTCGCGGATAAAACGAATGCTTCATCGGATTCTGATTCTTCGGACGGCACAGTCTCTCCGGGTGGCACGGTTTCCTCCGGAGAAAGTTCAGGAGAAGGCTCCTCCGTTTCCGACGGTACGGTTATACCGATACCGACGCTTCCTTCCGTTCCGGGAGGAATACCTTTACCGAATCTTCCGACCCGCCCGAACGGTACGGTGATTCCTACGCGTCCCGGCGGAATGATTATACCGAACCGTCCTTCCGCTTCAAACGGTGAGAACACAAACGGCAGCACTGAGGGGTACACAAAAGCTCCTGACGGTACGAATGATTCTCAAATCGTAAATACGGAGGATAAAACCGGCTCCGGTTCGGTATCGGTTACGGTGCCGAATAGCACGTCGGGAAACGAAACCGGGAACAATAACAATAACGGTAACAGTAACAGTAACAGCAATACCGGTACCGGAACACCGTCGGGAGGCGGGAATACGGGAACCACCACAGCTCCTGCGGAGACCGCCAAGCCGACCTCGTCAGGCTCGTCTCCGGTATCAGGCACCACTACAATACAGTCGGCACCGTCGGCGGGATTTGCCAATATTGTGGTGTTTGTACAGACGGAAAGCACCTCGTCTGCCAATTATTTTGCGGATAAGACCGACGAAATAAACAAGCGCTGGAATACCGGCGAAAGGTCGCTTACAAGCTTTCTTAAAAAGGCCTCGAACGGTAAATTCACGGTAAACAATATCTTTCCGCAGTATGACTCAGCCAAAAATATTTATGTGACGTATACTGTTCCCGATTCCTGCGTAAGCGGCTCGCACTCAAACGACGCGACTTTGCTGTCCGCCGTAATAAAACAGCTGTCCGTTGATTCTTCGGTAAGGCTTGACTGTACCGGCGACGGAATAATCGACAACCTTACCATTGTTGTGCATGATGACAATTACAAAAGCTCATCCTCAAACGAATTGCTGTGGCCGCACAAGGGAGTGCATTCAGGCAACGAGAAAATAAACGGCAAATATATCCGTAATTACAATATCCTTAATACGGAAATATTTACGAGTATTATAAACGGCTACGGAGTTATAAGCCACGAATTCATGCATTCGCTGGGATATCCCGATTTGTACAAGAGTAACGGCTCCAATGTGCCGGTGGGAATGTGGGATATAATGGCGTCAAGCAGCGACTTTATGTCGTATCCTCTGGCGTATCTGAGAAACAAGATTTCGGGCTGGACAAATGTTTCCACGGTCACAAAGACCTCCGAAAGACTTACGCTGTCCGCACAGGACAGTTCGTCGGGAACCCATGCCTATATACTTAAAAATCCTTCAATGTCGGAATCGGAGTTTTTCGTGGTGGAATACAGGAGGCTCGGAAGCGGCTTTGACGGGCAGTTTACGCTTGATTCAAGGATTCCCTGTTACTATGCTCAGACGGGCAGAAACGGCGGAATAATTGTTTACCGCGTAAATACCAATATCGACGGGCTCAGTAATAAGGGAAACAAAAACGCTGTATATGTGTTCAGACCCGGCGTCACAAACGAACTGTCCTGCGGCTCCGACCTTACAAATTCGACGCTTTCGTCGGAGTCCGGCAGAACCTCCTTCGGAACCTCAGACCTGAACGCGGGAATTGCCGATAAAGCGCTGACCTATTCCAACGGTATAAATTCGGGAATAGTTATTAAAAACGTCGGCAGCGCTTCGGGCAGTACAATAAGCTTTGATGTGGAATTCCCCGACAGCTCGGAGGGCTGGTATGAGGAGGTTGAAGGAGCCGCAAACGCAGCGTATGCGCCTGAGGTCAGTCTTACGATTGACCCGTCCGGCAGAGTATCCGTGGTAAATGCCGATTCGTCGGCAAGGACGGGACTTTATGTTTCAACCGCAAACGGCAGGACATGGATTAAGACGAAGCCTTTATCGGGCAGCGTTGTGAGCGCAAAGACGGTTGTCTGGAACCGGAAGCAATATATACTGTATACGGATTCATCCTATAATCTGTATATTGCCGCGTTTTCCAACGGCATTATATCTGAGAGACAGACAGTCGCGTTGTCCGTGCAGGATTACGCAGTTACGGCGGGCTCTGACGGCGTTTATATTGCCTACACTGACTCGCAGCTTAATTCAAAGCTTACGGTGGAAAAATACAACGGTTCGATGTCCGTTCTGCTTAGCAGGGAATCCATAGGCAACGCCGGAACGCTTTCGGCGGCGTTTGCGGGAAGCAGTCTTTATGTCGCGTACAGGGCGTGGAGCGACGGCAACGCGATAAAGGTGCTTCGGGTTTCCGACAAAAAATATATGAACACCGCGGGAATCAGAGGGGGCTGCTTTTCCATGACCGCCGATAGCGGAAATCTTTATCTTGCGGTAGGCACGGAGAGCGATTCGGGCTATATGCAGGTGTATAAATGCGCGGCGGGAACGACCTCCTTTACGAAGCTGGGTTCAAATATCTGTCAGGGAAATATCCGGGAAATGGACATAGCGGCAAAGGGCAGCAGTATTTTTGTGGTTTGCGTGAATCAGACCACACAAAAGACAGAGGTCTATTCCTTTAACGGTTCATCGTGGAGCCGCTTCGGAAGTCCGCTTGAAGGAAGCAACATTCTTGACTCGGAAATAGAACTGTCGGGCGGAAAGGTCATCGTGGCATATATTGCGAACGGCGGTGTCTACATCCGCTCCAAAACATACTGATTTTACGTGAGGATACAAATGCAGTTACCGGACAGATATATGGATTCAATGAAAAAAATGCTGGGAGCTTCGGAGTTTTCGGAATATCTCGCAAGCATTGAAGAACCGAGGATTTACGGTCTGCGGGTAAATACCTCCAAAATATCGGTCCGGGATTTTCTGGATATAAGTCCGTTTGAGCTTACTCCCGTTCCGTGGATAAAAAACGGATTTTATTATTCCGGCGAGGATAAGCCCGCGAAGCACCCGTACTATTTTGCAGGGCTGTACTATCTGCAGGAGCCGAGCGCAATGACCCCTGCGAGCGTTCTGCCGGTTGAGGAGGGCGACAGAGTTCTTGACCTGTGCGCGGCGCCCGGAGGCAAAAGCACAGAGCTTGGGGCGAGGCTTAAAGGCACGGGCCTTTTGGTTTCCAACGATATAAGCGCGTCAAGGGCGAAAGCGCTGCTTAAAAACATCGAGCTGTTCGGAATAGGCAATGCTCTCGTAACCTGCGAATATCCCGAAAAGCTTGCCTCCGTATTCCCCGGTTTTTTTGACAAAATACTGGTGGACGCTCCCTGCTCAGGCGAGGGAATGTTCAGAAAGGACGGAAAGCTCATAAAAAGCTGGGAAAGTCAGGGTCCGGACTTTTTCGCGCCGATTCAGAGAGGAATCCTTGAAGCCGCCGCGGGAATGCTTAAGGACGGCGGGTACATGGTTTATTCCACCTGCACCTTTTCAAAGGAGGAGGACGAGGATAACATACGTTTTTTCCTTGATAAACATCCCGAATTCAGTCTTGAGAAAATACCCGAATACGAAGGTTTCACAAGGGGATTCGGTATGGAAGAGGCTGTCAGGCTCTTTCCGCACAAGCTTAAGGGAGAGGGGCATTTCGTCGCGCTTCTTAGGAAAAAACAGGACTCATGCGGAGGCACGGATTCTGGAGCCAGATGCTTTGCGCAGACGTTAGCCGGCAAAAAAAGGCTTCCAATCGAGCTTGAGGAATTCCTTGAGGAGATTGAAGCTCCTTTTGATAAGACCGCAGTCACAATTATTGGCGAAAAGGCGTATCTTCTTCCCGAGGGAACTGAGAATATAAAGGGACTCCGTATGATGCGGAACGGACTTTTTATTGGCGAGCTTAAGAAAAACCGCTTTGAGCCGAGTCAGGCGTTCGCGATGTCTTTAAAATGCGGCGATTACTCCACCGTGGCTAATCTTAAGTGCGGCGACGTCAATGTGATAAAATACCTTAAGGGTGAAACGATAGAGATTAGTGAAGCGGATTTGCGGGGCGGCGGCAAGAATGTGCTTGTGGCTGTGGACGGATATCCTCTCGGCTGGGGACGGCTGAACGGTCTGGCCGTTAAAAACCGCTATTTACCCGGCTGGAGATGGATGTAATGAAATTAAGAATAGATAAATTCCTTGCCGATATGGGGCAGGGCAGCCGAAGCGAGATAAAAGAATACATACGAAAAGGACTTGTATCCGTAAACGGCGCCGTAATAAAATCTCCATCCGAAAAAGCGGACACGGAGCTTGACACGGTTTCGCTGAACGGAGTAAAAATCGAATACGCCGTTTTTGAATATTATGTTATGAACAAGCCCGCGGGAGTTATTTCCGCGACTGAGGATTCAAGGGAAAAAACGGTGCTTGACCTCATAAAAAGCCGCAGAGAGGATTTATTTCCCGTAGGACGGCTTGATAAGGATACGGAGGGACTTTTACTGATAACCAACGACGGGCAGCTCGCTCACGAGCTGCTTTCGCCGCGCCGCCATGTGGACAAGACATATTTTGTGCGGACAAAAGGAAAGCTGTCAAATGAGCATGCGGGACTTATTGCAGGGGGACTTCGTGTGGACGAGGAATTCACGGCGCTTCCGGGCAGGCTTGAGATTATAAAAAGCGGCGAGGAGTCGGAAGCGTTTATCACGGTACATGAGGGCAAATTCCATCAGGTTAAGAGAATGATGGAGGCGTGCGGCTGTTCTGTCACATATCTGAAAAGAATCAGCATGGGCGGACTCAAGCTGCCGAAGGAGCTTGAGCCGGGAGAGTACAGGGCGCTCACGCCGCCGGAGCTTTCGGACTTAAAGAAGAAATGATTACAAAGAGGATTTGACGTACTTATGCTGGACGGAATTAAGGCTTGTTTTTTTGACATGGACGGGACGATACTCGATTCCATGTGGGTATGGCTGGATATAGATATAGAATTTTTTGCTCAGAGGGGTATCGAGATGCCGGAGGGAATTCAGGAGCAAATCGAGGGCATGAGCTTTTCGCAGACAGCCGGATATTTCAAGGAGCGCTTCGGACTGCCCGAATCAATTGATGAAATCAAAAGCATCTGGAATGAAATGGCAATGGACAAGTACCGTAACGAGGTGCCTTTAAAGCCCGGTGTGCGGGAATTCCTTGAAAGGCTTAAGCGGGACGGAATCAGAGCCGGAATCGCGACGAGCAATTCGATTGAGCTTGTAAGATGCTGTCTTGCATCATTGGACGCGGAAAAGTATTTTGACACCGTTGTGACGGGCTGCGACGTCGGCGCGGGAAAGCCGGCTCCCGACGTTTATCTGAAATGCGCCGCGGACTGCGGCGTTAAGCCGGAGGAATGCCTTGTTTTCGAGGATATAATTCCCGGAATCATGGCGGGACACAACGCCGGAATGAAGGTCTGCGCGGTATATGACAAATATTCCGAGGATACGGACGAAGTGAAAAGGAAAACGGCGGATTACTACATAGAAGATTTCTCCTGCTTGGAAAATATTTAGGATAGTGTTATATATGCGGAGCAAACGGAGGTAAAAATATTTAAAATGCTGTTCAAAAACGGGACAAAAAACATAAAGGCGATTGGGTTTGATGTGGGGCATACGCTTATTAAATATAAGAATCCCTTAAACTGGCAGGGACTTTACCGTTCAGGTCTGGAGCACGCAGCCGCAGCCGCCGATATTACTTTGTCAGAGGATATGATTTTGTCCGCAACAGAAGTTCTTCTGAAGTATAACACCAGAGTGAACTATCGTGAATGGGAAACAACTTCTGATTGCATTTTTAATGAAATATTAAAAAGGTGGGGACTGCAGACAGATTTATATACTTTAAAATCCGGATTTTATTCTTTTTTTAAAGCAGATGCCGAACCGTATCCGGAAACAGTTGATACTATGAAAAAACTGAAACAGAATGGGATAAAAATAGGAATTTTAACGGATGTTGCCTACGGAATGGATAATGAATTTTCTTTGGCGGATATTTCCGTACTTTCCGATTTCATCGATGTTTCGGTTACCTCTGTTGATGTCGGTTATAGAAAACCGAACTCCGCAGGATATTTGAAACTGCTCAATTCGCTGGGAGTTTATCCTGATGAAATGATATTTATCGGGGATGAAGAAAAGGACATTATCGGGGCCAAGAAGCTTGGAATTGTTTCTGCGCTTATTAACAGAAGTAAAGAAATAAAGGACTTTGGACAGGATTATACATTGGAATCTTTAAGCGGAATTTTTTCCGTTTTGGATTTATAAGATACATTCCTTGTCGGAATTACTAAGCTAATATTGATGGTAACCCGTATTATGGCGGGGAAGCAATAAATAATCAATACAGGAGGGACAGCATGAAAGCTGCAGTTGTAACGGGAGCCTCGTCGGGGCTCGGAATGGAATTTGTACGGCAGATAAGCGCCAAATACGGTAAGCTTGACGAAATCTGGATTATAGCCAGAAGAGAGGAGCGCCTTGAAGCGCTCAGGGACGAGATAAAGATACCCGCGAGGATTTTCGTGATGGACTTGACGGATTCGGAGGATATTGAGGAATTTAAGGAAAAGCTTGCGGAGCTTACGCCAGATATAAAGCTTCTTGTAAACTGCGCGGGCTTCGGTAAAATAGGCCGCTTTGACGAGCTTGACTTGGACGGGCAGTGCGGCATGATAGACCTTAACTGCAAGGCACTCACTCTTTTTACGGGGATATGCCTTCCGTTCATATCAAATCACAGCCGCATAATCAATGTCGCCTCGGCGGCGGCATTCGCGCCTCAGCCTTATTTCAACGTATATGCGGCGACAAAGGCATATGTGCTGAGTTATTCGAGGGCACTCCACGCAGAGCTTAAGGATCGTAAGATAACGGTGACGGCTGTATGCCCCGGTCCGGTTGATACAGAGTTCTTTGACGTGGCAGGGGATTCCCAGGGGCAGAGCTTTAAGAAAAATCTCAGAGCAAATCCGCAGAAGGTGGTTGCCCTCGCAATCAAGGACGCGGCTATGGGAAATGATATAAGCGTGTACGGAATGGCGATGAAATCCGCGCGCGTGGCGTCCAAGGTCGTTCCGAACGGGCTCATTATGAATTTCTTTAAGAAGGGCTGAAAATACTTATGCGAAAATATATCTCAAAGGGCGAGCGCGGCTATCTGCGCTCGCGTAAAATAAAGCTCGGAATCGGATCGCTGTGCGGCTTTATGCTTATGGCGTTAATTTATCTGACAGGATTCCTTATTTACGGAACTGCCAAAAACTACATAACCGTACTTGCCGTACTTGTCATTCTGCCGACAGCCAAGATTTTTGTACAGTATCTTCTGCTCCCGTGGAAATGCAATGCACCCGAGGCGGAGTACAACGAGCTTTCTGCGCTCTGCTTACCGCTTAAGCTTTACTGCGAGCTTATGATTACGGCGCAGGAAAAGAGCTTTGAAATTCTCTATCTGCTCATAGGCAGTGACGACAGCATTATCGCCTACACCGCCAATCAGAAGTCCGAGACCGGAAAGTTTGAGAAGGGCGTGACCAACTTCCTGAATTATTACGAATTTGATTCAAAGGTAAAGCTCTTTACGGATTTGGGGCAGTTCAAGAAGCGCGCCAAGCAGCTTGCCGCCAGAAATCAGGAGCTTTCGGATGAGCAGCTCGAGCATATCTCAACTGTTTTTGAAAAAATTTCGATTATGAGTGTATAATCCATGAAAATATATACCGTAGGCATCAACGAAGCGGGACAGCGTCTTGACAAATATCTGTTCAAGCTTTTAAAAAACGCGCCGTCAAATCTTTTATATAAGCAGCTTCGCTGTAAAAACATAACACTCAACCGCGCCAAAGCAAAGGGAAACGAAATTCTTAAATCCGGCGATGAGGTGCGCGTATTCATGGCAGACGAAACCATAGCCAAGTTTGCCGGAGAAAGCACGGCGGCAAGAGGCTTTGGCGCCGACGCGTCATTTCTTAAGGTAGTGTATGAGGACGAAAACATAATACTTGCCGACAAGCCCGCGGGAGTGCTTTCCCAAAAAGCTTCACCGAAGGACGTAAGCATGAATGAGTATCTTATAAGCTATCTGAGCGCAAACGGCATGAGCGGGGACGGGCTTCGTACATTCACTCCCGCCTTCTGCAACAGGCTTGACCGTAACACCTCGGGGCTT
>JAAVHB010000084.1 GCA_014799955.1 Butyrivibrio sp. | reverse complement strand
CCTTACATATAAATCCTATGACGGGAAGGTTGCCACTGTATCGTCTATAGGTAAAATTCTTGCGGTAGGCGAGGGAAGCGCTGTTATAACCGTATGTTCTTCAGACGGATACAGCGTTGATGTGAATGTCACTGTCAAAGAGGGTGAGAGCGCGTCCGAAATTAAGCTTGCGCTCAACGTATACTACAACGATTCCGAACACGGTTATTTCAGCAATGAGGTAAGCGCCAAGACAATCACTGTTGACAAGGAAGGACAGTACACGCTTACATTTGACTGCGCCGCGGATTTGTCGTCGGCGGCAGCGGACGCGGGCGTGACAAGCTTAAGCAACCTTACGGCAATATATATCAAGGATTACGACGTTACCTGCGGAAATACCTCGGCCTCGCCTCTTAAGAGCTGCGACATAATGTACGACAAGATTGTAGTAAACGGGGAAGAGCTTACAATCACGCAGACGGAGCCGAAGAGTGCGCTCAAGGACTCGGGAATTTTTGATACGAACGACCCCGTAAATTCATGGGACGGAAGCTCTGTTGAGGAGGTAAAATGCAGCGGAAACGTTGCCAATTTCTCTACAATTGAGAATCCAACCACCGTTGAAGTGACCTTCACGCTTTCAAATATGGAGTTTAATTAAATACAGGTTCGGTCGCTAATAAACTGATAATTGCTATCAGGCGCAGTGAGGCATACCGTTGATACGGGAAAACTCACTGCGCCTGTATTTTATTGAAATTCGGTTTAATCTTCATAAGCCTGACGGCTACACAGTGCGTCCTGGCAATAAAGTTTCAGTGTGAATTGTAAGGCGATGATTTGGATTGATTTTGTAAACATGCTATATAGATAAATAAAATATTTTAATTGACAAATAAGATATATATGGTATAATGAGTTTGCATGCATATCATAATTATCAAAAATGAGAATATAATATACAGTTAAAGCGATGTCCCGATTATGAAGAAAGCATTAATGATAACCTGATTTGTAAAAATAAAATGATATAAATAATGATACATAGAAAGGGGAAAGCATTATGAAATTATTAAAAAAATGAAAAGGAGATGATTGAATGAAAATGAAAAGAATATTTGTTATACTTAATATATTTTTTATTACTTGTTTTGGTATGGGTGTAAATACATACGCCGGAAATGAAAAGAATATCGAAAGTGATTTTTACTATCAAATTACTCCGCAATATGCGGAATGGAGTGATTTTAAGACTACGGAAGAAATGTATAAAGCATGTCAAATCGACATGGAAATACTTAAAAATATGAGTACAGAGGAATTGGTCAAAGCGGTTGCGGATTATCCGCTCATGATAAATATTTATGCTTATGACAGTATGGGACAGGGACTGGAGGCTCTTAGAAGGCATTTTGACGGACTTAATGAGTTGTTGGAAAGAAGTGACACTATAGAAGGCTTATGTGTTTATATGGAAAAAATTTCCGATAGAGAAGAGGCCAGAAAAATTAGTGAAGATTTTGGACTGAGATGCGATTATTGCATGACATTAATTGATTATATTTATCATAAACAGAATTATATCAGTGATGCCGATTCAAAAAGAATAATGAATATATATGAAAGGATCAAGGATCTATGTGACGATGAGATTGTGTCTGAGTGCTGCGTTTCTTTTGATTATCTGCGTGATTTAAGTGCTGAAAGTTCTTTGAATAATACAAGTAAGAGTGCTCCGGGTAAGGATATTATAGATACAGATATATCTACAGACGTGAAAAAAGTTGGGACCAAAATAGTATCCACACCAAAAGGGACAAAAATGACACTGAATCAATATGAGTTTATAAGTTCCTCTGCGGCTTCGTATATTAATAAACAGATGGATGCTGCTTATCCTAACGCAGTACGTCTTGGGACGGCAACTGCGCATTATAATTGTCACTCATATGCTTGGTATAGCGCTTCACAGTATAATACATGTTGGATGGAACCGTCACAAGCTATGTTATATATTGCCGACGGCAGTTATTCTCCTGTTTCAAATTTTAATTGTATTGTCGGAGCGAAGGTCCAGTATATGGATAAAGACGGCTATTTTATTCATTCCGCGATTGTATACTCCCAAAGTTCAATTAACCTGTCTTTTTTGAAGCAGGGAATAGGATTTGAGGTTGAATCAAAATGGGGGAAAGCTGGGTTGTATAGGCACAATGCGTCATATTCTCCGTATGATATAGGAATATTGCTTTTCTATAAATAAAAATTTTTGATTGAGGTGAGTATTATGAAAAAATTATGTCTTGTCTTCCTGTTATTATCGACCTTGCTTTTATGCTCTTGCACAAAGTCAGCCAGTACTTCCAAGGATGCCGCGGGGCTTATGGACGGAAGTGAAAAGCAGAGCGTATTTGATATGAGCGCTAGGCTGAGCGCGGATAGTTCGGCTTTAAGCGCGTCGGCTGTGAATAACGGAATTTCCTTTGATTATACGGGAGCGGTATTTTACGGCAGCTTCATATACATTCCGTTTACGGTTTCAGGCTATGACGGCGAGGAATTACCGGATTTTAAGGTGACGTGCAATGAGCGTCAGGAAGGACCTTATTATATTGACAAATATATTGATAAGGACGGCGGGTTTGGTGGTGCAGTTTACTGGCCTCTGCGGGAATATAAAGATTCGGTCGGACTGAAAATATCAGGGTTTTGCTACGGAGAAGAAAAGCCGTTCGGAAGCTGGGAAACGGGTATACCCGTTAAAAATAAGCTTGCCGAGGTATTGGAGTTTGAACCGGAGGAAGAAAAAACGGTAAACGTATTTGATGCCGAATACGGGATTAAGAAGATTACGCTGACGGATTTTAATATACGGATTGAATGCAGACTGAAATCCAGAAATGTCCTGACGGAGGAGGAAAGATTTCAGAGGATAGTATCCTCGGAATCGACGGGTGAAAGTGGCTATTATGATTCTTATATACAGGTGCTGTATAAGGACGGTACCGTGTCGCCCAAGTACGAATACTGTCTGGCAGACCAAAATGTGATGTGGGCGTGGTTTTTGGAAGACGGGCAGATTGACGCTGAAAACATCAGAGCGGTTTATATAGGCGGCAGTGAGTTTGTTGTTGATTAATTATATGCATACAAAATCAGAGCGCACGGTTTGATTTCCGTGCGCTCTTCGTATTGACGCTAAATATTTGTAATACAGGAGTATACGAACGCCAGAGGCGATGTGAGCAGGGCAAGAAGACTTAATACAAAACCCGCGATGGCAAGACCGTAAAGCCGTCTTCTTTTTGACATGCCTATCGCGTTGAAAATAATGCCCAATATGGACAGAATTACGGTAAGCACGGGGATGCTTGCGTAGAAGCCGAAGAAGCCGAACGCCATTATTGAAAGTAAAAAGCCCGCTATCGCAAAGCCGCAGCATGAGCGCTCCGTGTTTGGCTCGGGTTGATTGTATATGTACGCCTGTTTTATAATTCTGGTTCCGCAGCCCGAACAAAAATCCGATTCGGCAGGAATTTGTTTTTTGCACACAGGGCAGATCATGGTTGCCATAAATAATACCTCCGTTTGTAAAAATTCTGTAAATGCTTATCCAATTATATTATAAAATTTATTATAACGTCAAGCTTACATTTATTGACATTTATAAAAAAACTATGGTATAATCTCCACTGTATGACCGTTGCGCGGTAAGGCACCGGTTTGTTCATCGTAAGGAGGAAATTTGTAAGATGAGTTTTACAGTAGAAAATTTAGAGAAAAATATGGCAAAAATTACCATTGAGGTTCCTGCGGAGGAATTTGAAAAAGCACTCCAGAAGGCATATGATAAGCAGAAGGGTAAGATTGCGATTAACGGTTTCAGGAAGGGCAAGGCACCGCGCGCCATGATAGAGAAAGTTTACGGCGCCGGAATATTTTACGAGGATGCTGCCAATATTCTTATACCGGATGAGTATTCAAAGGCAGCGGAGGAGAGCAAGCTTGATATAGTTGCTCAGCCGGAAATAGACCTTGTGCAGATTGAGAAAGGAAAGCCGTTTATTTTTACGGCGGAGGTTGCCCTTAAGCCCGAGGTTACACTTGGCGATTATCTCGGAGTAGAGATTGAAAAGACCGAAACAAAGGTTACCGCGGATGATGTAAAGGCGGAGCTTGAGAAGGTCAGGGAGCAGAATTCAAGGCTTGTGAGCGTTACGAACAGGGCTGTTAAGGATAAGGACCAGACGGTTATTGATTTTGAGGGCTTTATTGACGGAACGGCGTTTGAGGGCGGAAAGGGAACCGATTATCCGCTTACAATCGGCTCGCATTCCTTTATCGATAATTTTGAGGAGCAGCTTATCGGGGCAAAAATCGGCAGTGAGGTTGAGGTCAACGTAACCTTCCCCGAGAATTATCAGGCGGCAGAGCTTGCCGGAAAACCCGCCCTTTTCAAGGTAACGGTTAAAGAAATCAAGGTTAAGGAGCTTCCTAAGCTTGATGACGAATTTGCAAAAGAAGTATCCGAATTCGATACGCTTTCCGATTACAAGGCTGATATAAAGAAGCAGCTTACGGAAAAGAAGAAAGAGGAAGCAAAGAACGAGAAGAGGTCGAAGGCGGTTGCCAAGGCGGTTGCAAATGCTTCAATGGACATTCCTGAGGCAATGATTAAAGCCCAGGTTAATAACATGGTGAACGAGATGGCTCAGAGATTCCAGATGCAGGGACTTTCGATAGAGCAGTATCTCCAGTATACAGGCTCCAATCCTCAGGCGTTTATGGAAAGCTTAAAGCCCGAGGCTGAGACCAGAATCAGGAACAGCCTTGTTCTTGAGGCTGTCGTAAAGGCGGAGAACATTGAGGTCAGCGATAAGGATTACGAGGATGAAATCGCGAGAATGGCGGAGATGTACAGAATGGAAGTTGACAAGGTAAAGGAAATGCTCGGAGAGGCAGAGGAAGAGCAGATTCGCGGAGACCTTGCGGTACAGAAGGCTGCGGAGCTTATAGCCGACAAAGCGGTTGAGACGGCTCCCGCAAAGACGGAATAGTTTAAAGGTAAGTCCCGTTCGGCACAAAGATGAAAGTCCCGTTCGGCGCATAGCGCCTCGCGGGAATGTAAGCGCCTCGCGGGAATGTAAGCGCCTCGCGGGAATGTTAGTGCCTCGCGGGAGTGTTAAGGAGGTATAATATGAGTTTAGTGCCTTATGTCGTTGAACAGACAAGCCGCGGAGAGAGGTCTTACGACATCTACTCAAGGCTTCTTAAGGACAGGATTATTTTTCTCGGCGAGGAGGTCAGCGACGCTTCGGCAAGCATAGTCGTTGCGCAGCTTCTTTTCCTCGAATCGGAAGACCCCGGGAAGGACATACATCTTTATATCAACAGTCCGGGCGGTTCCGTGACTGCGGGAATGGCAATCTATGATACCATGCAGTATATCAAGTGCGATGTGTCTACAACCTGCATAGGCATGGCGGCAAGCATGGGCGCGTTCCTGCTTGCGGGCGGAGCGAAGGGCAAGCGTTACGCGCTTCCCAACGCAGAGGTCATGATTCATCAGCCCAGCGGCGGTTCAAAGGGAATGGCTTCGGATATGAAAATCGTAGCCGACCATATTTTGAGAACCAAGGCAAAGCTCAACGAGATTCTTGCCGCAAACACGGGCAAGCCGATTGAGGTAATTGAGCGGGATACGGACAGGGATAATTACATGACGGCGAAAGAGGCCGTTGAGTACGGAATCATTGACAGCGTAGTTGAGAAAAGAGTGTAATGCCGTTAAGAACGGAACCGATGAAGGTGGGGCTTTGTCGGCGTGAGGATTTTAAGCCCCCGAAGGTGTGCTTTCGGGGGCTGTAAATAATATGGAGGTATAATAGTGGCAGGGAAAAAAGATGAAGAATTGTGCGGCTGCTCCTTTTGCGGGAAAAGCCAGAATCAGGTCAGGAAGCTTATTGCCGGGCCGAAGGGGATATACATCTGCGATGAATGCATAGATATATGCAACGAACTGATTGGCGATGAGGTCGAAGACGATTTCAGCGCCGGATATGCGGAAGAAATTACGGAGGGAATCAATCTGCTCAAGCCCATGCGCATCAAGGAGCTTCTTGATGAGTATGTAGTGGGGCAGGACGAGGCAAAAAAGGTTCTCGCCGTTTCGGTATATAATCATTACAAAAGGATACTTTCGGAAGTCAATGTAAGCGATGACGGCGTGGAGCTTCAGAAGAGCAATATCCTTATGCTCGGACCCACGGGCTCCGGCAAGACCTATCTTGCTCAGACGCTTGCCAAGATTCTCAACGTGCCGTTTGCGATAGCCGACGCTACCACGCTTACCGAGGCGGGATATGTGGGCGAGGACGTTGAAAATATTCTGCTCAAGCTTATACAGGCTGCGGATTACGATGTTGAGAAAGCCGAGAAGGGCATTATTTATATTGACGAGGTAGATAAAATAACAAGAAAGTCGG
>JAAVHB010000083.1 GCA_014799955.1 Butyrivibrio sp. | reverse complement strand
CTTTCGAGAACGGCGAGGTGCTTACCGCAAAGGTTATACAGGTTCTTGACGGCGGGCTTACGGTAGTTGTTGACGAGGCGAAGGTATTCATACCCGCAAGCCTTGTTTCGGATGTGTATGAGAAGGATCTGAGCAAATATGCGGGACAGGAGATTGAGTTTGTTATTACTGAATTCAATCCCAGAAAGCGCCGTATTATCGGCGACCGCAGACAGCTTGTAGCCGCAAAGAAGGCCAAGCTTAAGGAGGAGGCTCTCGCTACGCTCAAGGAAGGACAGGTTGTTGAGGGAACGGTAAAGAACGTTACCGATTTCGGTGTGTTCATTGATATAGGCGGAATCGACGGACTTCTTCATGTGTCCGAGATTTCATGGGGAAGAGTCGAGAATCCCAAGAAGAAATTCAAGGCGGGCGATGTTGTCAAGACCTTTATCAAGGAGATTAACGGCGAGAAGATAGCTCTCAGCCTGAAATTCGACAGTGAGAATCCTTGGCTTGACGCGGACAAGAAGTACGCAATCGGCAATGTAGTAACCGGAAAGGTTGCGAGAATGACTGATTTCGGCGCGTTTGTGGAGCTTGAAATCGGCGTGGACGCTCTTTTGCATGTATCGCAGATTGCCAAGAATCATGTGGCAAAGCCCTCTGACGTTCTTAAGGCAGGACAGGAGATTGAGGCTAAGGTTGTTGACCTTAATGTCGAGGACCGCAAGATAAGCCTTTCCATGAAGGCGCTGCTTTCTGATGACACAGAGGAAGCGGAGGAAGTTACGGAGTCCGCGGAAGAAGAAAACGCTGAGGTTTCCGCGGAAGAATAAAATCAATTATGTACTTGCAAGAGCCCGTGCCGTGGTGCGGGTTCTTTGTGACTATGAATTTATCAAAATATCCGAGAGGTCGTGTACTATGGAAAATAACTATGAACAGTTTAAAAAAGACGTTTTTGCCCTTACAAAAATTGACCTTAACGCGTATAAGGAAAGGCAGATGAAAAGGCGCATCGACACTCTTATCGCGAAGCATAAATACAGTGGATACGGCGAGTTCGTTACGGGGCTTAAAACCAATCCTGCGCTTTTTGAAGAGTTTGTCAATTATCTTACAATCAACGTGTCGGAATTCTACCG
This sequence comes from Butyrivibrio sp., assembly GCA_014799955.1. Classification (GTDB taxonomy): domain Bacteria; phylum Bacillota; class Clostridia; order Lachnospirales; family Lachnospiraceae; genus Eshraghiella. Next base: position 10,319 of record JAAVHB010000083.1, on the reverse strand, counting down.
TAATCCAGAGCAGTGGGATTATCTCGAGAAGAAGGTTATTCCGGATCTGATTTCCAAGTTCGGGCACGGAATAAGAATATGGAGCGCGGCGTGCTCTACGGGAGACGAACCGTATTCGCTCGTCATGCTTTTATCCAAATTCCTGCCGTTAAGCCAGATTAAAATACTTGCATCGGATATTGACGACCAGGTTATGGCAAAGGCGAAAACAGGGCTTTACAAATCACAGAGCCTTAATTCTCTTCCCGCGGAGTTCAAGAAGAAATATTTTACGGAAATTTCGCCCGGCGTATTCCAGATTTCCGACGAAATAAAGAGATGCGTCATGTTTATGAAACATAATCTTTTAAAGGACCTTTATCCGAGGGATTATCACATGATAGTCTGCCGCAACGTGCTTATCTATTTTACGGAGGAGGCGAAGCTTGAAATTTACCGCAAGTTCAACGATTCGCTTGTCCGTGAGGGAATACTTTTCGTCGGAAGCACGGAGCAGATAACAAATTACAAGGAATTGAATTACATATCGCCTAAGACATTCTTTTACCAGAAAAATTAGGCAGTATAATTTTATAAATACCTAAAATTAAATAACATGGGAAATTCAGTGGGCCGGACGGTCGCGGCTGCATTCGTGCAGGTGAGGAAAGTCCGGGCTTCACAGGGCAGGATGCCGGATAACGTCCGGTGGAGGCGACTCCAAGGCAAGTGCAGCAGAAATATACCGCCGGCCGTTTCGGTCGGTAAGGGCGGAAGGGCAGTGTAAGAGACTACCGCCGCTGCGGTAACGCAGCGGGCATATGTAAACCCCATCCGAAGCAAGACCAAAAAGAAGCTATGACGCGGCCCGCCAGCTTCAGGTAGGTTGCTTGAGCCTGTCGGCAACGGCAGGACTAGACAGATGACCGTTCAAGACATAACCCGGCTTACAGACCCGCTGAATTTATGTGATTTGCGATTTAAAACGGTTATAAAACCGGAGCAGACGGCGGAGGTGCGAATTATGGATTCTGAACAAATTAAAAAACTGGTTTCGGAAATGACGCTTGAAGAGAAAGCAGGACTTTGCTCGGGAGAGGATTTTTGGCATACCAAAGGAATCGAAAGACTGGGAGTGCCGCAGATGATGGTTTCGGACGGACCTCACGGACTGCGTAAGCAGGACATGGAGGCTGACCATCTTGGAGTAAACGACAGCATTAAGGCGGTGTGCTTTCCTGCCGGATGCGGTGCGGCAACTTCGTTTAATCGTGATTTAATTTATGAAATGGGACAGATTCTCGGTTCTGAGTGTGTGTCCGAGGGAGTCGGAGTGCTTCTGGGGCCTGCGGTAAACATCAAGCGCTCGCCGCTTTGCGGACGTAATTTCGAGTATTATTCGGAGGACCCGTATCTTGCATCGGAAATTGCCGCCGCGCATATAAGCGGAGTGCAGAGCCGCAATGTGGGAACCAGCATAAAGCATTTCATGGCTAACAGCCAGGAAACCAGAAGGATGTCCGTTGACGAGGAGATTGACGAGAGAGCGCTGCACGAAATCTATCTCAGGGTTTTTGAGGGCGCGGTCCGCAAGTCAAAGCCGTGGACGGTCATGAGCTCGTACAATAAGGTAAACGGTAAATACGTCGGAGAAAACTATGAATTCATGACGGAAGAGCTCCGCGATAAATGGGGTTTTGACGGACTTGTCATGAGCGACTGGGGCGCGGTAGGAGACAGAGTCGCTGGACTCGAGGCAGGACTTGACCTTGAAATGCCCGGCTCGCACGGCGTCAGGGATAAGCTGATTGCCGAGGCGGTCAAATCAGGAAAGCTTGACGAGGCTGTTCTTGATAGGGCGTGTGAGAGAATTCTTGATATTGTTTTCCGCTCGGTGAATACCGACGGTCAGAAAACGGATTTTACGGAGGACCATGAGAAGGCGGCGCGTATTGCCGAGGAAACGATAGTCCTGCTTAAAAATGACAATAATATTCTTCCTCTTAAAAAGGACGCGAAGATAGCCTTTATAGGCAAATATGCCGAGGCTCCGCGTTTTCAGGGAGGCGGAAGCTCGCATATCAACTGCATAAAGGTAACGTCGGCGCTTGATGCGCTTGAGGATATGGGCGTAAGCGTTATGTACGCCAAGGGATTTGAGGATTCCGAGGACAAGACAGACGAGGCGCTTGAGCGCAAGGCGGTTGAAACGGCGGCAAAGGCGGACGTGGCGGTAATTTTTGCCGGACTTCCCGATGCCTTTGAATCGGAGGGATTTGACCGTTCGCATATGAGAATGCCCGACTGCCAGAATCATCTTATTTCGGAAATAATAAAGAAGCAGCCCAACGTTGTGGTTGTGCTTCATAACGGAGCGCCGATTGAGCTTCCGTGGGCGGACGACGTAAAGGGAATCCTTGAGGCGTACCTCGGAGGAGAGGCGATAGGAAAAGCTGTGTGCAGAGTGCTTTTCGGAGAGGTGAATCCGAGCGCCAAGCTTGCGGAAACCTTCCCTTACAAGCTGGAGGATAATCCATCCTTCCTGACGGGCTTCGGGTCGGGCGACCATGTGAAATTCAGCGAGGGTATTTTTGTAGGATACCGTTATTACGACAAGAAAAAAACGGAAGTGAGATTCCCGTTCGGCTACGGGCTTTCCTACACTACGTTTGAATATTCCAATTTGAGTGTGTCCGCAAAGGAGATTGACGAGAGCGAAATGCTTACGGTCAGAGTGGACGTTACCAACACGGGCAAAACTGCCGGAAAGGAAATCGTACAGCTCTATGTGGCTGATTCTGAGAGCACCGAGGCAAGACCCGTAAAGGAATTAAAGGGCTTTGAGAAGCTTTCGCTTGAGCCGGGCGAAACAAAGACAGCCGAATTTGTGCTGGACAGACGCGCCTTTGCGTATTATGAGCCGAGGATAAAGGACTGGTATGTTGAAAGCGGCGGCTTTGAGATAATGATAGGAAAATCCTCAAAGGACATTGTTCTTAGCGAAACCGTCACGGTCAACTCTGACAGAAGGCTTCCGGTTCATTACACGTCGGATACGATTTTCGGGGATTTGTTTGACAATCCGAAAGCAATGGAGATTGTAAAGCCCGTAATCGACGAGTATATGAAGGGCGTTATGAGCGCAGGCAGTGAGTCGGCGGCAGAGGCGATTTCACGGGAAATGATAGATTCGATGATGAGATTTCTTCCGATTCACGCGGTTGCGTCGTTCTCGGCGGAGGCGATTTCTCCGGAATGGATTGACGAAATTGTAAGGAAGCTCAATGAAACGGAGCAATAAAATTAAAACCCTTCGGAGAAAACGGCTTGTCCGCCGCTCCGAAGGGGTTTTTTACAATGTAGTGCTGATTAATTAACTTAATACTTGGATTCGCAGTATTTACATCTGTATATATGCTCTTTTTCGTCCGTAAGGATAAAAACATGGTCAAGCTCCTGCTCAATCTGGGTGATGCAGCGGGGGTTTTTGCATTTTATGACATTGGTCACGGTATGGGGAAGGCTTAAGGTCTTTTTATCGACTATTTCGCCGTCCTTTATTATGTTTATCGTGATGTTGTTATCTATAAAGCCCAGAATATCGAGGTCCACCAAGTCAAGACCGCCGTCGATTTTTATGATGTCCTTTTTGCCCATCTTGTTGCTTCGGGCGTTTTTTATGATTGCCACGCAGCAGTCAAGCTTTCCGAGACCGAGATATTTGTAAATATCCATGGATTTCCCGGCTTTGATATGGTCGATAACAAAGCCGTTTTCAAGTTTTCCGACATTCAACATGGCAGTTCCACCTCCAGAAGTGTGAGTATAAGAGCCATACGGACGTATACGCCGAACTGGACCTGTTTAAAATAAGCGGCTCTCGGGTCCTTGTCCACCTCAACGGAGATTTCGTTGACCCTGGGGAGCGGGTGCAGTACAATCATATCCTTTTTCGCAAGCTCCATTTTGGCGTTGTCAAGAATATAAAAGCCCTTCATGCGCATATATTCCTCTTCATTGAAAAAGCGTTCGCGCTGAACCCTCGTCATATAAAGTATGTCCAAATCGGGAATGGCGTCCTCAAGCTTTTCAACCTCCGTAAATTCGTGTCCGCCGGCCTTGAGTACGTCCTCGCGTATATAATCGGGAACTCTAAGCTCCTTCGGGGAGATAAGTACGAAGCGGACGTTTTTGTATCTTACGAGAGATTCTATAAGGGAGTGGACGGTGCGCCCGAATTTAAGGTCGCCGCAAAGCCCGATGGTCAGATTGTCAAAGCCGCCCTTAAGCTCCTTGATTGTCATAAGGTCCGTGAGAGTCTGCGTCGGGTGCTGATGCCCGCCGTCGCCGGCGTTTATCACGGGAATCGAGGAGTTGAGAGAAGCTACAAGCGGAGCGCCCTCCTTGGGATGGCGCATGGCGCATATATCGGCGTAGCAGGAGATGACGCGAATCGTGTCCGCGACGCTTTCACCTTTTGACGCCGAGCTCGAATCGGCAGATGAAAAGCCCAGTACCGAACCGCCTAAATTTAACATGGCGGCTTCAAAACTGAGCCGTGTGCGTGTGCTTGGTTCATAAAAAAGAGTGGCGAGCTTTTTGCCTTTGCAGCACTCCGAATAGCGGCCGGGGCCGTCTGCAATATCGGACGCCAGCTCCAGAAGACTGTCAAGCTCTTTGTCGGATAAATCAAGCGGACTTAGTAGATGTCTCATAATGCCTCCTTAAGATTAAGACTGTTTCGATGCATTTTTTCCATTTTATTACAATAGCGTAATGTTTTCAATAGTAAAGTAAGATTTTATTGACAAAAGAATTAATTAAGAGTAGAATTCTTTGTTGTAAACATACAGTGTGTTTATAAAGAGATAATGTGCTTTTGCACGATAACAGGAGGGTAAAATGAAAGGATTTTTAAGAAAAGCCGCTGCGGTGCTTTTGATTGCCGTAATGGCAGTCGCAATGCTTGCGGGCTGCTCTAAGAGCGGAGGCAAGAATGTCAACGCCGGAGGCTCCGGTTCCATGTTCGGAATTCTTAAGGAGAGTACGCAGCTTAAGAAGAAGACTTTTGACTGCGATATAACGGCAAATGTTGAAGGAACATCCGCAAAGATTAAATTAAGCGGAGTTTCCGACGGAAACGCAACTTCGCTGAGCGCCGAGGTATCTGCGGGCGGAATGTCGTTTAAGTTTGATAACGCGATTATATTTACGGACGATGTTGTTTATATCAATGTTGCTTCCGTTATGGACGAGGTAGGAAGCTTTGCCTCAGCTATGATGGGCGGAAGCTTTGACCTTAAGGAGTTTGGAGTTACCTCCGACTGGGTTTCCTTTAAGGCAGAAGGAATGTTCAAGCAGGACACCTCATTTTTTGAGACAATCAGCAAGGATTTGGATGAGGCTTATGCAGGAATAATCACCGAGAAGGACGGAACCTATTCAATCACCGTATCGGATAAGGACAGCGTTCAGGCTCTTATTGACGCAACGAAGAAGCTCCTTGACGATAACAGTGACTCCTGGGCTAAGCTTCTGGCTGAGAAGGCAAATTCGATAGACACCGAGAAGGTTGTGAACGGTTTTGTTGACGATGTCGCAGACGCAATCGTTAAGGCTCTTGAGGAAGCAACCGGAGAGAAGCTTTCCGAAGACGATATCAAGGAACTCAAGGAAGCCATGCTTGAGGGAACCGATATGTCGGACTTTGATGAGAAGATGGATGAGGAGTCATATAAGGAGCTCTTTGACGAGCTTAAGGAGCAGATTAAAGACGCCGAAGGCGAAGCGCTTGACGGAACTGTTGATTTGAGGACATCGTATGAGAAGGGTGTTTACACAATCAAAGCCAATATTGAGCCCAATGCCGGAGAAGAGAACATCACGATGGTAAGCACAGTTAAAGAGGACAGCTCCGCAAAGGTTGAAATTCCTTCGGACACTCAGTCGCTCGTTGACATTATTGCGATGTTTTTCATGACAGCTTACGCAAATTAAGCTTTATTGAATCCAATTAAGTATTTCACAGGCTCTGGATTCCCATGTGTGGGACTCCAGAGCTTTTTTATTCCCGTTTAAGGTGACGGCATAAAGCTTTTCGGGATTGGCAAGCAGCTCTGCGGCGGTATCGACAAGACCTTCGGGGCGCGTAATGTCGTAGAAGCACAAATCGTATCCGTCGGTGAAATTTTCCTTAAGCCATATTGAGGTATCGGTGAGAGAAAGCGTACGGCAGAGCATTGAGCTTAAAATTCTGTCATGGCCGCCGTCCGCAAAGCCCGGCATCACGTTCAGCGATATTTTTGCAAACGCGGTTTCCTTAAGGCAGTGCGCGGTGGGAAGAAGCGCCTTGCCGGACAGGGTGCGCCCGCTCTTTGTTCTCAAGGACTCAAAACCGTGTCCTATAAGCACGAGGTTAAAACCGGCGGCGTCAAGCGCTGCTATCGCTTTCTCGCGCAGATAAAAGCGAACATATAAATCTATAAAAAGGAATTTGCTCATTGTAAAGCGCAGTTCATAAGGCGAGGCGTCCGGCGCCTCGCGTTTTATATGCTCAAGACATACCTGCTCAACAGGTCTTGAGGGGTCGGACAGCATATCGTCGATTATTCCGCGGTAAAATACGGCGTATTCCGGACCGTTACATTCGATAAAACGTTCAAAATGAGAGCAGGGCGTGAAATTTCCCGTGAAAATTATGTCATATTTCTTTTTATCAAAATCAACGGCATATTCTTCGCCGCTGCCCGCAAGCACCATGAAATGCAGATTGACGGCTTCGGGATAGAAGCTTCTGACATACCGCATATGATTTCTGTCAATGCATACAATATGGGTGCGCTCCGGCAAGGACGCGTACACGGCAAGCTTTTCAAGCTGCTCATGGTAATACATGGGATGGTCTACAAGTATGTTTATAACAGTAACCGCGTGCAGTCTCCACAGCGAAACGCCGTCGCTAATATATTCCGGCTCGCCGGAAACTCCTATGCAGTTGAAGGTTACAAGCACGCTTTCTCCGTCCCGTATATGGGAGAAAAGCGCAGCGCGGTCGCCGTAAAAGCCGTGGATATACGTTTCAAAGCCCAGTCCGGACAGAGCGTCGGCAAGTCGGGCGGAGAAGTATTCCAGAGTTTCGATTTTGTCTTTAAAAAATATAAAATTCATAAAAACATTTTACCATATTTTTGAATTCCGGGGTATACTTTTTGCAAAAAACGCGGCGCAGACAGAGCATAAAATCAGGCAAATCCGCCAATACTATACGCGAGAGCATATTTTATATGCCAGGACAAAAATATGGAGGTGCCGGTTATGACGGATTTAGGATGCTGCGTAAAAAACTGCGTTCACAATGAGGATGATATGTGCTGCCGCGGTGAGATAAAAATCGGAGGAAAGACGGCAAAGGACAGCTGCTGTACATGCTGTTCGTCGTTCCAGGACAGGGACAGCTGCGGCTGCAAGAACGCGACGCACACGCCCGACTGCAAAATCGAGGTTTCGTGCGACGCGACCAACTGTCTTTACAATGAGAATTTAAAATGCTCGGCTCAGCATATTGACGTAAAGCATTCCAAGGATTTAATCCACGGACAGACGGAGTGCGCTACGTTTAAAATGTAAAACAGCAGGAGTAAAAGCTATTTTCAGACTGCCGTCCGCGAATTGTCAATCAGCGGGCGGCAGTTTTATATTCCCGATTTTTTTATCACGGTAATAAATATATCAGAATTATCCTTAAGTTCAGTCGTTTAAATCTGCCGGAAAACGAAAATTTTCAAATAGTGCTTGCAAAATAACGTATTTACTGTAAAATTAAAATAGAGTTTTATGCGGAAAGGTAACGGATAATATGATTTGTGCAAATAATGTAACATTGAGGATAGGAAAAAAAGCGCTGTTTGAGGATGTAAATATCAAGTTTACGCCCGGCAACTGCTACGGGCTTATCGGAGCAAACGGAGCCGGAAAGTCTACTTTTCTTAAGATTCTTTCGGGACAGCTTGAGCCCAGCAAGGGAGATGTCACGATGTCGCCCGGGGAGAGGCTTTCGTTTCTGGAGCAGGACCATTTTAAATATGATGCATATACGGTGCTTGATACAGTAATAATGGGTAATGAAAGACTTTACCAGATTATGAAGGAAAAAGAAGCGATTTACGCCAAGGAGGATTTTTCTGACGAGGACGGAATACGCGCGAGCGAGCTTGAGGGCGAATTCGCGGAGATGAACGGCTGGGAGGCCGAGTCCGACGCGGCGATGCTTTTGAACGGTCTCGGAATAGATACGGAGCATCATTATAAAATGATGTCGGAGCTTAACGGAAGCCAGAAGGTCAAGGTGCTGCTCGCCAAGGCGCTTTTCGGCAATCCCGACATTCTTCTTCTGGACGAGCCGACCAACCACTTGGATCTGGACGCAATAGCGTGGCTTGAGGAGTTTCTGATTGATTTTGAAAATACGGTCATCGTGGTTTCGCACGACCGCTATTTCCTCAACAAGGTCTGCACTCAGATTGCCGATATAGATTATGCCAAAATACAGCTTTACGCAGGTAATTACGATTTCTGGTACGAGTCGAGCCAGCTGATGATCAAGCAGATGAAGGAGGCAAACAAAAAGAAGGAGGAGAAGATAAAGGAACTTCAGGAATTTATCCAGCGCTTCTCCGCCAACGCTTCCAAGTCAAAGCAGGCGACCTCAAGAAAACGCGCGCTTGAAAAGATTGAGCTTGACGACATAAAGCCATCGAGCCGCAAATATCCGTACATTGATTTCAGACCCGCCAGAGAAATCGGAAACGAGGTTCTTACAGTGGAGGGGCTTACGAAAACCGTGGACGGCGTGAAGGTACTTGACAATGTATCCTTTATCGTAAACCATGACGACAAAATTGCCTTTGTCGGCGCCGACGAGCTTGCGAAGACCACGCTTTTCAAGATTCTCGCCGGAGAGCTTGAGCCCGACGGGGGCACATATAAATGGGGAATCACGACCTCACAGGCTTATTTTCCCAAGGACAATACGGCGGATTTTGACTGCGAGGACATTATAGTTGACTGGCTTATGCAGTTTTCGCCGGAGAAGGACGTTACCTATGTCAGAGGATTCCTCGGCAGGATGCTTTTTGCCGGAGACGACGGCGTTAAGAAGGTAAAGGTGCTTTCGGGAGGCGAGAAGGTGCGCGTAATGCTTTCAAAGATGATGATTATGGGCTCCAACGTGCTGATACTTGACGAACCGACCAACCATCTTGACATGGAATCGATTACCGCCCTCAACAACGGGCTTATCAAATTCCCCGGCGTGGCTCTTTTTGCCTGCCATGACCATCAGTTTGTACAGACGACAGCTAACCGCATTATGGAATTTGTAGGCGGAAAGCTTATAGACAAAATTACGACCTATGACGAATATCTTGCCAATGACGAGCTTGCCCGTAAGAGACAGGTATATAACGCTTTTGAAGAGGAAGAAGAATGACACAAACCCATTACAATGTAAAGGTTAAGGGACAGCCGTCGGATTCGGTCAGGATTGTCCGGCGCGGCGGATATTCCATGGGAGCGGAGTTTACGGGAAACGGCTGGCGCTTTTCCTACGCGGCAGACGGGGATACCTTAAGGCTCCTCTTATATTCCGATTTGGAGGAGGAGCCTCTGTATACAATCGAGCTTGACGGATATTACAAAAACGGAGAGGTGTTTTCGTTTGAGGTTGAGGGCGCGGAGCTTGACGGACTGCTGTACCGCTACGAAACCGACGATGAAAAAAGCTCTGCCGACGCGTACGCGAGGGCTGTCGTAAAGCAACCTTTAAATAACGGGGAAATAAAGTATTACGGCGTTCTTTTCAGGGATAAATTTGACTGGGGGGATGATGCGAATCCCCGGATTCCCAAGGAAGAGCTGATTATGTACAAGCTCCACGTGAGGGGCTTTACCAAAAACCGTTTCTCCAAGGTTAAGGCAAAAGGAACCTTCAGGGGCGTTATGCAGAAGGCGGATTATTTTGAGGAGCTCGGAATAAACGCCGTGGAGCTTATGCCCGCCTACGAGTTTGTAAATACGGGAATAAACGACAATTACTGGGGCTACGATTCGGGCTTTTATTTCGCTCCGAACAGCGGCTATTGCTTTACCTACGGGCACAGGGGAGATTACACCTCGGAATTCAAGGCGATGGTAAAGGAGCTGCACAAAAGGGGCATTGAGGTCTATATGGAATTCCTGTTTCCGAGACAGGCGGGAGCGGGGCTGATAGACGACTGCCTCAGGTTCTGGAAGAACGAATATCATATAGACGGAGCGCATGTCATCTGTGACGGGAGGGTGCG
>JAAVHB010000082.1 GCA_014799955.1 Butyrivibrio sp. | reverse complement strand
ATCTTGAGCTGCCGCGCCACACGTTTTATGTGGATAATCTTTTCGTTTTCGAGCCTCTTCCCAACGTGAAGGTTATGTATTACGCGGACGTGAATTTTTACTGGTATTTTATCGGGCGCGACGACCAGTCGGTTCACGAGGACGTTATGATTCGCAGACTTGACCAGCAGCTTCGGGTCAACAATATGATGATTGACTGCTTTAACTCGGAAAACATCGGGGAGCGCAAATGCCGCATATACATGAAAAATTATCTGATGATTATAATGACGGTTTCGTCGATTATGTGCATTCTCTCCGAATCTGAGGAAAATATGGCTAAAAAACGCGAGCTGTGGGACAGCCTCAAGGAAAAGGAGCCGTGGGCATACCGCAGAATCCGCTTCTCGATTATGGGAGTATGGATGAATTTTCCGGGCAGGGTAGGGCGTAAAATATCGGTGTGCGGCTACCGCGTAACGCAGAAAATCTTCGGCTTCAATTAGTTTTTTTATGAAAAATAATAAAATCCGTTAAATTGCTTGATTTTTTATTGCAAATAGGTTATTATCTACACGTTGCTAAAATAAAGCTTTACTTGAGGTTATTGTTACATATTATTTTAAGCCTTAAAAAGGGTTATAAAAGGAGGATTTTATTATGCCGAAAAAGACGACAGCAACAGAAGTTAAAGAAGCAGTAAAAAATACAGGAGTTAAAGCAGCGGAAACAGTTAAGGAAACGGCGGGAAAAGTAGCGGAAAAGGCATCTGAGGTTAAGGAAGCAGCCAAGACCGAAACAAAGAAGGTCGCAGAGAAGGCAGTTTCGGCCAAGAACGCGGTTAAGACGGCAGCCAAGAGGACGGCTTCAAAGGCAGCGGAGAAGAAGTCCGGACCTGCTTCCGAAGTATATATTCAGTTTGGCGGGCGTGAGGCAACCGTTGAAAGTGTTATCGCAAAGGCAACGGAGCTGTATGTGGCGGACGGACACAGGGCTTCGTCAATCAAGTCGCTTCAGGTATATCTTAAGCCCGAGGAGTCGGCAGCATATTATGTAATCAACAAAAAGTACGCAGGAAGAGTCGAGCTTTTCTAGTCCGGCTGAATAATTAGGAAATATCCCGCAGGGTCCTTAACGGATTTTGCGGGATTTTTGATTATAAAAAAGGGGATAGTATAAGCCAAGGACATTGTAATGTATTGATTTAGCAATGAAAAGGCATTATAATAGAAAAGAATGGAGGTGCGGTTCATGGCTAGTACGATTCAGGTAAGAGTAGAAGACGATTTAAAGGCAAAATCAGATTCTTTGTTTAAAGATTTGGGAACGGACACTACAACTGCTATAAGAATGTTTTTGACACAAGCTGTTGCGGCAAACGGTTTTCCCTTTGAAATTAAAAGGCAGTCAGCGGAGATTAACCCCTATGCACCAATGACAGAGGAAGAGATGATTGCAAAACTGAAGCAATCCAGGGAACAGGGAAAGTACCGTGATGCAGATGATGCGGTTTCCGATATGAGGTCAAAGTATGGATTATAAGGTTGTTATAGCGGAAAGCGCGGAGAAGGAGCTTGACAGATTTGTAACTTATCTCCTGTTTGAAAAGAAAAGTGAGCAGGCGGTGAGAAACCTATTGAATGATTTTGAGGCAACAAAGATAAGTTTATCAAATGTTGCTGGAAGTCTGAAATTATGTGACAATCCTAAACTGAAAGAATTAGGATACAGAAGAATAAATTTTTTATCACATCGATATTTTATGCTTTATCGTGTCGAAGAAAATACCGTTTATGTGGATGGAATTTTTCATGAATTGCAGGATTATGAGAAAGTCATGAGTTAACTTTATAGCTGAAGGGGTATGCTTGACTTTTTTGTTCCATAATATATAATTAAATAGCGGTCATTTAATCTTCGGATTTATGACAAATCAAAGTGAGAGGTTTTAACGGAATATGAGTAAAATTATTTTGACGGGCGACAGACCTACCGGAAGACTGCATGTGGGGCATTACGTGGGTTCGCTGAAAAGACGTGTTGAATTACAGAATTCGGGAGAATTTGATGATATTTATATTATGATTGCGGATGCGCAGGCACTGACGGACAACGCGGATAATCCCGAGAAGGTAAGGCAGAATATCGTTGAGGTGGCTTTGGACTATCTCGCCTGCGGGCTTGACCCGGCAAAGTCCACAATCCTTATTCAGTCTATGGTTCCCGAGCTTACGGAGCTGTCCTTTTATTATATGAATCTTGTCACGGTGTCGAGGCTTCAGCGCAATCCCACGGTTAAATCCGAAATACAGATGCGCAATTTTGAGACGAGTATTCCCGTGGGATTTTTTACATATCCCATAAGTCAGGCAGCGGACATTACGGCATTTAAGGCGACGACGGTTCCGGTTGGTGAGGACCAGATGCCGATGATAGAGCAGACCAGAGAAATAGTCCATAAGTTCAACGCCGTTTACGGCGATACGCTTGTGGAGCCGGAGATTCTTTTGCCGGACAATAAGGCGTGTCTCAGACTGCCCGGTACGGACGGCAAGGCAAAGATGAGCAAATCGCTAGGCAACTGCATTTATCTTGCGGACACCGATGAGGATGTGCGCAAAAAAATCATGTCGATGTTTACCGACCCCAATCATCTTCGGGTTGAGGACCCGGGAGAGGTTGAGGGCAATCCCGTATTTATATATCTTGACGCTTTCGGCACAAAGGAGCATTTTGAGGAGTTCCTTCCCGAATACGAGGGACTTGACGAGCTTAAGGCGCACTATAAGAGGGGCGGTCTCGGAGACGTCAAGGTAAAGAAATTCCTCAACAATGTAATGCAGTCCGTTCTTGCGCCGATAAGAGAGCGCCGTAAGGTCTGGGAAAAGGATATTCCGGCTGTTTACGATATTCTCAAGGAGGGCAGCGAGAAGGCGGAGAAGGTTGCCGCGAAGACGCTCGCCGAGGTGAGAGCCGCAATGAAGATTAATTATTTTGACGACGGCGCGCTTATCAGGGAGCAGGCGGAAAAATATAAGTGATGAGTGATATTCGGAATTTTCCGGAAAATATGAAATTGCGAGGGAATCAAGGTTCCCTCGCAATTCTTTTTCTGCAGTCAAAGCCGCTGCTGTATGAGTTGTTGCCGAGCAGGGCGAGGATTTTCGGATTGTCGTCCTGAAGCATATTGTGCGAGTCGTTCAGAGCCGAGTCCATACTTTCCATTAAGCCTGCGTATTTGTTTTGCAGGCTGTCCATCATTTCAAAGACTGAGGAGGTTCCGCGCATTGCAGGCTCCCACGGATTCACCCATTCGTTGTGAGCTTCGTTGCAGGGGTCTTCGGAATGACGGCATTCGTTTATCAGAAGCGGTGACACGAGTCCGTAGCCGACGGTGTGATTTTCGATAAAGCTCACAAAGCGGTGCTTTTTCATATTCGGGTCCATAAGCAGCACGCTTTCGATTGCAAAGCTCACCATCGACGCCTTTATAACAGTCGTGGTTATCGTGATGCCGTAGGTTTTCAGAATCGCGCTGTTGAGAAGTCTGGCGATTATGTTTTTTTCGTGCTTGTTTAAAGAAATAACGGACAGATGGGAAAAATCGTTCTGCTTCATACCCTTGTAATGCATCAGAACCTCGCGGTCAATATCGGTTTCAAGCCCGAAATGGATACCGAGCGTCTGTTTGGAAACGGAGGTTCCGACACGGCTGTAAACATACGGGTGCATATTGGTATCAAGCAGATAATGCCCCATAAAGCCCTGAATATAGGCGTAGGCAATTTCGTAATCTTTTTTTCTGTCAAAAATAGATACTCCGTCAATCAGGCTGCGGAAAAATTCACCGGTTCGCTTTTTGTGCATGATATTGGCAATATTCGGCTTAAAGCCTAAGGAACTGGGCATAAAATAGAAAAATATATCCGGGCCCTGAAGACCGAGGCTGAATGCATTATGACGTTTTTGGATTATTCCCTTTATATCGGGATTGGAGAGCTTTTTGTACGCGTTCACGCCGAACACATAATGAGTTACAAATCCGGGCATATGTATATACCTCCTGCTATGATGAATGCTTATGTATTAAGTATAACCGAAATCAATTTTTTGTAAACCGGTATTGTAAAATAAAGGTTTATTTTTGGACGGAATTATTGTAATATGTCTGTGGAGAATTAACGGAATACGGAGAGGAAAATCATGAAATACAAGGTACTTGCTTTTGATATAGACGGGACGCTTACCGATTCGGAGAAAAAAATCACGCCGCGCACCAAGGCGGCGATTATCAAAGCGCAGGAACAGGGCTGCATTGTCGCGATAGCCTCGGGACGCCCGCGTCCCGGTGTTAAGCGTTACGCCGACGAACTGGAGCTGAAAAAAAACGGCGGCTACATTCTCGCGTTGAACGGCGGTCTGCTGGAGCGGTATTCAGACGGCAGAGTTATAAGGCAGAGTGTCATTCCAAAGGAATACTACGGCGAGATTTATGAGCTTGCGAAAACAAATAATGTCAATATCCTGACCTATGACGGCGATACGGTCGTAAGTGAAAATCTCGACGACAAATATCTTGAGACAGAGGTGAGAATCAACGGGCTTGGGCAGAAGCGTGTGGAGAATCTCAGGGAATATCTGACCTATGAGGTTCCCAAATTCCTTATGCTCGGTGACGGCGATTATCTGGCGGTGATTGAGCCGAAGGTTTACGCGAGACTTCATGACCGCATGGACGTGTACCGCTCGGAGCCGTTTTTCCTCGAGATACTTCCCAAAAATATCAACAAGGCGTCGGCACTTGAGGAGCTTCTTTCTTTTGTCGGAGCGGAACGGGACGAGCTTATGGCGTTCGGCGACGGCTATAACGATATAAGTATGCTTGAATTTGCGGGAATGGGCGTCGCGATGGGAAATGCGCACTCCGAGGTAAAGGAGCACGCGGATATTATCGCGCCGGGCAACGACGAGGACGGAATCGCGGATATACTCGAAAGGTATGTGCTGAATAAATAATTTAAGCGTGTTTTGCTGGACTTATGCGCTTTAATGTGATAAACTTTTACACGGTGAAAGCGCGGTGAGTACTTTGCCGTACGGATAAAAATTTTCAGAGGTGGATTTTATGAGTAAAAAAATAAGAACCGAGGAAACGGAACATCTTTTCGAGGCGATACTGACGCTTGAAAACAAGGAGGAGTGCTACCGTTTCTTTGAGGATATATGCACGGTGAACGAGCTTGTTTCAATGGCACAGCGCTATGAGGTGGCGCATATGCTCCGACAGAATAATACTTATATGGAGATAGCGCAGAAAACCGGGGCATCAACCGCGACGATAAGCAGGGTGAACCGCTCGCTGAATTACGGATGCGACGGATACGATATGGTATTTCAAAGGGTACAGCATTAACGCTGTACCCTTTATTCCCGCGAGGTATTTCACTTATAGCGTTCACAAGTTGATAAAACAGAACAAATATTCGATTTTGCTCTGTACTTTTGCTGAGGGGTATGGTATAATATGAATACTTAGCGAGGTATTAACGAGCTTAGTATGAATATATACCTGACACCTTAGCGAGGCGTAGCCGAGGTTAGTTGTCATGGTATAATGTCCGTGTAAGCAATTAGCAGTGCAAAAACAGACAGAGGCAGCCCTGCTGCTTGCAGCAAGGGATGACTGTGGCTGTTTTCATAGGGCGGTGCCGGGCGCCAGTGACGCCCGTTTGGCACGGACCGAAGCGGAGCGTAGAAGCCCGTGAGCGAGAATACGCGAAGCGGATTCGAGCGTGCACTGCTAATAAGAATAAACCACCCTTCCCAAAGGAGAATTTTTATGATACGTTCGGTTATTTTCGATATGTACGAAACCTTGATTACGCATTTTCAACATCCCTTATATTTCGGCGCGCAGATAGCGGAGGATGCCGGGATTCCCGTGGACAGCTTTCTGGAGCCTTGGAGGGCGACGGAATATGACCGTACCCTAGGAAAGGTAAGACTGGAAGAGGTGCTGGAAAATATTTTTCGGGAAAATAACTGCTGTTCCGAAGAGCTTATAAAGACTGTTACGCAAAAACGAATAGATACCAAAAAAGAATGTTTCAGACATCTGCACCCGCAAATTCTCCCGATGCTTGCGGGGCTCAGGGCAAGAGGAGTTTCGGTCGGACTTATAAGCAACTGTTATTTTGAGGAGGCGGAGGTAATCCGCGAAAGCGAGCTGTTTCAGTATTTCGACGCCGTGTTTCTTTCCTGCGAACAGGGAATTCAGAAGCCCGACGAGGAAATTTTTAAACGATGCATGGAAGAGCTGTCAGTGAAGCCCGAAGAATGTCTGTATGTCGGGGACGGCGGCAGCTATGAGCTGGAAACTGCGCAAATGCTAGGTATGAAGGCGGCTCAGGCGGTCTGGTATCTGCGCGAGGACACAGAGCAGCCCTCGGGGAGAAAACCGGATTTTTTGCAGCTGGAAAATCCGTTTGATATTTTATCCTGTCTGGATACATAAAAACAAAGCCGGAATTCGGAATTTGCGTTAGTAGAAAGTCCCGTTCGGCGCAAAACGCCTCGCGGGAAAGTTAGGAGGATATTGCAAATGCAGGTTATAGATTATTTCGACTGCGAGCGGCAGGAGTATTGGCTTAGCCGGATAGAGAAAAGCGATTGGGGCGCCGGAAAATTTCTTTATGAACTGCTGAGCGAAAACAAATTTAAAAATGCCGTGGGTGAAAATTCAACGGTGCTGATGCTCACGGATGGGGACGAGCTTGTTTCGTTCTGTACGTATGCGGAAAAAGACGATATACAGCCGACGGCTCTGAGCCCGTGGATGGGATTTGTATATACATTTCCGCAATACAGAGGACACCGCCATGTGGGAAAGCTGTTCGAGGAAATCGAAAAAATTGCTGAGGCAGAGAAGGTACATGATGTTTTTATATCGACGAATCATACCGGGCTGTATGAGAAGTACGGATGTGAATTTTACCAAATAATGAATGATATGAACGGCGAGCCTTCAAGAGTTTATAAGAAGCATATATATTAAGAAAATAAGAGGAGCCTATCATATGAATAAGGAATGGTCGGAGATGAATAAGGCGGTGCAGGCTTGTCTTAAAAAAGAAGCCGCTTTCTCCGAAGGAATCCAAACGCTTCTGAAGCTGCGGGGAATGCTGATGAACGAATTGGAGCGTTTTAAGACTGAGCTTTCCGGGGAAGAATTTAATGCGATTCCGTTTATAAATGCCGACGGTTACCACAGCAAAACCATAGCTTACTCCATATGGCATATTTTCCGTATTGAGGATATTGTCGCCAATTCTCTTATTACGGGGAGCGAGCAGGTTTTCTTTTCGGGAAATTATAAGGAACGCATAGGCTCGCCGATTATCACGACGGGCAACGAGCTTGCGGGACGGCAAATCGCGGATTTTTCGCAAACGCTGGATTTGGACGAGCTTTACCGATATATTGACGAGGTTAAACGCGCCACGGATAAAATGCTGAAAAGTCTGTCGTATTCGGATTTAAAAAGAAAAATTTCGGATGAAAGCCGGCGTCATCTGGAGGCTCTGGAGGTTGTCAGCACAGATGACAAGGCTTTCTGGCTTATTGATTACTGGTGCAAAAAAGATGTAAGAGGATTAATTCAGATGCCGTTTTCACGTCACTGGATTATGCATATCGAGGCGTGTCTGCGCATCAGAAACAGGATACACCCCGATTGACAGAAAGGATTTATTATGCCGGAATTCAGATTACACTCACCGTACAAACCGACGGGCGACCAGCCGCAGGCAATAGCGGAGCTGGTCAAGGGCTTCAAGGAGGGCAGTCAGTTTCAGACGCTCCTCGGAGTTACCGGCTCGGGCAAGACCTTTACTATGGCAAACGTGATTCAGGAGCTTCAGATGCCGACGCTTGTCATAGCGCACAACAAGACGCTTGCGGGGCAGCTTTACGGAGAATTCAAGGAGTTTTTTCCCGAAAACGCGGTGGAATACTTTGTAAGCTATTACGACTACTATCAGCCGGAGGCGTATGTGCCCTCGACCGATACCTATATTGAAAAAGATTCCGCTATAAACGATGAAATTGATAAGCTCAGACATTCGGCTACGGCGGCGCTTTCGGAGCGCAAGGACGTGATTATCGTCGCCAGTGTTTCCTGTATATACGGACTCGGAAGCCCCATAGATTACCAGAATATGGTCGTATCGCTGCGTCCGGGAATGGAAAAGGACAGGGACGACGTTATAAGGCAGCTCATAGATTTGCAGTACACACGCAACGATATTGATTTTAAGCGAGGCACGTTCAGGGTAAGAGGCGATGTGCTTGAAATTTTTCCGGCGTCAAGCGACGATAGGGCTGTGCGGGTTGAATTTTTCGGAGACGAGGTTGACCGCATAACCGAGATTGACACGCTGACCGGAGAAATAAAGGCGGAGCTTAAGCATACGGCGATTTTTCCCGCTTCGCATTATGTCGTTCCTCACGACAAGCTTGTTAAGGCAGCCGAGGCGATTAAAGCGGAGGCGAAGGAGCGAGTTGCGTATTTCAGAAGTGAGGACAGGCTCATTGAGGCGCAGCGTATCGGAGAGCGGACGAATTTTGACGTGGAGATGATGCTTGAAACGGGCTTCTGTTCGGGAATCGAGAATTACTCAAGGCATCTGACCGGACTTGCGCCGGGCACGCCGCCTTGGACGCTTATGGATTATTTCCCCGATGATTTTCTTATAATAGTGGACGAGTCCCATATCACAATCCCGCAGGTTAGAGGAATGTATTTCGGAGATCGCTCGCGCAAAACCACGCTTGTTGATTACGGCTTCAGATTGCCGTCGGCGCTTGACAACAGGCCGCTGAATTTTGAGGAGTTTGAGAGTAAAATAAATCAGATGATGTTTGTGTCGGCTACGCCATCAGTGTATGAGGAGGAGCATGAGCTGAAAAGAGTGGAGCAGATTATAAGACCGACGGGGCTGCTCGATCCCGAAATATCGGTAAGACCGGTCGAGGGGCAGATAGACGATTTGATTGCGGAGGTCAACAAAGAGACCGCCAATCATAATAAGGTTCTTATAACCACTCTGACCAAAAGAATGGCGGAGGATTTGACTTCTTATATGAAGGAGGCGGGCATAAGGGTTCGTTATCTTCATTCGGATATAGACACTCTTGAGCGAGCCGAGATAATCAGGGATATGAGACTTGATGTTTTTGACGTTCTGGTGGGAATCAACCTGCTGCGCGAGGGACTGGATATTCCCGAAATCACGCTTGTGGCAATCCTGGATGCCGATAAGGAGGGATTTCTCCGCTCCGAAACGTCCCTGATACAGACCGTGGGGCGCGCCGCCAGAAATGCCGACGGACATGTTATTATGTATGCCGATATGATGACCGACTCTATGCGAAACGCCATCAACGAAACGAACCGCAGACGTAGGATTCAGCAGGAGTACAATGAGGCAAACGGGATTACGCCTACGACGGTCAAGAAAGCGGTCAGGGAGCTTATAGCAATTTCAAAGGCTGCTAACGAGGGCGGAATAAAGCTTGAAAAGGACATTGAGTCGATGAGCAATAAAGAGCTTGAAAAGCTTATCGGCGAGCTGAACAAGAAGATGCACCGCGCTGCCGCGGACCTGAATTTTGAAGAAGCGGCGCAAATACGCGATAAAATAACAGAGATAAGGAAGACGATGGACGAAAATGGCTAAATTTCAAAGACAGTATATCAAAATAAGAGGGGCGAGCGAGCATAACCTCAAAAATATAAACGTGGACATACCGAGGGATTCTTTTACGGTGCTTACAGGCTTGAGCGGTTCCGGTAAAAGCTCTCTGGCGTTTGACACGATTTACGCTGAGGGACAGAGGCGCTATATGGAGTCGCTTTCCTCGTACGCAAGGCAGTTCCTCGGACAGATGGAAAAGCCCGAGGTGGAGAGCATAGAGGGACTTTCTCCGGCGATTTCAATCGACCAGAAATCCACTAACCGAAATCCGCGCTCCACGGTGGGAACGGTGACGGAAATATACGATTATCTGCGTCTTCTTTACGCGAGAATAGGCGTACCCCACTGCCCTAAATGCGGCAGGGAAATACGCAAACAGACGATTGACCAGATGGTTGACCAGATTATGCTTTTGCCTGAACGGACCAAGTTCCAGCTTCTCGCGCCCGTGGTGCGGGGACGGAAGGGCGAGCATCAGAAAATTTTTGAAAACGCTCGCAAAAGCGGATATGTCCGCGTACGGGTTGACGGAAATCTTTATGAGCTTTCCGAGGAAATCAAGCTTGAAAAAAATATCAAGCACAATATAGAGGTTGTGGTTGACCGCTTGGCGATAAAGGCGGGAATCGAGCGCCGTCTTACCGATTCAATTGAAAATGTGATGAAGCTTTCGGACGGACTTATGACGGTTGATGTTGTTGACGGAGAGCCGATGAATTTCAGCATGGGCTTTGCCTGTCCGGACTGCGGTATCAGTATCGACGAGATAGAGCCGAGAAGCTTTTCCTTTAACAATCCTTTCGGTGCGTGCCCCGAGTGCTTCGGACTGGGTTATAAAATGGAATTTGACGAGGACTTGCTTATTCCGGACAAGAGGCTGAGTATCGCGCAGGGCGCGATACAGGCGATGGGCTGGCAGTCCTGCACTGATTCAAAAAGCTTTACCAACGCTTTACTGGTTGCCCTTTCAAAGGAATACAAATTCTCGCTGGATACCCCGTTTAAGGATTATCCCAAAAATATCAGAGACATACTCATACACGGTACGGATGGACATGAGGTAAAGGTGCATTATACCGGACAGCGGGGAGTCGGGGTATACGATGTGGCGTTTGAGGGACTGATTAAAAATATGGAGCGCCGCTACCGCGAAACAGGCTCGGATATTATGAAGCGCGAGTATGAGGAGTTTATGCGCATAACGCCATGCAAGGTTTGCAAGGGTCAGCGTTTGAAGGCTTCCTCCCTGTCGGTTACAATCTGCGATAAAAATATATACGAGGTTACGGAAATGTCAATCCGCAGGCTAGTGGAATATTTTGACGGTTTAAGCCTTACGGATATGCAGCATAAGATAGGGGATTTGATTCTTAAGGAAATTAAATCAAGAATAGGCTTCCTTAACAATGTGGGACTCGAGTATCTTACTCTGGCGCGCGCAACCGCAACTCTGTCAGGCGGAGAGGCGCAGAGAATCCGTCTCGCGACGCAGATAGGCTCCGGACTGGTCGGAGTGGCGTATATACTTGACGAGCCGAGCATCGGATTGCACCAGCGCGACAATGACAAGCTGCTCGCGGCGCTTATGCGCCTGCGCGACATCGGAAACACTCTTATTGTCGTGGAGCATGACGAGGATACCATGCGCGCCGCCGACTATATTGTTGACATCGGTCCCGCGGCGGGAGAGCACGGCGGCGAGGTCATAGCTACCGGAACGGCAGAGGAAATAATGAAATGTAAAAACTCAATAACCGGAGCATACTTAAGCGGCAGAATACGGATTCCGGTACCCGAAGCCCGCAAGGAGCCTACGGGCTGGCTCACCGTAAAGGGCGCGCGCCAGAACAATCTTAAAAACATAGATGTTGATATTCCTCTGGGCATAATGACGGTGGTTACCGGAGTGTCTGGTTCCGGCAAAAGCTCCTTAATCAACGAAATCGTATATAAGCGCCTTGCCAGAGATTTAAACCGCGCAAGATGCATTCCCGGAGAGCATGACGATATCGAAGGAATCGGGCAGCTTGATAAGGTCATCGCCATTGACCAGTCCCCCATAGGCAGAACACCTCGCTCCAATCCTGCGACGTATACGGGAGTGTTTGACTTAATCCGCGACCTTTTCGCTTCCTCATCGGACGCAAAGGCAAAGGGCTATAAAAAAGGCCGTTTCAGCTTCAATGTAAAAGGCGGACGCTGTGAGGCGTGCGCGGGCGACGGTATGCTCAAAATAGAGATGCATTTCCTGCCGGACGTATATGTACCCTGTGAGGTCTGCGGCGGAAAGCGATACAACCGCGAAACTCTCGAGGTTAAATATAAGGGCAAAAGCATTTACGACGTGCTCAATATGACGGTTGAGGAGGCTGTGAAGTTTTTCGAAAACGTACCCGCAATACGCCGTAAAATCGAAACGCTTAACGACGTCGGTCTTTCGTATATACGGCTCGGACAGCCCTCTACGGAGCTTTCCGGCGGCGAAGCGCAGAGAATCAAGCTTGCCACGGAGCTCAGCAAGCGTAGCACGGGAAAAACCATATACATTCTTGACGAGCCGACGACGGGACTGCATTTTGCCGACGTTCACAAGCTGGTTGATATTCTGCATAAGCTTACCGAGGGCGGCAACACCGTCGTGGTAATCGAGCATAATCTTGACGTTATCAAGACCGCCGACTATATCATCGACATCGGACCGGAGGGAGGCGACATGGGTGGCCGCGTAATCGCGCAGGGTACGCCCGAGCAAATCGCCGAATCGCCCAAGTCCTATACCGGACAGTATGTTAAACGGTATCTGGGCAATCAAAAATAATAGCTAAAATCCTAAAATTTCAGCGCGGCTTACTTTACATAAGCCGTGCTGTTTGATATACTGATAAACATAAATTTGAATCCGCGGAGGAAAAATGGGCACATACATACTGACAAGCATGTTTCCTAAAGGATTTAATGATGAGATATCCGAGCTGTTCCGGCAGAGAATAATCAAAAGAAAACGATTTGCGTTTGTTGCGTCTGAATTTGAAAAAGTTCCTGAAAAGACGGATTATTATTTCGGATTCTTTTTGAAAATGTTTGAAGAAAAAAATATTCATTTTGAGGACGCATATGTCGTTGACGGAAGAATGACGGCAAAGGAAGCGCAGGACGCGGTTGCGAAAGCGGATGCAGTCTGGCTGTCGGGAGGAGATACGCCGACGCAGTTTAATTACCTTCGGGAATACGGTCTGTGCAATGTCATTAAGAGCCATGATGGCGTTATTATAGGAATGAGCGCGGGCTCAATCAATCTGGCGTGTACCGCCATATGCACAGTATCATGCGGGCATGACAGACAGGAAATATACAGTGCGCTCGGCTGCGTGGACATCTCCGTTGAGCCTCATTTTGTAAGAAGCGCGGTTTCGGACGAAGTGACAGAGCTATCCGATAAGTATGTTATTTACGGTTTATGCGACGACAGCGTGATTGTCTGTACGGACGGAAAAACAGAGTTTTTCGGTGAGATATATAGACTGAGCAGAGGAAATATTGAGCGGGTGCAATGATTTTCCCGTGTTCAAAAGATAAATAAAACCGGAGGAAGTGGTGGAAGATATGAGAGAAAAAGTGATAGTTATTGATTTCGGAGGGCAGTATAACCAGCTTGTAGCGCGCCGTGTCCGCGAGTGCAATGTATACTGCGAAATCTATTCATACAAGACGGACATTGCCAAAATAAAGGCGATGAATCCGAAGGGAATAATCCTTACCGGAGGTCCGAACAGCTGCTACGAGGAGGGCGCGCCATCCTGCACCGAGGATCTTTTTAACCTCGGAATTCCGGTACTAGGACTGTGCTACGGAGCGCAGCTTATGATGCTCGTTCTGGGCGGTAAGGTCGAGAAGGCTCCCGTAAGGGAATACGGCAAAATTGAGGTTTCTGTCAATACCTCCTCCGCGCTTTTTGAAGGCGTGTCGCCCACCACGGTATGCTGGATGAGCCATAATGATTATATTTCGCAGACAGCCCCCGGCTTTGACATCTGCGCGCACACCGCCGACTGTCCGGTTGCGGCTGCGGAGGCTCCTTCGCGCGGACTTTACGCAATTCAGTTCCATCCCGAGGTGCTTCACACCCAGGAGGGCACAAAGATGCTTTACAACTTTGTCCGCGGTATATGCGGATGCTCAGGCGACTGGAAGATGGATTCTTTTGTAGAAAATTCCATAAACGCCATCCGCGAGAAGGTCGGAAACGGCAGCGTTCTCTGCGCACTTTCCGGCGGCGTAGATTCTTCAGTTGCGGCGGTTCTTCTTTCAAAAGCAATCGGCAAGCAGCTCACCTGCGTATTTGTTGACCACGGGCTTCTCCGTAAAAACGAGGGCGACGAGGTTGAGGCTGTTTTCGGTCCCGACGGTCCGTACAAGCTGAACTTTATCCGCGTCAACGCGCAGCAGCGTTATTATTCCAAGCTTGCCGGAGTTACCGAGCCCGAGGCAAAGCGCAAAATAATCGGCGAGGAATTTATCCGTGTATTTGAGGAGGAAGCAAAGAAAATCGGCGCCGTTGACTACCTTGTTCAGGGCACCATATACCCCGACGTAGTGGAAAGCGGTCTGGGCGGCGAATCCGCCGTAATCAAGAGCCATCACAATGTGGGCGGTCTGCCTGCCTGCGTTGATTTCAAAGAAATAATCGAGCCTCTCCGCGACCTTTTCAAGGACGAGGTCCGCAAAGCCGGACTTGAGCTCGGTATTCCCGAGAATCTCGTTTACCGTCAGCCCTTCCCCGGTCCCGGTCTCGGAATCCGCATCATCGGCGAGGTTACCGAGGAAAAGGTCCGTATCGTTCAGGACGCCGACTTTATTTACCGGGAGGAAATCGCCAAAGCCGGACTTGACAAATCAATCGGCCAGTATTTTGCCGCGCTTACAAATATGCGTTCCGTCGGCGTTATGGGTGACGAGCGCACATACGACTATGCAGTGGCGCTTCGTGCCGTGAACACCGTTGACTTTATGACGGCGGAGAGCGCGGAGAT
>JAAVHB010000081.1 GCA_014799955.1 Butyrivibrio sp. | reverse complement strand
GGATACAGGGAATTTGAAATGAAATACGCTGTTGATGAAGGACTTATCGGCGGAATGGTCATAAGAATCGGCGACAGGGTAATCGACAGCAGCATCAGGCACAGGCTCGATGTTTTATCAAGGGAGCTTTACAGTCTTGATGTGTAGTGAATAATCATAGAAAGAAGGTGCTAAAGCCCTATGAATTTAAGACCGGAGGAAATCAGCTCGGTTATTAAAGAGCAGATTATGAGATATAAGACAGAACTGGATGTCTCTGACGTGGGAACGGTCATTCAGGTGGCAGACGGTATTGCGCGAATTCATGGTCTTGAAAAGGCAATGCAGGGTGAGCTTTTGGAGTTCCCCGGCGAAGTTTTCGGCATGGTGCTTAACCTTGAGGAGGATAATGTAGGCGCGGTTTTGCTCGGTGATTCAAAGAATATCAACGAAGGAGATACCGTAAAAACTACGGGACGCGTTGTTGAGGTTCCGGTAGGCGATGCGCTTACGGGACGCGTTGTAAATTCTCTCGGTCAGCCCATAGACGGAAAAGGACCGATTGTTACGGATAAATACCGCCAGATAGAGAGGGTTGCCTCAGGCGTTATTTCAAGAAAATCAGTTGATACTCCCTTGCAGACGGGTATTAAGGCTATCGACGCCATGGTGCCTATCGGAAGGGGACAGCGTGAGCTTATTATCGGAGACAGGCAGACCGGTAAGACGGCAATCGCGATAGATACAATTATTAACCAGAAGGGACAGGGTGTTCACTGCATTTATGTTGCTATCGGACAGAAGTCCTCGACGGTTGCCAATATAGTTCAGACGCTTACGGAGTACGGCGCTATGGATTACACTACGATTGTGGCATCCACGGCGAGCGAGCTTGCGCCGTTACAGTATATCGCTCCGTATTCGGGCTGCGCAATCGGTGAGGAGTGGATGGAAAGAGGCGAGGATGTGCTTGTCGTATATGACGACTTGAGTAAGCACGCAGCCGCATACCGTACACTTTCCTTGCTGCTTAAAAGACCGCCGGGACGTGAGGCGTATCCGGGCGACGTATTTTACCTTCATTCAAGGCTTCTTGAGAGAGCCGCAAGGCTTTCGGATGAGCTTGGAGGAGGCTCGCTTACGGCGCTTCCCATTATCGAGACTCAGGCAGGCGACGTGTCGGCTTATATCCCTACCAACGTAATATCGATTACGGACGGACAGATTTATCTTGAAACCGAGATGTTCAATTCGGGCTTCAGACCCGCCATTAACGCCGGACTTTCCGTGTCCCGTGTAGGCGGCTCCGCGCAGATTAAGGCTATCAAGAAAATCGCGGCTCCCATTCGTGTCGAGCTTGCGCAGTACAGAGAGCTTGCGGCGTTCTCGCAGTTCGGTTCGGAGCTTGACGCCGATACCAAGGAGAAGCTTGCGCAGGGCGAGCGTCTTAAGGAAATCCTTAAGCAGCCTCAATATAAGCCCATGCCGGTTGAATATCAGGTAATAATTATTTACGCGGCGACCAAGAAATTCCTTATCGATATCGAGATTGACCGTATTGCGGATTTTGAGAGAGAGCTTTTTGCATTCATTGATACCAAGTATGCCGAGATTCCCGAGAAAATTAAGGCGACCAAGCAGCTTGACGAGGAGAATGAGGCGGCTCTTGTTAAGGCGATAACCGAGTTCAAGGAACAGTTCAGGTAACATTGATTGCAAAGAGGTGAAATAGCTTATGGCTTCAATGAAGGACATAAAAAGGCGCAAAGAAAGTATTCAGAGCACCGGGCAGATTACAAAGGCCATGAAGCTCGTGTCAACGGTAAAGCTTCAGAAGGCTAGAAGCAAGGCCGAGAGTGCAAGACCTTATTTTGACGCCATGTACAATACGGTTTTCGGAATGCTTGCGAGGAGCGGCGATATTGAGCACCGCTATCTCAAGGCAGGAGAAACCGACAAGAAGGCAGTCATTGTTGTTACGGCGAACAGAGGACTCGCGGGCGGATACAATTCAAACATAACCAAGCTTGTGACCTCAAGCGGTATCAGGCCCGAGGACGCTATGATTTATGCCGTCGGCACAAAGGGAAGAGATTTCCTTAACCGCAGGGGATATGAGATAGCCGCCGATTTTTCGGAGGTAATCAACGAGCCCATGTTCTCCGATGCTTTGGAAATCGGCAGAACCGTTCTGGAGGCTTTTGAACAGGGTAAGGTCGGTGAAATTTATCTGGCATACACAAGCTTCAAGAACACTGTGGTACACGAGCCGAAAATGGTTAAGCTTCTGCCTGTTTCCCCCGAGGATATAAAGGAGGAGGCAAAGGAGCCGCAGGACCAGCTTACTTTGGTTTCATATGAGCCCGAGGAGGAAGAGGCGCTTGATATTATTATTCCGAAATATATCAACAGCCTTATTTACGGCGCTCTCATGGAAGCGGTTGCCAGTGAAAACGGCGCCCGTATGACCGCGATGGACAATGCTACAAGCAATGCCGAGGAAATTATCAGTGACCTGTCACTTATGTATAACAGAGCCCGTCAGGGTTCCATCACACAGGAATTAACGGAAATTATTGCCGGAGCAAACGCTATATCCTAGCTTCGGCGGAGAATAAGCCCGGTTTATCGGGCGTAATAGAAGGAGTGAGAAAATGGCTGGAAAGAATATTGGTAAAATCACTCAGATTGTCGGAGCCGTACTTGATATTAAATTTTCGGAGGGTTCGCTTCCGGAGATTAATACCGCAATCGCGATAAACCGTGCCAACGGTGAAAAGCTGGTTGTGGAGGTTGCTCAGCATCTTGGTGACGATACGGTAAGATGTATAGCCATGGGTCCCACGGACGGACTTGTCAGGGGAATGGATGCCGAGGCATCGGGAGCGCCCATATCGGTACCGGTCGGGGAAAATACATTGGGACGTATTTTCAATGTACTGGGAGAGCCTATAGATAACAAGCCGGTTCCCGAAGTCGAGAAATACATGCCCATTCACAGAAAGGCTCCCACGTTTGAGGAGCAGTCCACCTCCACCGAGATTCTTGAGACGGGAATTAAGGTCGTTGACCTTCTTTGCCCCTATCAGAAGGGTGGTAAAATCGGACTTTTCGGCGGCGCCGGAGTAGGCAAGACCGTGCTTATTCAGGAGCTTATCCGAAATATCGCGACTGAGCACGGCGGATATTCAGTATTTACGGGAGTAGGAGAGCGTACCCGCGAGGGTAACGACCTTTACCACGAGATGCAGGAGTCCGGAGTTATAAACAAGACCACCATGGTATTCGGTCAGATGAACGAGCCGCCGGGAGCCAGAATGAGAGTCGGGCTTACGGGACTTACGATGGCAGAGTACTTCCGTGACGAGGGCGGCAAGGACGTACTGCTTTTCATCGATAATATTTTCAGATTTACACAGGCAGGTTCGGAGGTGTCCGCACTTCTCGGACGTATGCCCTCCGCGGTAGGCTATCAGCCCACCTTACAGACGGAGATGGGCGCTTTGCAGGAGCGCATCACATCCACGAAAAACGGTTCCATAACCTCGGTTCAGGCAGTATATGTGCCTGCCGACGACCTTACGGACCCGGCTCCGGCGACAACCTTTGCGCATCTGGACGCAACGACGGTGCTTGACCGCGCCATAGTTGAGCTTGGTATTTACCCGGCGGTTGACCCGCTCGGTTCATCCTCCCGTATTCTTGATCCGAGAATCGTGGGCGAGGAGCATTACAAAGTTGCCAGAGGCGTTCAGGAGATTTTGCAGAAATATAAGGAATTGCAGGACATTATCGCCATTCTCGGTATGGATGAGCTTTCCGAGGAGGATAAGCTTGTTGTAGCAAGAGCCAGAAAGGTACAGAGATTCCTTTCTCAGCCGTTCTTCGTTGCTACACAGTTTACCGGACTTGACGGAAGATATGTTCCCGTAAGCGAAACGATTCAGGGCTTTAAGGAAATCCTCGAAGGCAAATACGACGATATTCCCGAAAGCTACTTCCTTAACTGCGGCGGCATAGAAGATGTTCTTGCCAAGTGCAAATAGGAGGCGCTTATGGCAGATAACAAATTTGAGCTGGAGGTAATGTGCCCGGACAGACTTTTTTTTCACGGTGACGCCGATATGGTGGAGATGAACACATCCGAGGGCTATATCGGGGTTTACCCGGGACATATTCCGCTTGCGACGGTTCTTGCGCCCGGAATTATGGTTATCCATAATAACGGAGAGGAGCAAAGAGCGGCGCTCCATTCAGGCTTTGTCAAAATTGAGCAGCACAAAATAATGGTGCTTGCGGAGATTGCGGAATGGCCCGACGAAATCGATGTCAAGAGAGCGGAGGAAGCCAGAATAAGGGCGGAGCGCAGATTAAACGGCTCCGGCGGTTCCGAAATTGACATCAAAAGAGCGGAGGCTGCGCTTAAGCGTTCGCTCACCAGAATATCCCTCAAGGGATAGCGGTAAAGCAAAATTCATAACATTATTTTTA
Organism: Butyrivibrio sp.; assembly: GCA_014799955.1. Lineage (GTDB taxonomy): Bacteria > Bacillota > Clostridia > Lachnospirales > Lachnospiraceae > Eshraghiella. The sequence goes on along the minus strand of JAAVHB010000081.1, from coordinate 6,466 downwards.
ATGATTAAACACCTTTGGAATGGTAATAATTCAGATATTACCGCTTCGGAGGTGTTTTTATGAGAAAAATAAGAATTGCGGCTGCCATGATACTGTGGGCGGTGATGGCGTCGCGCATTATAGCATACGCCTTGGGAACGGCGGATGATGTCGTATCCGCCTTCAACAGTATGGATTACGATAATTCGGAGTCTATAATAGAGGCTTTCGGCGATTACGGGAATACCTATCTTTCGGAGGAAGAAAAAGCAAAGCTGGCATCCGGTTTTGCGGCGTGCCTCGGAATGAATAATGACTATGAAATAAGCGTGTCGGACAACGGAGAGGCGGAGGTGACTACGCTTTATAAGAATTCGCTCAATGCGGAAGTCACAATAAAGGTCATTACCGTCACGCGCGACGGCGGTTTGTACAAAACCTGCCAGCAGAGTGTCGCCGTAAATATGCGGTTAAAGGGCAGGACGGATTGCGCGGTGACGTACAAAAACATGGTTTCGGACGTGTTTGAGGCAAACGGGATTAAGGGCTATGTTAATCTCAATTTAAGGGGAGAGCTGCCCGGAGCGCTCAATTATTATGAGCGGAACAAGGCTGCCGACGCGCTGCTTAAAAAGCTGAACGCCGAGGTGGTTGCCGAAAACCGCGACAATGATATTTTTACGGTCTATGCCTATACGGAGGAAATTGAGGAATATATTACCTCCGGCGGACACAAGGTGAACATAAATATTGCGGAGGAATACGACGAAACAAGCGACAAAACGATAATATATCTCTCAACTCCGCTTAACAATCTTGATTACTGACGGTTTTAGGTGTAAAATACAGATTAGAGGCATCACCGGAGGATTGTTTTGAAGAGTATCAGTGTAAAATTGAGAGTCGCCATATATATTGTTACTTTTATTGCGGCGGCGGCAATAACATATGTGGTCACGTTCGGCAGGACGCAGGGGGCGCAGGAGAATTCCAGCGCGCTCGGAGAAGCGCTTCTGCCAGTGGTGTACATGACTACGGAGAGCGGGATAAATTACAATTATCTTCACGGCTATACCTGTGAGGTTGAGCAGAATCTTATTCACGACGCAATTACTCCGATAGCGTCCGACAGAAAGCTGGAAATTTCAATAAAGCAGTACCAGAGTGCGGTTTCCGGCATATCCTATGAGCTTCGCAGCGTTGACGGCACGAATTTGATCGAGAGGACTACCGTATCGGACTATTCCGGAAATAACGGCGTAATAAAGGCGGAGTTTAAATTCCGCAACCTTCTTGAAAACAATACGGAATATATGCTCAGAATAGACGTCGTAACTGAGAGGATGGGGACTGCCTCATACTACACCCGACTTGTTATCATGGACGACGCGAATACCGACGAAAAGCTCAGCTATATCCGCAATTTTTCGACGTACACTCTTGACGAGGAGAATCTCGGGAATATAACGGCAAAGCTTGAAACCGACGCCACGGGCGACAATACTAATCTCGGCAGGGTGAACATCCATTCCAAGCTGTCCCAGGTAGGTTTTGCGGGACTTAAGCCCGAGGAAACCGGAGAAAGATATATTACCCTGAACGAAATCAACGGAAAAACCGCATCAATGACTATTAAGTATAAGGCATCTACTTCCGATGATACCGGGAGCTACGAGTATAATATAAAAGAATTTTTCAGAATAAACCAGCCCGACAATACGGTGACCTATGTCTATAATTACGACAGATGGATGGAGCAGATTTTCAGACCCGAGAAAGCCGTAAGCAGTACGGGAGAGTTGTATCTCGGGATATGCAGCGATACCGACGTCGAGATGAAGTACGGCGCGTCGGGCAAAATTACCTGTTTTGTCAGGGAAAACGCTCTTTGGCGCTACGACCTTACCAAAAATGAATTTGTCAGGATTTTTTCCTTCAGTGCCGACGGCGGCGACGGTCTCAGAGAAAACTACGATGAGCACGCCATAAAGATACTTGACATTGACAAGGACGGGAATGTCCGCTTTCTTGTGTACGGCTACATGAACAGGGGGCTGCACGAGGGTCAGGTCGGTATATCGGTTTTCGGATATAACGCGAAAGAAAATAAAACAAAAGAGATTATATTTATTCCGAGGACGGACCCTTATGTGTCCATCGCGCAGGATATAGAAACTTTGGCGTATATAAATGACGCGAACATCTTATATATGTATAATAACGGTTCGATATATTATCTGGACTGCACCACGAAGGAGTGTATGGTGGTTGCGGGCGGCGTGATTTCTTCCACCTGCTCAATGTCGGAGAAAAGCGCGATGTTCGTATATCAGACCGGGGATGCGGCTTATGACAGCCTCAAAATATATATTCTTCATCTGGATACCGGAGAGCTGTTTGAGCTCGGCGCGGCGGAGGGAAGCCGTATAAAGGTTATGGGATTTATCGACGGCAATGCGGTATACGGAGAGGCTAAGGCTTCAATGATTAAGATTGACGGCGACGGCAACGTAAGCTTTCCGATGTACGGGATTACGCTTATGGATAAAGAGCATAAAACAGTCAGGGAATACAGCACCCAGGGAGGATATGTTACCGACGTTATTTTAGATAAAAGCAAGCTTGTTATAAAGAGAGTGAGAGAGGACGGGGAGGGCAACCTCGTCGAAATGGAGGATGACCAGCTCATCAGCAATATTGACTCTGATTCCAGAACGCTTCAGATTAATATCAGGACAACCGATTTCAGGCAAAAAGAAAATTATATTTCCCTTGTATCGGTGGGAACCTCCGCAAAGTATTCGAATAAAACGGTCAAATATGAATTTCCTTCCGATTCGGTCGTACATATTGCAAACAGTGCGCCGAAGGATGACAAAAAATATTACGCTTACGGCTTCGGAAGTCTGTACACGGTTTCGGATTCGCTGGCTGCGGCTGTTTCGGCGGCAAGCCCGCGCGGAGGCGTAGTTGTGGACGGCTCCTCAAGGGTTATATGGGAGCGGTATAAGCCGCAGAGCAACACGATAAGCAGCATTGCGGATTCGACGTTAGCTGCCGCAGAGAACACACAGGCGGAGGCGACCGACACGCTTCTTGCGGTACTGGGAATAAACAAAAGCTCCGCCGAGCTGTATGACAGGGGACTTTCCACGATGGCATGCCTGGAGGAGGCGGGAGCCGACGTGATTAACCTCACGGGAGGCAGCATTGAGGATGCGTTGTATTTCGTGGGAAAGGGTCTGCCGGTTATAGCAAAGACCGACGCCCGCAGATATGAGCTTGTATACGGATATTCGGGCAATAATGTATCAACGGTGGACTTTGCGACAGGGACGAGCAAAAGCTATACCAAAACGGAGTTTGACAGTATTATTTCGGTGTACGGAAGTGTGCTGATTACGGCTGAGAGCTGAATGACAGGGAGAAATTATGGCTAAAAGAAAACGTAAGAAAAGAAAAATTTTTAAGATTATTCTGGCGGTTGTTATTGCGCTTTTGGGAGTCTTGGGAATCGTGGCTCTCGTGTTCGGAGGCAGCGTGCTGAAGCTGCAGAAAAACGCGAAGGCGCTGACGAAGGACGTCACGGCGGACACTTTCCGACAGACGGAAACAAGTATAATATATGATATTAACGGCAAGGAGATAACCTCGTTAAGCGGTATAAAGCAGCTTTATTACATTTACGACGAGGAAATTCCGGATATTCTTAAAAAGGCGTTTGTCCTTCTGGAGGATAAGGATTTTTATAAGCATGACGGAGTGGATTTTTCCGCTATTGTCAGGGCGATGATTGCCAACGCAAAGAGCAATTCGCTGGCGGAGGGAGCCAGCACCATAACGCAGCAGCTGGCAAAAAATATTTTTCTAACTCAGGACAAAACATGGGAACGCAAGATTACCGAGATTTTCGTCGCGGTGGAGCTGGAAAAGAAATTTGAGAAATCCGATATTCTGGAATTTTACATAAACAATATATATTTCGGACACGGCTATTACGGAATTGAGGCCGCGGCTCAGGGGTATTTCGGCAAAAGTGTCGGAGAGCTTACTCTGTCGCAGCTCACATATCTTGCCGGAATGCCGAAAAATCCTTCACGATTCGACCCCGTAAGCCATCCCGAAACGGTTCTGGAGCGAAGAGATTTTATTCTCAGGCAGCTTTTCGCGAATGGAGATATAAGCAGTCTGGAGTACTATGAGGCGGTAGAAGAGCCCGTTGTTCTGGTCGATTCGTCAGACGATACATATAATTATGTTGAAACCTATGTTTTTTACTGTGCCACAACGGCATTAATGGAACATGACGGTTTTGTTTTCCGCGAGGAGTTTGCCTCCGACGAGGACAAGGAAAATTACGAAGAGAAATACCATGAGTGGTATTCAAAATATCAGTCGTCTCTTTTTACCGGAGGCTACAGGATTTATACGGCTATCGACATGGATAAGCAGGAGCTTCTGCAGGCTGCCTTGGACAATAATCTGAAGGATTTTAAGGATGTCAACGAAGAGGGTATATATAAGACGCAGGGAGCGGGAGTATGCATTGACAACGCGACCGGGCTTGTAACGGCAATTGTCGGTGGACGCAGTCAGGATTACGACGGTTACACGCTGAACCGTGCTTACCAGAGCTACAGACAACCCGGAAGCTCGATAAAGCCGATAATCGTATACGCGCCATATCTTATGAGCGGACACACTCCGGATGAGATAATCGACGATTCCCCGCTTGAGGGAGGGCCGAGGAATTTTGACGATTCGTACCGCGGCAAAATAACGCTCACGGAGGCGTTGGCATGGTCCTCAAATGTCTGCGCATGGAAAATTATGGAGGAAATGACTCCCTCCTACGGAATGTCCTTCCTGCATCAGATGAAATTCAAGAGAACGGCAGTGGACGACAATCTCCAGGCGGCGAGCGTGGGCGGCTTTACGAACGGCGTATCCGCAGTGGAGCTTGCGTCGGCATATGCGGCGCTTGAAAATAACGGAACATACCGCAACCCTACCTGTATTTCCAAAATAACGGATGCCCGCGGCTCCATTATAATCGATAACAACGGTTCGGAGGTTCGCGTGTATGACGAAAACACCGCAAAGGCTGTCACGAAAATGATGGAGTACGGCGTAAATTACGGTATCCTCACGGGGGCGCAGATTGAAAATGTTATAGTTGCGGCAAAGTCGGGAACGACCAACGATTCTAAGGACGGCTGGCTTGCCGGATACTCAAGATACTATACCACGGTGATCTGGGTGGGCAATGATATGCCCGTGGCGATAGAAGGGCTTTCCGGCGGTTCATATCCTCTGAATATCTGGAAGGAATATATGACGGAAATACACCGGGGACTTAAGCTTTGGGCATTTCCGAATTTCGAGAACCAGAGTCAGATGATTGATGAGGGAACTACCCAACCCGAAACTACCGCGTCGGGTCATGAAAATGAAACGCATCCCGGATACGGCGGAGCGGGCATGAATATCGGTGACGGCGACCATTATGCACCGGTAACGGATGACGGGGATAAGGACGTTGACTTGTCGCCTTGGAACAGATAGGGAATAAATTATAGTATAAATGTTCATATAGAGGCTAGGATATGTACGAAAGATTAATCAATATTATAAAAATTAATGCAAGTAATATGCCGGAAGATGGCACGATCTTTTGTGATACTAAATTAATTGAGGATTTAAATTATGACTCTGTTGATTTGGTGCAATTGCTTGTAGATATAGAGGAAGAATTTGGAATTGCTCTTGATGATGAATATATGATTTCGGAAAAGATCAATACTCCACGGGGACTTGCTGAATTGATAGAATTGGCAATAAAAAGTAATGAATAAACGTAAATCAATGACTGAAAAAAGCAAAATAATTTTACCTACGTCTGAAGTTAAAATAACAACATGGCCAGAGCAAAACTTTCTTTTTGCGATATTGAAAGAGGTTCCAACAGGATATGATTGGCTTTTAAATACACATGTGCAGATTCGTGGGGCTCATTTTATATATTACGAAGGGGGAAATGTAGATACTAGCATTACCTTTTATCCGTATGCAATGCATAATCTAGCTCCTAACATATATGATTTATGTCCTTTTATTGAAAAATATGCAATACCCAAAGGGCTGATTAAGGCCAAATTTGATTCATTTCATGAGTTCCTAATATCTGCACTTATGTCAGGGTATTATGTATCTACATATATGGATCAATATTTTAGACAAGATATAAGAATATCTGGTTTTCATCATCCGAATTTTATATATGGATTTGATAAGGGGACAAAAGAAATATATTTGGCTGATAATTTTGAAAATAATAAATATGCATATAAAACGATATCTTTTTTTCAAGCAGACAGAGCCTTTGAACTTGTAGGGGGAAATGCATGGGAGGTAAGTATATTCTTATATAAGGTGAAAGAGTATCAACATGAATTTTTCCCTGAATTTGTTAAGGAACAGTTGGAGG
>JAAVHB010000080.1 GCA_014799955.1 Butyrivibrio sp. | reverse complement strand
AAGCGATTATGTGCTGAACTCCTACAGACGGCGTTTCGGAATGATTCCCCAGAACGTAATGCTTTTTTCGGGAACCGTAAGGGATAATGTGATTTTCGGAATAAACCGTGAGGTTACCGACGATGAGATTATGGAGGCGATTGATAAGGTCGGGCTTGCCGGATTTATTGAAAAATCCGGGAAGGGATTGGAACTCGATATAGGCGAACGGGGAAACAAACTGTCGGGCGGACAGAAGCAGAAAATCGCTCTTGCAAGAATGCTTCTTGCGGATTCGCATTATCTTATACTTGATGAGGCGACGGCTTCTATGGATACGATTTCCGTTGCGGATTTTAAGAGCGTGCTGAAGGAGATAATCAAAGACAGGACGGTCATAATAATAGCGCACAGCAATCATTTGATGCAGCTTGCCGATGATGCAATGATAATAGAAAACGGCGGAATTGCCGCACACGGAGAATTTGATAAGGTGCTGAAGGAAAATGTCTTTCTTCAGGATTTTATGAAGGGGGCTGAAGCGAATGAAGAATAATGCAGGCAAAGAAAGCACGAAGGGAATGTGGCGGAGGACGCTTAAGATTTACGGAAGCTTCAGGCTGCCGTTCCATCTTTACATAATAGAGTTTGTTCTCGGAATTGTATCAACCAAGGTTGCCTTGATGTATATGCCGTATCTCAGCAAGATGCAGACGGGAAACATAATCGGCAATGATACCGTGGCAAAGTATGTGCTGTTCGTTCTTCTTAATGTGGCTGTGAGCTTTGTAAGCACAATACCGACACTGTACGCCGGAAACATTGTTATAAGGCGTCTGCAGAATAAGCTTCTGCATAAAATTATCCGTATGCCCGTAAAAAAATACGAGCAGGAGGGAGCGTCGGAGCTTATATCCCATGTTACCTCGGATTCGGAATATGTTAATCAGCTCATAACCTCGGTAATCGGCTTTATAACGGGAATAGTTACCGCGTTTATGACACTGTCCGAAATGAACAAGCTTAATTCAAGGCTGAGCTGGATACTTTTCCCCGTCATGGGTTATGTGATTCTCAGCACATGGCTTGAGGGAAAGCTGTCCTTTTTGAGTCAGAGAAGGCTGAGAAAGGCGTATTCAGGAACCATGTCGTTCTTTGCGGAGCACACAGGCTCGCTGCTTAACATCAAGCAGCTTAACGCTCAGGACATCGAGCTTAAGCTCGGCAAAAAAGCCGTGGACATTATGTACAAGGGAGATTTGTATGCTGCGGCGCTCGGTATTTTCTCAACATTTGTGTCTGGCTCGATAACTACAATAGTGGCGATAATTATATTTACCTTCGGCGCGGCGGATGTGCGGAACGGACAGATAACGATAGAGGAGCTTAACACCTTTTATAATCTGATGCTTGCGGCGTACGGAGCGGTAAGCGTACTTCCCTCTATATATATTGATCTGATGCGAGCGAACGGAACGATGTTCTATGTCGGACAGATGGTTGACGGCGAAGAGGAGAGCTATAAAAGAGAAAAGGGAATGGACTGTCCTGACAGAGACATTACCTTTGACAATGTAAGCTTCGCATATGACGAGAGAAATATACTTGACAAAGTTTCACTGACAATACCCGTCGGAAAAATTACGGCGGTGGTCGGAGAGAACGGCTGCGGTAAGACGACGCTTTTTAAGCTTATTGAACGATTCTACGAGCCGAGCGAGGGTACGATAAGCTTCGGGGATACAGACGTAAGCAAAATCAATCTTGACGAATGGCGCAAGAGCATCGGTTATGTGCTTCAGAACGCGCAGCTTTTTGACGGGACTATACGCGAAAATATAGCATACGGTATGGAACGCGAGGTCAGCGACGAGGAAATCATGGCGGCGGCGGCTCAGGCGGGCGCGGACGAATTTATAAACGCTATGCCGGAGGGACTGGATTTTACGGTCGGAGACGACGGAAGCAGGCTGTCGGCGGGGCAGAGACAGAGAATCGCCATTGCGCGCTCGATAATGGTGGACCCATCGTATCTGCTGCTTGACGAGGCGACCAGCAATATGGACATATACGCTAAGGAAGAAGTTACAAAGGCTCTTCTCAATCTTATGAAGGGCAGAACCACGGTTATGATTACCCACGATATGAATATGGTAAAAAAAGCGGACCATATAATTGTCTTAAAGGACGGCGTTGTCGAGGCACAGGGCAGTCGGGACGAAGTTGAAACCAGTATTACATATAAAAGATTAATGAACGGAGGCGCGGCATGAAGTCGAAAATAATTAAGCTTTATGATTACAGGCAGATTGAGCTGCCAAAGACGGTTTATATCGAAGGCGTTAAGGAACGCATGAACAGGGAAATAAACGGACTCTGCAAGAAATTCAAGAAAATTGAGAATGCCGACTCAGTTGAGAAAGGTGACGTTGTAACCCTCAATCTTAAGAGCGGTAAACCCAAATATAACAGGACGGGGCTTAAGCTCAATGTCGGCAGTAATCTGTTTGACAGGGAATTTGAAAAACAGCTTATCGGACTTAAGGTAGGAGAGGACGCTTTGCTTAAGGCGGGAGACGATGATGTCGAGGTAAGAGTTACCGAATCAAGGCGCAGCATATATCCCGAGCTTACCGACGAGATAGTAGCCGAAGGAATGATGAGGGAGGAGTACAACGAGCCCGATATAAAGACCGTTGAACAGTATCTTCCGAGGCTTCATGACGACGTATTTGAGGTGCTCGGTGATGATTGGCTTCGCGATGAGAGTTTATGGCTCATGAGTGAAGTCGTTTCAAAAAGCGAAATTTTGTATGATGACGGTGAGATTTCAGGCTTGGTTGAGCAAACCGTTGAAGATTTGGAAAAGGATCTTAAAGAAGAGGGCAGGAGCCTTGATACAATGTCGGAACAGGCATACAGAACTTCTTTTTCGGCTTGGGGAGAATCCGTAATCAATAAAGAAACGCTTATAGAAGCGCTCACGGATATGCTCAGGCAGTCGGTTGTGGCAAAGGCGGTTAGCTGTGAGCTTGACGGTAAGGACTTTGAAGGACTTCCGTTTGAGGAAATAGAAGAAACCGCATGGGAAGTATTTTATAATCATATAAAAGAAAATGTTACGTTAAAGGAAAGGGAGGATTAAACTATGATAAGATATGCGACGGACGAAAACTACAGGGATTTGATCATGGAGGACGAGTTTACGATTGTTGACTTTACCGCGACATGGTGTATGCCCTGTAAGGCGCTCGGAAAAATTCTGGAGGATATTGACGACGAAATGCCGTTTTTGAATATAATCAAGGTTGACGTGGACAACTGCCCGAAGACCTCGGAGGAGTATAAGGTTTACGGAATACCCGACCTTTATTTTCTTAAAAACGGTGAAACGGTATCTCACGGTCCGGGAGCCGTGGATATTGACGAAATTCGTCAGAAAATATCAGAGCTTTTATACAATTAATCAATGAAAAGGAGAAAAATTATGAAAAAGAAGCTTATAGTTCTTTTAATGGCAGCAATAATGGTACTGGCAACGGTACTTACGGGCTGCGGAACGGATTCCTCATCAAGCAAGAAGGATGATACTACAAGCGCGGCAGGTGCGGATGACGGCACCAAAGCGGAGGATAAAGATACCGCCGCAGCAGGCGAGGACGGCACGATGGCGGATGACGGCGGAGAAACCAAGGGTGAAGAAAATGCCGCCGGAGACTGGAAAAACAAGGATTTTGCAGACTGGAACGGCGATGACATCGGACAGTATTTTGTTGACAACGGAACCTTCTCAAATGCCGATTGGTACTATGTGCAGAAGGATGAGTATGTTGAGGGAACCGGAATGGACGCTAATGTATCCTATTTTGAAGGGGACACGGGAGCCGCAATGATAATGATTATGTGGTTCAATCCGAATTCGGTTCAGAGCAACAGGGATGAGGTATACGATTACATCAAGAATAATCAGGCAACTCCTGAGGATTTGGGTTCATTTCCCGTTGACCATCTTGTAGGAGATTTCGCATTCAGCTATACGCTTTGCGCTGATAATGCGGAGTACGATAAAATGGATGCTGCGTATAAGGCGTTCATTGAAGAGTTCAATCTTACTCCCGAGTTCTAAGTTCTAATATTAAAAGAAGGCTTGCTCCCTGTATGATACCGAAGTGTTGTACAGGGAGTATTTTATAATCAGGTGGGAAAACTAATTTACGGCGGACGGCATTCGCGGTCTTGCCGTATTGGTTTTCCCATGTTAAAATTACTTTACAATTACGGAGGAGCACAGAATATGGAAAGAGTTGATATAGCAATTATAGGTACGGGACCCGCGGGAATCTCGGCGGCGATTAACGCCAAAATCCGCAACAAAACATTTACGCTGTTCGGGAGCGACAAGCTCAGCGCAAAGGTCGGATGCTCGGAGCTCATAGAGAATTATCCCGGAATAGAGGGCGTGACGGGACCGGAGCTTAACGGATATTTCCGCAAACAGCTTGACGGGCTTGAAATTCCGATTACGCAGGAGCAGATTACTGGCATATACAATATGGGCAAATATTTTATGATAATGGCTGACCGGACCGAATACGAGGCGACGACCGTTATAATTGCCACCGGCGTTGAGGCGGTAAAGGCTATTCCCGGAGAGCGCGAGCTTCTGGGAAGGGGCGTAAGCTATTGCGCCACCTGTGACGGCAGGCTTTATAAGGGCAAAAAAATCGCCGTGGTCTGCGACAACGCCAATATGGAGGAGGAAGTGGACTACCTGTGCGGATTGGCGGGAACGGTCTATTATTTCCCTCTTTTCAAAACGGATTTTACTAAGGACAATATTGAAAGACCCGAATCGCACATCGCGGGAATTGAGGGGACGGAGCATGTAGAGGGAATTACGCTTAAGGACGGCGGAAAGCTTGAATTGGACGGCGTATTTTTCCTGAAACAGTCGGTATCGGCGGATGTTCTTCTCAGAGGTCTTAAAATGGAGGACGGACATATCGTCGTTGACAGAAATATGGCGACAAGCGTAAAGGGCTGTTTTGCGGCGGGCGACTGTACGGGAAGACCGTACCAGATAACCAAGGCTGTCGGCGAGGGCAATACCGCCGCTCATTCCGCAATCGCGTATCTTGCCGAGCAGAATAAGGAAAAAAAGGGAGAACAGTAATGTCATACAGATACAAATTGACGGACAGCGCCGATGTTCGGGATATAAAGGGCAAATGTCTTATATATGAGCATGAGAAAACCGGAGCAAAGGTTGTTTTTATGCAAAATGATGACGAGCATCGCGCTATGAATGCGGTATTCAGGACACCGCCCGACAACAGCAAAGGAATTCCGCATATAATAGAGCATTCGGTTTTCTGCGGCTCGGAGCATTATCCGCTCAGGGACCCGTTTGTTGAGCTTATGAAAGGCTCGATGTATACCTTCCTCAACGCCATGACCTATGACGAAATGACTGCGTTTCCGGTATCCGGAATTAACGCGAAGGATTTTGACAATCTGACGGACGTATATCTCGACGCGGTTTTCAATCCGCTTATGCGCGTAAAGGAGGAGATTTTTCTTCAGGAGGGCTGGCATTACGAATCTGACGGGGAGGGCGGCGTTCTGGCGAGCGGCGTGGTGCTCAACGAGATGAAGGGAATGACGGCGTCCACGGATTTCACAATGGGAAACGCCGTAAAAACCGCGCTTTTTGGGGATACGCCTTACCGATTTGTGTCGGGAGGACTGCCGGAGGAAATCGTCGATTTGTCGTATGACGAGCTTAAGGCATATTATGACGGACACTATCACCCGTCAAACTGCGTAATTATTTTCTACGGAAAGCTTGACGTTGAGGAACGGCTGGCTTATCTTGCCGACAAATATCTTGATAAATACGAATTCCGCGATATGGGCGGCAATACGGTAATGCCGAAGCAGGAGAGACCGGACAAGCCTGTTTCCGCCGAATGTACATATCCGGTGTCGGATTTGAACGCTGCGGATAACGGCGCGTTCCTTTCGTATTCCGCAGTAATATCGGACAGCCACAGCGCGGAAGACGCGGTCGTAATGCATCTTCTTGATTACGCGCTTTGTTCGGCACCCGGAGCATATCTGCGTGAGGCGTTTATGGAAAACGGTATCGGGGAGGATTTTTCGGCTAATTTTGACGGGCATGTAAGGCAGCCCTACTATATGCTGCAATGCTCCTACTGCAATGAGAAGGATTTGCCGGAATTTGTCCGGACAATTGAGGATACCCTCCGATATGTTGCGGATAACGGCATTGACAAGGACATGTTAAGGGCGGCGATGCAGAGCATAGAATTCAATTACAGGGAGGATGATTTTACCGGCTCTCCCAAGGGTCTGGTTTACTCCGATATGCTGCTTGAAAAGATGATTTACGGAGAGGAAAATCCCATCGGACGTATATGTCTGGGACAGGCTATCGAGAAAGTCAAAGCCTATATTGATACGGATTATTTTGAAAATTTCATCAGAGAAAGAATTCTTGACAATCCGCATAAGGCAATCGTGCGAATGAAGCCGGATACCGACAGCCTTGCAAGGACTGACGCGCTTATTCAGAGTAAAACGGAGAAAAATTACGGTGCGGCGGACAGGGCGCGGATTGAGGCAGGTTTTGAAAGACTTGAGGAATACAGGAACGGAGAGGATGACGAGCAGATACGGGAAATGATTCCGGTGCTCGAAAAGTCGGATTTGTGCGCCGATAAGAAGGATGTGCCCACGGTGAATACCGAGGCGGCAGGAATTCCTCTTATGTTCCAGCCGAGGGATACCAACGGAATAGGGTATCTCAACATATGTATGGATATAAGGTCGCTGCCCGAAAGGCTGACGCCCTATGTGAGGATTATAGCGGAGCTTCTCGCGGTTCTCGATACCGAAAATTATTCGTACGGAGAGCTTACAAAGCTTATTGACCTTCACACCGGGGGCATATATGATTTTATCGATGTGACGGACGGAAGTGTTCATCAAAAGCCGGTGATACCGATGCTGGTTCAGCACAGCAGCTTCTTTTACGGCGAGATGGACAGGGTGTGCGAACTTAATCTGGAAATCCTCAAAAAAACCGATTTTTCGGACAGGGACTACATACTTGATTTGCTTTTGCAGCTTAAATCCGTATATGTCGGTCAGTACGCCGAAGGCTCTTCATCCGTGGCGGCGGGAATAGGCAGGAGCGGTTTTTCGGATGCTGCGGCGTATTACGAAAGGCTTCAGGGACATGAATTTTATCTTTTCCTTGACGGGCTGACAGAAGATTTTGACAGCCGCTGGGAGGAGGCTTCGGCTTGCATACGCGAGACAATGGAGCTGCTTACGGCGAGAGAAAACTGCCGTTTTATGTATATAGGCGAAAGGGAATCCTTTGACATGATAAAGGAGAAGCTTGAGCGGTTCGGAAAGGAAATGGGAGAGCAAAAGACCGGGCGGCACGAAATGAAAGCAGAGCGCAAGGGCAGCATCGCGTACATAATACCGTCGCAGGTGCAGTATGTGGCTATGTGCGGAAAGCTCGGAGAAAGGGCGGCGGAGCAAAGGGGACATATCCTCGTGCTTGAGCATATTCTCAACTGCGACTATCTCTGGAGCAATATAAGGGTGCTTGGCGGCGCCTACGGCGCGTCCTCGGATTTCACATACACGGGAGCCGCCACGCTGTCGTCCTACAGGGATCCCAGACTCAGGGAAACCGTTGAGGCATACAGAAGAATCCCGGAATATGTGAGGACGCTTGACATTACGGACAGACAGCTCAGACAGTATATTGTGGGAACCATGAGCAAGCTTGACGCTCCGCTTTCGCAGGAGGGAGAGGGAATGTCAAGGCTCCACCTTGATATGAGCGGAATTACACACGACGAGTTTTTAAGGATACGCAGACAGGTGATAGATACAAGCATTGAGGACATAAGGGGGCTTGCGCCGCTTCTTGAGGAATTTGTCGCCGACGCCGACATTGTGGCGCTGGGCGGCGGCGAGATGCTTGAAAAAAACAGCGGGCTGTTTGACAGAATCGAAAATATTTTGTAATTACAGAGGTAAAAATGAAACGCGAAGATGAAGAATACAAAAGACACATAAGAATTCTTGAAAGAGAGCTTGTGCCGGCGATGGGCTGTACCGAGCCTATAGCAATCGCGTATGCGGCGGCATATGCCAGGGATGTGCTTGACGGCGACGTGCGCACGGTAAAAATATACGCCAGCGGCAATGTTATCAAGAACGTAAAAAGCGTTACCGTTCCAAATACCGGAGGACAGAAGGGAATTGCCGCAGCCGCTGCGATAGGAATCGCGGCGGGGCGTCCCGAGCTTAAGCTTGAGGTAATCTCAGAGGTGACGGAGAGCGGTATTGAGGAGATGAAAAGGCTTCTTTCGGAGGTGCCGTTTGAGCTTTACCGTATGAATGGCAACTGCGCGCTTGATTTGGCGGTAGAGCTTTTGTCGGAGAGCGGACAGAGCAAGGTCAGGATTCGCAATACCCATGAAAACATCGTACTCGCGGAAAAGAACGGCGAAAGCATCTTGAAGTCGGAGGAGGAGCTTGAGAGCGAGGACGGCTACCGGCTTGAAATGAAGGAAATATACGATTTTGCCATGAGCGTGGAGCTTAGCGACGTAAAAGATATTTTACAGAGGCAGATAGATTATAACTACGCGATAGCGAAAGAAGGGCTTAAGGGAAACTACGGCGCGGCAATCGGCAGGGTTTTGCTTGACACCTACGGAGATTCGCCGGAAAACCGCGCCAAGGCGCTTGCGGCTGCCGGAAGCGACGCGAGAATGGGCGGCTGTGAGCTCCCCGTTATAATTAACTCGGGAAGCGGCAATCAGGGAATGTGCGCCTCTCTTCCCGTCATAGCTTATGCAGAAGAGTTAAACAGCAGTGAGGAGCAGCTTTACCGCGCTTTGGTGATTTCAAATCTCACGACGCTGTATCAGAAGCAATTTATAGGAAGGCTTTCGGCATACTGCGGCGCGGTCAGCGCGGGAGCGGGAGCCGGTGCAGGAATAACCTATCTTCTCGGCGGCGGCTACAAGCATATATGCCATACGGTAGTAAACGCGCTCGCGGTTACGAGCGGAATACTGTGTGACGGCGCAAAGCCAAGCTGCGCCGCCAAGATAGCCAGCGCGGTGGACGCGGGAATCCTCGGCTATAAAATGTATAAGGAGGGTCACCAGTTTTACCGCGGCGAGGGCATAGTCAGCAGCTCGATTGAAAATACGATGCAGGGAATCGGCAAAATAGCCCGTGACGGAATGAAGGAATGCGACAATGAGATTATCCGTCTCATGCTTGAGGAATAGACCATTCACGCCATAAAAGGTTAAAAACACCTTCTTTTTACCGATATAAAATACAGATAGTGGTGACCCGCTGTCTCGCCGCCCGGAAGGATACCGGGGAAACAGACAGGTGCGAAGGAACGGATTTATTGTCTGTAAAATTCGGTTTTATCCCGTTCGGCATAGAATGCCTTGCGGGAAAATAAGGAGGTAGATTCATGAAAATTGGAAGTTCACAGATTTCCATGGCATCGTCCCGACAGTATTCGCAGGTGGCGTACAGAGGCTTTGCAAGTCTTACAAGTCAGCAAGGACAGCAGCTTGCCGTGGACAGAACTGACGGGGCAAAAAGTATTTTCGAGCAGCTTAAGGACGAGAAATCGGCAAGAGGAGGACAGACGGGAAATCAGGGAGTTGAAGGCTCGTCTACGATTCAGAGACCCTCGTACAATGGGGACGGAATGCAGACCATCAACAGCGTTGCCGAGCTGAAGGATGCGCTGATAAACCAGCTTATAGGTTCGCTGCGCGGCAGACGTTATCCGATGGGCGGAGGCAGGTCAGTCTGGGGAGGCTTCGGCTTCGGGTTCAATTTCAACCAGAACTTTTCGTTTATGCAGACTTCAATGCAGCAGGGCAATCTTGTGCTGATGCCGCAGACTTATACCGTTCAGACCGTGTGGTCGGATTTTTACGCCGAGCGTGAAACGACTGCCTTTGTTTCACAGGGCAAGGTTAAAACGGAGGACGGCAGAGAGATTAATTTTGACGTAAGCTTTGAAATGTCGAGGGCTTTTCAGCAAAGCACCGAAACCTACACGCAGCGCCAGTACGTTATGTGCGACCCGCTGGTGGTAAATTTCAAGAGTGACGTTGCCGAGCTGGGCGACCAGAAATTTTATTTTGACCTTGACGCGGACGGCGAGGAGGAGGAAATTTCGGGCTTTTCAAGCAACAGCGGTTTTCTTGCTCTCGACCTTAACGGCGACGGCGTGATTAACGACGGCTCCGAGCTTTTCGGAACCAAGTCGGGCAACGGCTTTGCTGACCTCGCGAAATACGATTTGGACGGTAACGGCTGGATTGACGACAACGACGAGGTTTTTTCCAAGCTTAAGGTCTGGACAAAGGACGCTGACGGCAACGACGTGATTATGAGCGCCAAGGACTGCGGAATGGGAGCCATATATCTCGGAAATGTCGATACGGAGTTCAGTCTTACGGACAGCTTCGACAACGCCCTTAAAGGAGCTGTGCGCAGAAGCGGCGTATATCTCAACGAGGACGGAACAGCGGGAACGATACAGCATGTGGATTTTGCGATATAAAACAGTGATATAAGCTATTATCATAAAAGAGACTTGAAAAAATTAAGCCATAGTACAGGACAGTGCTGGGGCTTAATTTTTTTATATGATATAAATGAGTTTATATGATACATAATAGAGAAGAAATATTAATGATGCTACTTGACGACATTATGAAATAGATGTAATATTATTAGTAATACTTATAAAATGATATTGGTTGAAATAGGAGGTATAAGATGAAAAAAGAAAAAAAATCAGGCATAAAATATTCTGCAGAGCATAATAAATGTTGGCAAATTTTAAATAACGCTTTTTACATAATAGCAGTTGCTATTTTTGCTATATATATTATAACAAGCAAAATAGATGTTTTTGCAAGTGGTGATATAGATGATTCAGAAACCGATTTCTTGACTTATGAGGAAACCGAAAATTTGATTAATACGGTTCATAGTATGCGTACACAAGAAGTAGATTTTAGCGTTAATGCGCTTTCTGAGATGTCCGATGATGAGATTGAAAAAGCAATACTGGAAATTCAGAATATGAATTTTGGAAAAAGTGCAAATACAGATGAGGTTATAGAAAATCCCCTTGATTATTTGCATGAAAATTTTGGAAAAACGACGGATGAATACGGTGTGGAAACGCATATTATTAATCGCTCCTTTTTTACTACAATGGAAGACCATAAACGAGCACACAATAATTGCACATTGACCGCATTCTACAATGTAATGGCGTTTTACAAGCAATATAACGGGGGTCAGTATAGTAAGCTGCCATCTTTTAATTCAAAAGCCCGTTCATATATTGGGGAAAATATGAAATCTCAAAAGGACAGGGATTTTGACACGAGTGAGGTATATGGAAATTTGCTTGATCCTATGCCAGACAGCTTATACAATCTTATTGAAAAAAATGCGACCGCTCTGGGATACGATTACAACACTTCCAAGGGGTTATCCGTGACGAAAAATAATAACATGGTGTTAAATGTATGGAAGGAATGCGGTTATACAAATATTGCAAGCAGTAACAATTATGTATTTACAACTCAAGGGGCACTTGATTTTATTGATAAAAAAAGACCTTTTTTATTTTCTTTTGCAAGCGGAGTCTACTACGACCATACGGTGGCCGTGTTTGGATACAAAACATATACTAATTTGAGAACCAGAGAAAAATACACATTTTTAATTGTTGCAGACGGGTGGTCGCATAATTCGAGGTATTTGGCGTGGACAAATACAGGTGCGATGTACCTTGGATGTTTCACTTCAATAACGACACCTAACTATAATCCGGCATTTAAATAAAAGAGGGAGAGTCAAATATGGGAAATAACATATTGGTAACGGCGATTATCGGAGCAGCGGCAGTCAGCGGATTAATGACTGTATTGGCTTCACTTTTAAAAAATAAGAAATTTCTGTACGTTATTCCGGCTGTAATAGGCTTGGGAGCGTTGTCAATCGGGGCGAGTCTGTTCATGGCATCGTCATGGCGTGCAATATCCGTCGGAGCGCTGGCAGCGGGTGCAGCAGGGATTCTGGTCAGCGTGTTTCTGTTCGTACGCAGCATAGCATGCGCCAAACATTAGATTATTTTATTGCAGACCTCCCCTTTTTCTGGTAATATTATTCTGTATGAACATTAAACAGGGATATAGGGAGGTGTTTTTTTAATGAATCACATCAAAAAAACCAATACCTTTGTGTTGATTTTGCTGTCTGTAATTGACGCAATACTTATTGGAGGATATTTGCAGGACGCCTCTAAGGGCAATATAACCATGGCTTTCGGAGCTGCATTTGCTGCGGTTGTGGCGGCGACCTTGATTGTGGATTATGTTCTGTACTTTGTCAGGAAGGACGGCGCGGCATTTAAATTTGTGACCATGGCGGGATACATTATAGTATACGCGCTTGCCATGTTCAATGCAAAGAACGACCTTGTATATACGATTGCGTTCCCGATATATGTAATGTATGTGCTTTATTTCAACACCGTTTTCATGGGTGTTGCGGGCGGCTGTTTCCTTTTCGTCAATACGGTTTCGGTGGCGATGAGCTTTATAAGGGGTTCGATGCCGTCGGGTCTTCCCATTGATCTGTCAACGGTGCTTTTGCAGATTGCGACAATCGGTGTGACTGCGTTTACTCTGACCTGGATTACATATCTTGAAAATTCCATGAAGAAGGAACAGCTTAATAGCATCAAGTCTGAGAAGGATAAGTCCGAGGGGCTTCTTGCCGACGTGCTGAGGCTGGGAGAAACGGTTAAGGACAACTCCAACAAGGCGGGGGCTTTGATTGAGGAGCTTAACGACGCAACGGTTACGGCACTTGATACTCTGAGAACGGTTGCCCAAAGCAACAGTGACAATGCGGAGAATATTGCCAATCAGACGGTTATGACAGGAAATATACAGCAGATGATTATTTCCGCCAACAGCAGCGCCGACGTTATGGCGAAGGCGGCTGGTGATTCGCTGAAGCTTGTATCCGACGGAAGAAAAGTTATAGAGGAGCTTAACGAAAAGTCAGTCAGCATTTCCGAATCAAATGTGGAAACGATGCAGTCAATAAATAATTTCGTCGAGAGCGCGGTTGCGGTCAAGGGAATAACCGACAAGATTAACGGAATTTCCTCGCAGACCAACCTGCTTTCACTGAACGCTTCGATAGAGAGCGCGAGGGCGGGCGAGGCAGGACGCGGCTTTGCGGTGGTTGCGGACGAAATCAGAGGTCTTGCCGATGAAACTCAGGCGCTCACCGGAGAGATAAGCGGAATCGTCCAGAAACTTGAGGGCGACGCCAAGCGTGCGAGGGATATAATCGGCGGAGTCGTGGAGTCAATCGGCGAGGAAAAACAGCTGATAGACAATTCAAGAAATACTTATATGCAGATGGAATCGACCGTGAACGGTTTGTACGGGCGCGTTGAGGAGATACAGGAGCAGCTTAAGCAGATTGTGGTTTCCAACAATGCCATTGTAGACAGTATAAGCCAGCTTTCGGCGTCGAGCCAGGAGGTGGCGGCAAGCATGGATATGGCGGTTGAACTCAGCAACAATAATATGAGTAAAACGGCGGAAACAAAGGGGCTTATGGAAAAGCTGGTCAATTCCGCCGCCGAGCTTGAACGCTATAACAGACAGTAATTTACAGAATGCGCCCCGGCTTGATTCAAGGCGGGGCGAAATTTTGTCCTGCGAGATTCTTTTTTATGGGGAGGCCTATGTTAGTTCGTACACCTGATTATTATTCCGGATTCAAATGTATTGCGGGGGACTGCACCGATACCTGCTGCGCCGGCTGGCAGGTTGATGTGGACGATTCCTCATTTGCGTATTACCGAACCGTACAGGGTGAATTCGGTGACAGACTGCGCTCGGTCATGACGGAGGGAAGAAACGGCAGTGAGGGGCAGTTCAGAATCCGGGAGGACGGCAGATGCCCCTTTCTTAACGACAGTAATTTATGCGACTTGTACGCCGCGCTGGGCGAGGACGCCCTTTGCGTCACCTGCGCACAGTATCCCCGTTACAGCTGTGAGTTCGGCAGCCTGCGCGAAACAGGAATCGCGCTCTCCTGCAAGACGGCGGCGGAGCTTATCCTTAAGGATAACCGTACTCCGGGCTTTGTAACATATGAGGATGAGGATTCGTTTCCCGCGCTTAACAATATAGACGGAGATCTTTTCCTCGCGCTTATGAAAGCGAGGGACAAAGCGTATGAGATAATTTCAGACAGGGAACAAAATATTTTCGAGCGCATGGTTTTTCTGCTTGATTTTGCCGGACAGATTCAGAGCGTTATAAAAAAGCCGGATAAAATCGTGAGCCTGACGGGAGCGTGTCAAAAGGCTTGTGACGCATTGGCTCAGAACACGGAAAAGCTTTCAGAGAAAACACTGACAAAAATATTCCGCAAATATTTTCATCATTATCTTTGTCAGGTAATTATAAAACCGGAATGGCCTGCCCTGTGCGAGAAGGTTGACGCGGAGCTTTACCGCGGCGGCTACGGCGAAACCGCGGGGACTTTTTGGGAGGCATACCGTGATAAGGAGTACGAGTATGAAAATCTTCTCACATATTTTACCTTCCGGTATTTTATGAAGGGAGTTTTTGACGGCGACGTTCTGACCAAGGTCAAGATGGGCGTTGTGAGCACCCTTATGATTATGCAGTGCGATATGGCATGCTGGAGGGCAAACGGAGGCAGTTTCACTCTGAAGGAGCAGGTGGAAATAACGCATCTCTATTCAAGGGAGGTTGAGCATTCCGAGGAAAATTTTGACGCGCTTTGCAGGATTTTCAGACATAAAAAGGAATTCAGAACGGATACGCTGAAAAAACTGTGTATATCGGTGCAAGGGGGAATAAGCCGGTGAAAAAACTTTTAACCGTTATTTTAATATGCGCCGCGTTTTCGTTTACTGCGTGCGCGGATAAAAAAGTCGCGGAGAGTTCAGGGATTTCGGACAAGCAGCCGGACCCCGCCGGACAGACGGCGGAAAAAATGAGTATGCCGGATGCCAATATGCCCGACGATGAATACCTTTTGGCTTTGGGGCGGTCGCTTGAGCGCGGAATGACGGCGGACGAGGTAGTTTCAGGAATCGGAGAGCCCGACGAATATGTCGGGATATATGAAAACGAACCCATGACGGCTCCTTTTTTGATATACCGGAGGGGAGAATACAGGCTGTTTGTGAGGTTCAGAGGGGAAAATAAGACCTCGGACTATATAATACTGTTTCATTGGGAAAGTGACGAGAATTTGGAAATGGTTTTTCATGAGGATTTATGAAACGCCGTTTGGGTGTACCGTTATTTGCTGAAAAAAGAAAGGAGCAATGAAGTATGGCAAAACAGGATTGGAAGCCGGGAAATATGCTTTATCCCGTTCCGGCGGTTATGGTGAGCTGCGCGAGGCAGGAGGAAAAGCCGAATATAATTACGGTGGCATGGGCGGGCACGGTATGCTCGGACCCCGCTATGGTGTCGGTTTCGATAAGACCGGAAAGATACTCGCATTCTATAATAGAAGAAACAAAGGAATTTGTAATCAATCTTGTGACGAAGGAGCTTGCGTTCGCGACGGATTACTGCGGCGTGCGTTCGGGAAGAGATATTGACAAGTTTAAGGAGCTTGGTCTTACACCCCAGCCGTCAAAGATTGTGAAAGCGCCGGGAATAGCCGAAAGTCCGCTCAATATGGAGTGCGCGGTGAGGGAGATAAAAAGGCTCGGCAGCCACGATATGTTCATTGCCGAAATCGTAAACGTAACGGTTGACGATTCTTTTATGGACGAAAAAGGAAAGTTCAATCTGAATGACGCCGGACTTGTGGCGTATTCGCACGGAGAGTATTTTGAACTCGGTGAAAAATTGGGAAAATTCGGATATTCGGTTCAGAAAAAGGGAAAATAAAATGAAAAGCAATATAGTTCTTATAGGTATGCCGGGAGCGGGCAAAAGCAGCATCGGAGTAGTGCTTGCCAAGGTGCTGGGCTATGGGTTTGTGGATTCGGACCTTGTGATTCAGAATGTCGAAAAACGTCTTTTAAAGGAAATAATAGAGCAGGAGGGGCATGACGGTTTTATCCGGGTGGAAAACCGTATAAATTCCGGCATTGACGCTGACAGAAGCGTTATCGCCACGGGCGGCAGCGTAATATACGGCGGAGAGGCAATGAGGCATCTTGCGTCAATCGGGACGGTTGTTTATCTGAGCGCGTCGTATGAGACGATAAACTCAAGGCTTTCCAATCTGGAGGGGCGCGGAGTGGCGATGCGGGACGGGCAGACTCTTTTGGATTTATATAATGAAAGAGCACCGCTGTATGAACGGTACGCCGATATTACGGTTAAGCTTGACGGACTTACGATAGAGGAGGCGGTACGCGGGCTCAAACAACGGATTGCGCCTTTTCTTCGACAAAATGTGACAAAATAATGAAAATTTCCCCTTAATTATAAAAAATTGCTTTACAAAGCGCGGAATATCTGTTAGAATGCAATTGTTACAGAAATGTTACAAAAGTTAACAAGTTTATTAAGGAGAAAAAATGCAGTCAGTATTCAAGCATTTAAAATCATATATGCCGTATCTGAAAACCGCTGTAATGGCAGTGCTTTTTTTAGCTGTGGCAATTCCTTTTACACATAAAATAATACGAACCGAGACAACCTATACCCCCGAGGACAGATACATGGTTGTGCTTAACGGTAAGGAGCTCGGATATGTAAGCGACGGAGAGATTGCAAAGGAAGCGCTTCTTGCGGCAAGAAGCAGGATAAGCACCGCAAACAACGGGCTTACTCTTGTAGAGGCCGACTTGGACATGTATGTCGAGAAAAACGGAGGAGCGGTTCTTTCAAAAGAGGAGCTTACCAATTCGATTTACAGAGAGCTTAAACCGGGCGCGCATGAAACCGGCGCCGACGCGGTTGCGTACACGGTAAGAATTGACGATTTCACTGTTACGTTGGCTTCAAAAGACGATGTGTCGGAGCTTCTGGAAAAGGTTAAGAACAAATACAGCGATTCCAACGAGTTTTCGGTGGAGCTGGTTGAGGACAGCAGCGGGGCTTATACATCCCTTAAGACTAATTTCGTATCGGCTGACGTTCAGGTGAACGAGGCGGCAAAGGTTCTCGCGTCGGAAGACGGAGACGCCGCGGCAGCAGTCAAGGACGATGAGCCGACATATACTAACGGCGTTCTGTCGGTTGATTTTGTCGAGGACGTTGAAATTATAATGACCAAGGCCAATGAAAGCAATATTGTTTCGGTGGACGAGGCGTACGAGCTTATCACCAAGGAACATGCCGAGAAGGGCGTCTACACGGTCAAATCGGGCGACAGTCTCTGGGGGATTGCGGAAAGTCACGGGCTCACCCTTGACGAGCTTTTTGCCCTTAATTACGGAATGACGATTGACACCGCGATATACATAGACGATGTGGTAATAGTAACCGTTCCCGCATCGGAGATTTCTCTTGTGGTGGTTGAGGAAAAGACATATGACGAGAGCTATGACGCTCCCGTACAGTATATTGACAATAATTCATGGTATATAGGAACGGAGAGCGTTGTTCAGAACAGCGTTCAGGGCGAGCGTTCGGTAGTTGCGCTTGTTACTACCGTAAACGGTGTTGAATCGGGGCGCGAGATAATTCACGAGGAGATTGAGAGGGAAGCGGTTCCCCAGATAATCGAGAGAGGAACACTCACACCTCCCACCTATATCAAGCCGGTCAACAGTTCGTATATCACATCTCCTTACGGAGCAAGAATACATCCCGTATACGGTTATCAGGGCTTCCACAGCGGAGTTGACTGGTATGTGCCGAGCGGAACGTCGGTAAGGGCGTCGTCCTCGGGAGTAGTGGTTACGGCAGGCTGGAACGGCGCGTACGGCTACTGCGTGGACATCAAGCATTCCGACGGAAGCATGACAAGATACGCACACCTCAGCTCAATAGCGGTTGCGTGGGGACAGAATGTCACGCAGGGACAGGTTATAGCCTATTCCGGAGCAACCGGAGTGGTGACGGGACCTCACCTTCACTTTGAACTGTTTATCAACGGATGTACGGTGAACCCTGTGGAATATACCGGTTATTAAAGCAGAATTGATTTGTCTGCCGCCTGATGATTGTAAATCATACGGCGGCAGTTCTTTTTGGAAATTAAAAAGGAGTCTTATGTAAATGATAAACGAAAAGGTTTCATGGGCTGTGTACGCCATGAATATGTTGATTTTTATTTATTTTGTTGTTTTGTACGGCGAAAGGCTTCAAAGTCTTATCCGTTCCGTGAAAGATTCCGAGGTAAGGCTCTACGACTCGGCGTTTAACGCATTTGTGTACTCTGTTTCAATTGTTTCCATGATTGCGGCGGCGGTATTTCTTGCCGGCTGGAACAGGGAGTTTTTTGCGGGACTGTTTGACAGGAGCGCGGCTCTTTACGGGCGGATAGACTACGGCAGGCTGAGTATTGCCGCGGGAATACTGCTTTTTTCGGGTATGGTGCATACTGAGCATACGGTGCCCGCAATTCAGTTTGCTTCATACGGCGCTCTGATTGCAGCAATGGCGCTTAAAATAGTGACGGCACATTCGGGCGGGGACAATATGTTCATGAGATGGTTCTCGTTTGCCTATCTTACCGCCTTTTCGATGGCGATTCCGGTAATGTACCGCGTGCAGATAAAAGCCGCGCCCGCCTTTCACATAATAGAGGCTGCGGTTATGGCGGCGCTTGTTGTTTCGTTCATGCTGATGATGAGGCAGCTTTTCATGGGGAACGGCGCTAATCTCTTTTATACAGCGCCGATTGTGATTGCGGCAATCGGCGATGCCGTTATTATCGCCATGCGCTGGAAGGAAAAGGTCAACACCTTTGTCCTGATATTCATTGTTATCGCCGTAATTATGTACTGCGTCGGGAAAATATTATCGCAAAAAATGCTTAATGAGGCATAAAATCCGGGACACGGTAAAACGGATGAAAACTCAGTTATTATGAATAGTTTGCGGAGAGGGGACAAATAATAGTTTACAAAACTTTTTTTTGTGCTATAATATCCTTACGTGTCATTTGAAAAGATAATAAATTCTGAGGTTCAAATAAATGGAACAATATGTCATAAGAGGTGGGAACCGTCTTAAGGGCGAGGTTGAGATAAGCGGGGCAAAGAATGCCGCGCTGGCAATTCTGGCTGCTGCCATTATGTCCGACGAAACGGTTACAATCGATAATGTACCGGATGTAAGAGATACGAGAGTTGTTATTGACGCCATTAAAGATATAGGCGCCATTGTTGAGAGAATAGATAAGCATACTTTTAAGATTAACGGAGGAACTATTTTTTCCACTACCGTTAATTATGAATATATTAAAAAAATAAGAGCGTCTTACTATCTTCTTGGAGCGCTGTTAGGCAAAAAAGGAAACGCGCAGGTAGTGCTGCCCGGCGGCTGCAATATCGGGAGCAGACCGATAGACCAGCATATGAAGGGCTTCAGAACTCTGGGCGCGTCGGTTGAGATAGAGCACGGAATGATTTGCGCAAGCACCGAGAAGCTTGTCGGAGGACATATATACCTTGACGTGGTAACGGTGGGCGCGACGATTAACATTATGCTCGCGGCATGTCTTGCCGAGGGAAGGACAATAATCGAAAATGCGGCGAAGGAGCCTCATGTCGTTGACGTTGCCAATTTCCTGAACTGCATGGGAGCCGATATAAAGGGAGCGGGAACTGATGTCATAAGGATAAAGGGCGTCGAGAAGCTTCACGGCACCTCGTATTCAATTATCCCCGACCAGATTGAGGCGGGAACCTTTATGATTGCCGCGGCGGCAACAAGGGGCGACGTTTTTATAAAAAATGTAATACCCAAGCATCTTGAGGCGATTACAGCGAAACTTGTCGAGATAGGATGCAAGGTTGAGGAATACGACGAGGCTGTACGCGTTATAGGAACCGACGTGCTTAAGCATACCAATATAAAGACATTGCCGTATCCCGGATTTCCCACGGATATGCAGCCGCAGATGACGGTTATGTTATCCATCTGCAGCGGAACCAGTATTGTTACCGAAAGCATATGGGAAAACCGCTTCAAATACGTTGACGAGCTTTCCGGAATGGGCTGCGATATAAAGGTCGAGGGCAACACGGCGATTATTTCGGGCGTTGATAAGCTGACGGGAGCGGAGGTAACGGCTCCGGATTTACGCGCGGGCGCCGCGCTTGTAATAGCGGGACTTGTAGCAGAGGGCGTTACAATGATTGACGACATCAAGTATATTGAGCGCGGCTATGAGGACTTTGACAGCAAGATGAGGCTGCTCGGAGCGGAAATGGTCAAGGCAGAATGCGAAAAGGATATACGGCAGTTTGAATTCCGCGTGGTGGGATAGGACTTTTTCTCAAAAAATAAATATATTGACAACGGACATATGATAATATATTATCGTATAAACGATACCGCAACAGGAACGAAAGCCATACTGGTCAGGAACGGAAAGCATCTTGATTGGTACGGCTTTTTTTATAACATAAAGGCGACCGGAGAAAGCGGCGGGCGATACAAATGAAAGGGCGGAGGAGCTGCGTATGGAAAACATAATTGAGCTTAAGGGTATTAAGAAATGCTTTGAAGATAATTTTGTTGCCGTCGAGGATTTTAATCTTGAGGTAAAAAAAGGAGAATTCGTGACCTTTCTGGGACCGTCGGGCTGTGGAAAAACGACGACGCTGCGCATGATTGCGGGCTTTGATATACCGACCGAGGGGCAGATTCTGCTTAACGGAGAGGATATAAGCAAGCTGCCGCCGCACAAAAGGCCGATTAACACGGTTTTTCAAAGGTATGCGCTTTTTCCCCACCTCAATATTTTTGACAATGTGGCGTTCGGGCTGAAGCTTAAGACCAGAGACGTGACCTACAAAAACGATGCGGGCGAAACCGTAATCCGCAAAGAGCGGCTTTCCAAAAAGGAAATAAAGGAGAAGGTAAGCCATGCCCTTGAGGTCGTTGACCTTGCGGGCTTTGAAAAAAGAAGCGTTTCCACGCTGTCGGGAGGACAGCAGCAGCGTATTGCGATTGCTAGGGCAATCGTGAACGAGCCGGAAATCCTGCTTCTGGACGAGCCGCTGGGCGCGCTCGACTTAAAGATGCGCAAAGAAATGCAGCTTGAGCTTAAGGCTATGCACAAAGAGCTTGGCATTACCTTTATATATGTCACGCATGACCAGGAGGAGGCTCTTACGATGTCCGACCGTGTCGTTGTAATGTCGGACGGAATGGTGCAGCAGATAGGAACTCCGGAGGAAATATACAACGAGCCCCGGACCGTGTTTGTGGCGGATTTCATAGGTGAAAGCAATATTTTTGACGGTAAGATGGTCGGACACAAAAAGGTTCGTTTCTGCGGAGCGGATTTTGACTGTGTGGACGATATGGCTCTCGGAGCAAAGGTGGATGTGGTCGTGAGACCCGAGGACGTGATTATGACGGCTCCGGAGGACGGAACGGTAACAGGAGTGGTCAGTTCCGTTATTTTCAAGGGAATGCACTATGAAATCATCGTTGAGTCGGGCGTCAACGAGATTGTAATACAGAGCACGCAGAACGCCGTGGTCGGTGCGACAATAGGAATGAGGCTTGAACCCGACGGGATACATGTTATTCTTGCGGAAACCAACCGCAATGTATTTGACGGAGAGCTTACAAGAGATTATACAGTACGTTTTGCCGACGGCGAGTTTGAATGCGATTTGACGAAGCTTTATCCGAATTCGAGAATGACGGAAAACGGGATTCTTGTGGATGAAAACGGCAACGGAATAAATACCGCGGACGTACCCGTGACCGTAACGGTTCCAATCGAAGCGGTTACCATGAGCGACGACAGGGAAAAGGGCGGAACCTGCGGAAATATCATATCGCTTATTTATAAGGGCGACCATTATCATTATATCGTCAGAACCGAAAACGAGGAGGATATACATCTTCACGACGAGTATCTCTGGAATGAGCAGGATTATGTAAGTATTATAATTCCGAAGGAAAGCATCGAGCTTTCGTTCAGGGACGCGGACTGAGATGCTATGCGCTTAAAGACAGCGCAGTAATAAGGAAACACCCTTCGGGTATACCACTATGCGCTTAAAAGCAGCGCAATCACAAGGAAAGGAGCAGCATGATGAGATTTCGATTTTCGCGTAAACAGCTTTGCATACCATATGCGGCTTTTCTGGTATGCTTTGTTATAGCGCCGCTTCTCGTGGTGCTTTACTACACCTTTACCAACGGGCAGGGCAGATTTACCGTTTCAAATTTCAGGGGCTTTTTTACAAGCTCGAATACGATGGATACGCTGTGCTACAGTATGGCTGTGGCGGTAACCGTGACGGCGGTGTGCCTTCTTATCGCGTATCCCGTGGCATACATTCTCGCAAAGAGCCGTATGAAGCGCAAGTCAATTCTTCTGATGCTCTTTATTGTGCCCATGTGGATTAACTTTACGCTGAGAATCGTTGCGCTTAAGGAGGTGCTGACCTTTATTGAGGGGAACCTTGCTTTTCATCCCTTCCTCAATACCGTAATCGGCATGACCTACGATTTCCTTCCGTTTATGATACTGCCCCTGTATACCGCGATGAGCAAGCTTGACAACAGTCTCAGCGAGGCGGCGGCGGATTTGGGAGCGGGAAGAGCGGCGGTTTTCTGGAAGGTCACGGTTCCGCTGTCCGTTCCGGGTATAATCAGCGGAGTTACGATGGTATTTCTGCCCGCGATGACCAATTATGTAATTCTTGATATGTTATATAACAGCACATATATAATGGGAAGCCTGATAGGAAGCTATTTCAACGCCTACGACTGGAACAGCGGCTCAACGATATCCATTGTGCTGCTTTTGATAATATTCGTTATTACACTGGCGACAAACGGCTTTAATGAAGAGGAATCTAACAGGGGGGCGCTGCTATGATGAGAAAAATAATGAGTTCGGCATGGCTTGGACTGGTTCTCCTGTTTATGTACCTGCCGATTCTGATTCTTATGGTATACAGCTTTACGGATACGGCGACCATCGGAACCGTGGGCGGATTTTCGCTTAAAAATTATGTGACGCTGTTCACAAAGAGGGAGCTTCTCGGAATGATAGGCGGAACCTTTGCGCTTGCTTTCGGAGCGTCGGCGGTTTCCACGGTTCTGGGAACGACGGGGGCAATCGGCGCTTTTTATTCAAAAAAAGGAATAAAGAGCCTTGTAGGCCTTTCAAATCAGATACCTGTGGTCAACGCGGAGGTTGTGACGGCGTTTTCTCTCTGCGTGCTGCTCATAGTTGTGCTTAAAATGAATAAGGATTCCTTTCTGCCTTTGATAATAGGTCATGTGGCGCTGACCGCGCCCTTCGTGTATCTGTCGGTGCTTCCGAAGCTTAAGCAGATGGATAACAGCATTTACGAGGCGGCTCTTGATTTGGGAGCGAACCCCGGACAGGCGCTTTTTAAGGTCGTAATCCCTCAGCTGATTCCGGGAATCGTGTCGGGCTTCCTTTTATCAGTAACGCTGTCGCTTGACGATTATTTTATAACTACATACACAAAGCCTGCGACCTTTGATACTATAAGCACTTATGTCGTGAACGCAACAAGAGGCTCGCACACCGAGATTAAGACCGCGCTCTGGGCGCTTTCCACGGTTATGTTTGTGCTGATTCTCGCGGTGGTCGTCGGAGGCAATATTATTACGGGGAGAAAGGCGGGCACAAAGAATGTCAAAGGTGAGATTTAGAGTAATTGCGGCGGTTCTTGCCGCGGTCTTTCTGGCTGCCTTCGGGACGCCGCGGTATACAGCGAGTGTGCAGGCCGCCGAAAAGGAGGTCGTACTCCGGGTATGCAGCTGGGAGGAATATATCGATGAGGGCGGCTGGAGCGAGGACGAGGTGATTGACCTTGAAAGCGCGGATATATTCGGTGAAAATAATATGATAAAGGATTTTGAAGAGTGGTATCTCGATAATTACGGAGTTAAGGTAAGAGTGGAGTATTCAACCTTCGGAACCAACGAGGAGATGTACAGCCAGCTTACGCTCGGAAGTATGTACGATTTGGTGTGCCCGTCGGATTATATGATTATGAAGCTCATGTCCGAGGATATGCTTGAGCCCTTGTCGGAGGATTTTTTTGACAAAAATAAAGAGGAAAACTATTATTTCAGAGGTGTGTCGCCGTATATAGAGAGCGTTTTTGACGAAAACGAAATAAACGGCGAAAAATGGTCGCGCTATGCCGCGGGCTACATGTGGGGCATTACCGGAATGCTTTACAATCCGGAATACGTTGACGAAGAGGACGCTCTGACATGGAACATTCTCGCGAACGATAAGTATTTCAGACAGGTTACGATAAAGGATAATGTGCGTGACGCTTATTTTCCCACGCTCGCGATTCTTAATGCGGATAAGCTTACCGACGCGGATTTTGTATCAATGCCGGATTATCGGGAAAGGCTTGCGCTGATTATGAATGACACCGACAGCGCGACCATTGAGAGAGCCGAGGAAAAGCTTAAGGAGATCCGCGAAAACGTCTATTCCTTTGAAACGGACAGCGGTAAATCCGATATGGTAAGCGGCAAGGTGGTTGCCAATCTTCAGTGGTCGGGCGACGCGGTTTACGCGATGGACCAGGCAGAGGCTGACGGACTGGAGCTTTGCTGGGCGATACCCGAGGAATGCACAAATCTGTGGTTTGACGGATGGGTTATGCTTAAGAACGGAATAAACGGCAGCGACGCCAAGAAGCAGGCGGCGGAGGCGTTTATAAACTTTATGTCGCGTCCCGACAATGTAATCCGCAATATGTATTATATAGGATACACCTCGGCGATTGCCGGAGGGGACAGCTCTCTTATATATGAATATCTTGAATGGTGCTACGGTGCGGAGGATGACGATGAGGACACCGTGGAATATCCCGTGGGATATTTTTTCTCCGGTGACAGTAACGATTCCGAGTATATCGTGACCGCTCCCGCCGAGCAGGCAAACCGACAGCTTTCGGCGCAGTATCCCGGTGAGGAGCAGATTGCCAAAAGCGCGGTCATGTGGTATTTCGACGATAAAGCCAACGAGGAAATCAATCAGATGTGGATTAACGTGCGATGCTTTGATATGAGAAGTATAAGCGGCAGGAGCTGGCTTATCGCCGCGGCGGTAATAGCGGCTGTCGGGCTGCTTGCGCTCGTATTTGCTTTCCGTCATAAAATATTCAGAAGACCGATTCCGAAGGGCTTCAGGCGCGCGGACTAGCGCGCCGTCGGTTTTCCGCCGAGCTTTAAACGGAGAAATGTCTTATAACCCAGCTTTGCGTACCAGTCGTACACATGAGTATAATGTATGAAAATCTTATCGCAGCCGCGGGCTTCAAGCTCCTTTGAGGCACGCGCGACCATGTCAAGACCTATGCCGCGCCGCCTGAATTCCGGAACCGTTCCGACACATCCGATGGAGCCGATTCTGCTTTCGGAGTCCGACAGCATACAGGTTTCGTCGTCGCCCAGAAGGCAGAAGGAGGCGATTTCTCCGCCGCAGAAGGCGCAGAAAACGTCGCCCTCATCAAAATACCGCGTCCAGTCTCCGTCAACCTTGTCAACAGCTTTTTTCAAAGCTTCTTTTTCACCGTTAAAATATCCGAAGCGGACATTATCGGAATTACGGCCGCCATGGCTGAGTTCCCGTACGTCTCCGCACATTTCAGCCATCTCCGCGCCGAATTTATATCCGTGTTTTTCAAAAAAACCGACGCTTTCGCATGTCGCGCCGATGAAAAGCCTGGAGTGCGTGCCGCCTATGTTTATACAGCCGTAATCAAGCGAGCGTATATATTCCTCCGCCCGCAAAAGAAGCTTTGTCCCGAAGCCCCGTCCACTGTACTCGGGCAGCACGCAAATCAGTCTGACATTATCGTCCTGAACCGACGCGAAGCCCACGGTTTTTCCGTTGTCTGAACAATCGAAATTCACACATTCCGAAATACCGCTGATTTCTTCAAAATCATTTATTCCGAACCGGAAACAGTCAAAACAGCTTCGGAAAATATCAAAATAAGTCTGTGTCATTTAACAGGTTAACTCCTCTTAAAATATTTTTCTTATATAATTATATATTCGGCTGTCCGGACTGTCAAATTCGATAAAATAGGTATTGACTACATTTGCGTACAGGAGTACAATAAATCTGCAATCGAATAATTGTAATTGAGCCGCTTATTCAGAGTGATGGAGATACATAGGATCTGCGAAGTCACGGCAACCCCGGTAAGGAAGGTGCTAACCTGAGCGAGGCGCGTGCATGACATGATGCACCGTATTCGAGCAATAAGTGGATTTGACCGAATTGTCGAGTCCGCTTTTGCGGGCTCTTT
>JAAVHB010000079.1 GCA_014799955.1 Butyrivibrio sp. | reverse complement strand
GTCGCCGTTGGCGAAATAGTAATCCCTTCCGCATACCGCGTGCCCTCTGATTCCGTAGCGGGAAAGTATATTGACCTGCATTCCGAAATCCGACACGAAAATATGCCCGCCCCTTTGCATAATCGAGCGGGTGGAATAGTAAAACAAATCATCCACATCAAATTTGAGGGAATATGACGGAGATAGATAATATGTAAAATATTTTCTGTATATGTATACGGGAGTTTTGAAATATATGCCGTTATCCCTGTAATTAACGAGCGAAACGTATTTTTTGAAGGGAAGTATAAAATCGTCCGAATAACTGTCGATTGTCATTTCGGAGGCGTAAAGCACATGAGCCTCGTCGTAAGCCTTGCCAGCCTCCCCTGCCGTGGCGAAGCTGCCGAGGCTTATGTGTCTGCCGTGTATTGTTATGCTGCTGCGATAATATACCGTACCGTCTTTTTGCCGCGCGGTATATACTCCTGCGGGATTTTCCATGCTGCTCCTTATGCCTCCTTGAATAATATCAGTATAACTAAAAATGTAAGAAAAGGCAATATCTTACATTTTCACTCCTTAAATTTCATTGTTTTTTTCCCTAAAAACCTCACAAAATCAGGATATAATCCCCACTTTATGGCTTAAAATTGCGCCGAAATAGGGAATGCTCTGACAAAATTTGCCAGTTATTTATTGTAAATAAAATGAAACCGCCCGAGTAAATGGAAAAATTTTACAATTATTTTAAAAATATAAAATAATTTTTGTGCAAAATTTTGGTATAAATTGTTACAGAATTGTTACAAAACAAAAAGTTCACAAAAATTCGGCGTTTTGTTGACAGACTCGGACAAAAATACGATAATCGCACTGTGCCTTAAGGCACGGACGCGTAAGTCCAAAATAATAATAAGAAAGAGGTAATTATGTCTGGTATTAACTCAAAGCTGTCGGGCGTAATTGCGGCTGCCATTCTGATATTCGGTGTGATAACGGATGCGTTTACATACCGGGGAGATAATCAGAACGCCGCAGACGGACCAAGAGACGGCAAAGAAATAGTACAGGATTTGTATGAATCAGAGGAAATTGCCGAGGTTGAAACCGATAAGATTCACGGTCTGTATGGTGTGACGCATCTGAGGGTTGAAAGTACCGAGGGAAGTAAGGAACAGGATACGGAGGCTTTGACGGCGGAACAGCCCTCGCAGAAGCAGACCGAGAGCGAAACCGAAAAAGCGACTGAGACTGAAACGGTTTCGGCATCGGTTATAAGCTACAGTAAAACGGATTATGAGAATTTTCTGAGGATTGTCGAGGCGGAGGCCACGGGCGGAGATATGAAGTCCAAAATACTCGTTGCAAATGTCGTAATCAACAGAGTGAAAAGCTCGTATTTTCCAGATAATCTGACAGATGTCATTTTTCAGGGGAACGGACATCAGTTCCAGCCCGTTATGGACGGAAGGTTTTATTCGGTAACGGTATCTCAGACGACCGTTGAGGCGGTTGAGAGAGCGCTTGCCGGAGAGGATTACTCCCAGGGCGCGACATTTTTTGCCAGCCTTTATGCGGCAGGACCGGGAAGCTGGCATGCAGAGAATCTGATAAAGCTGTTTGAGTACGGCGGACATGCGTTTTTTAAAATGTAAAATAAGAATCGGGAAAGACTGTGTAATTAAACTTACGCAGTCTTTTTTGTTTGATGTTTTCCCAAAGGAATAGTATACTTAGTTCGACATCCGTTTTAGGAAAGTCCCGTTCGGCGCCAAAGGAAAGTCCCGTTCGGCGTGCAGCGCCTCGCGGGAATGTTAACGCCTTGCGGGAATGTTAGGAGGGCTGCGATGAAGTACGACTGTTTGATAATTGACGATGAAAAGATGCTTGCCGACAGCACGGCGGAATATTTTAATATGTTCGGGGTGAATACCGCCGTGGTGTACGATGCTTCGGAATGCCGAGATTTCTTTGAGGACAATTCTGCTGATTTGCTGCTTCTTGACATAAATCTCGGAGACAGCAGCGGCTTTGAGCTGTGTAAAGAGCTAAGGGAAAAAACGCAGATTCCGATTTTGTTTATTTCGGCCCGGACAAGCGACGACGATAAGATTATCGCGCTTAACATCGGAGGCGACGACTATATACAGAAACCGTATTCACTGGGAGTTCTGCTAGCAAAGGTCAAGGCGGTTCTGAAACGATACGGTCAGAGCAAGGCACAGGAATACTCCGACGGCTGGCTGACGGTTGATTTTTACGCGCGGCGGGTGCTTGTAAACGGCAGTTCCGTCAAGCTTACGTCTCTGGAATTCAGTCTGCTGTCCTATCTTATAAAAAACGAAAACAGGGTAATCTCAAAGCAGGAGCTTTTTGAAAATGTCTGGGGCGACAAATTTACGGGCGACGGTACGCTTAACGTGCATATAAGAAAAATACGCGAGGCAATTGAGCGCGAGCCGGGCAACCCCACATATGTTATCACCGTATGGGGTGACGGTTACAGATTTTGCGGAGGAAAGCAATGAAACATAAAATTTTTCTGCTTGGACTGATTATAGTTTTTGCCGCGGAAATTCTGGTTTTGGTTTGGTTTATGAATCAAAGTCAGGAGAGCAGGCAGGATGCTGTCGAGATAAACGAGGCGGTGCAGTCGGTGCGCCGGGATTGGGGCGAAATCGAAAAGCACCGGAATGACACCGGACTTGATTATACGGTGCTAGACGGCGACGGCACGGTAATATTCAGAACGAAAGAAGGATTGAGCGAAAACATAAATGAGGCGGTAATTCACCGCGACATAATCCTCGATATTGAAATTGACGGTTTAAGCGCAGGCAAGATTATAATATACAGCGACAGCGAGGAAAGGTTTGAAACAGCCAGACGGAAAATCACGTTTTTTTTGCTAACCGCAATGATTATTCAGTGCGCGTTGTGCGTAATATATCTTGTATATCTTAACCGTGCGGTCATAAAGCCGTTCGGGAAGCTGAAAGGCTTTGCAGGGAGCGTGGCGGGCGGAAATCTTGACATTCCGCTGGAAATGGACAGGCAGAATATTTTCGGGGCGTTTACCGAAAGCTTTGACATAATGCGAAGCGAGCTGAAAAAAGCCAGAATAGCCGAGGCAAGGGCGAACGAGAGCAAAAAAGAGCTTGTCGCGAAGCTTTCTCACGACATAAGAACTCCGGTTGCAAGCATAAAAGCCGCCGCCGAGGTCGGCGAAGCTATTGCCGAAAACGAAAAAACCTGTGACAGCTATATGCATATTATCCGTAAGGCGGACCAGATTAACACGCTTGTAACGAATCTCTTTTCTGCGACGCTTGAGGAATTGCAGAGGCTTACCGTTGAACCCGCGGACATGAACGGCGGCGAGCTTTACGGAATGCTTGAAAGCGCCGACTATTTTCATTACGCAGGGATTCCGGAAATTCCGCAATGCTTGGTTTTTGCGGATAAGCTTCGCCTTCAGCAGGTTTTTGACAATATTTTTGCCAATTCATATAAATACGCAAATACAAAGATAGACGTAAATGTAACCCTGCTTACAGCCGAAAACCGTCTTGCGGTCAGAATCGAGGATTACGGCGGAGGTGTTCCCGAGGAAGAACTGCCGTTGCTGAAGGAAAAATTCAAAAGGGGGAGCAATTCCCGGAATATAGAAGGAGCGGGTCTGGGACTGTATATTTCGGACGGCTTTATGCGGGAAATGAACGGAGGACTTGACATCGAAAACGGAGTGAACGGACTGGCAGTGACGGTGTTTATTTCCCTTAGCGGAAAGTCCCGTTCGGCGCCATACGCCTCGCGGGAAAGCTAGCGGAAACTCCCGTTCGGTGCAAGACGCCTCGCGGGAAAGTTAGCGGAAACTCCCGTTCGGCTCAAGACACTTTCAATACGATTTAAGGAATATTTAAGGAATGCTTAAAGACCGTTAAGGTTTGAAGGGGCATAATAGAACGTGTAAAAAAAAGTCCCGTTCGGCACAGGGTGCCTCGCGGGAATGTTAGCGGAAAGTCCCGTTCGGCGCAGGGCGCCTCGCGGGAATGTTAGGAGGTTTTGTCATGAAGGAGACGCTGATAAAAACCGAGCGGCTCAGCAAAAGCTTTTCAAGCGGAGGAGCTATGCAGCACGTTCTGAAAAACATTGATTTGGAGTTGTATAAGGGGGATTTCACCGTGATTATGGGCGCGTCGGGAGCGGGTAAATCCACACTGCTTTACGCGCTGTCGGGAATGGATACGCCGACTCTCGGAAAAATAATGTTCAAGGAAAAGGTCATATCGGATTTGAGCTCCGACGGGCTTGCGGTGTTCAGAAAGGAGCACTGCGGATTCGTTTTTCAGCAGATTTATCTGATTGACTCAATGAGTGTTATTGATAACGTGCTTGCGGCGGGACTGCTTGTAAATAAGGATAAAAAAGCTATTGCTGCACGCGCGAAGAAGCTGTTTGAGGCTGTTGATATTCCGGAGGAAACACAGAAAAAATTTCCGACGCAGATTTCCGGCGGCGAGGCGCAGAGAGCGGGAATTGTACGGGCTCTCATAAATTCGCCCGAAATTATTTTTGCGGACGAACCGACGGGAGCTCTTAATTCAAAGTCCGGACTGGATGTTCTGGATACTTTGACAAATTTCAACGAGCAGGGGCAGAGTGTGGTCATGGTTACTCACGATATGCGCAGCGCGCGGAGAGGCAACCGTATTCTGTATCTGAAGGACGGCATTATCATGGGAGAGTGCGATTTGGGAAAATACCGCGCCAATGATGAGGGACGGCACAAAAAACTGTCGGAATTCCTTGTAAGAATGGGGTGGTAAATATGAACAGAAATATACTTATTGCCCGCTCAAATGTCCGCAAGGCAAAGGGGCAGACTGTCGCTGTTATTGTGCTGGTTCTGCTGTCATCTGTACTGATGAATCTGTGGCTTATGCTTGCGACTGACTACAAGAAAAATTTTGACCGTTACCACAATAAGCTGAACGACGGTCATGTAAATATCGCGGCTTATATTGACAATGACGCTTTCAGGGAATTTGTTTCGGATACCCTTGAAAATTCCGGCGATGTTACGGAATTTTCTATGGACAGCGCGTTTTTAGCTCCGGTTTCTTTTAACTATAACGGCGGAGAAATTCCCCAGCTTGGCGTGCTGCTTGAAAAGGAGGACGCTCTTTCACGGGAGGTGGGCAGATTTGAAAT
Source organism: Butyrivibrio sp. (assembly GCA_014799955.1). Lineage (GTDB taxonomy): Bacteria > Bacillota > Clostridia > Lachnospirales > Lachnospiraceae > Eshraghiella. Next base: position 22 of record JAAVHB010000079.1, on the reverse strand, counting down.
CACCGAGGAGGGCAGTCTTACG
>JAAVHB010000078.1 GCA_014799955.1 Butyrivibrio sp. | reverse complement strand
CAGAATCGGTAATGTACATAAAACGTCACTCTATGATTTATTCATGGGTAAAAATCTTGATACTTACAGACAGTGGAATAAATTTGAAAAGTGTGGTAAATGCGAATTGCGTGGATATTGCAGAGGCTGTCCGGCTGTGACGTACGGATATACCGGAAATATGTACGCTCCAGACCCACAATGCTGGAAAGAATACAATAATATTACAGGTGAAAAATTATGAAATTAATGGATTTAATAAAATCAAGACATTCTATCAGAAAGTATACGGATAAACAAATCAGCCGTGAGGATTTGGAAATTATTCTCGAAGCCGGAAATTACGCACCTAATGCCGGTGGTGGACAGCGTAGTATGATGATTGCTGTTCACAATGCTGAACTGACTGCAAAAATAGGCAGAATGAATCTCGCAAAATTTGACCGTTCCAAACTTTCAGGGAGTTATGTTTCAAAAGAACAGCCAAGTTGCATTGATAATCCTGCTCTGAAAAATTGGTTTTATGATGCACCAACTGTTGTTGCGATATTCTGTCAGAAAAATTTTCTTTTCCGTGTTGCAGATGCTTTCTGTATGGCTGAGAATATGATTTTACAGGCTACAGAACTTGGCATTTCTTCCTGTATTATATCAAGAGGCGAGGAAACTTTTGCAAGCGATGAGGGTCAGAAACTTCTGAAAGATTGGAATGTTCCCGAAAATTACAGTGCTGTCTGCTTTGTTATTCTCGGATATATTGACGGTGAACAACCTCATACAAAACCGAGAAAAGCCGACAGAGTTAAAATTATTGAGTGAGGTTTTATTATGGATGCTAAAACTTGTTTAAAGAAAATGCAACTTGTAGGCGTGCTGAACGTCGCTACAGTTGACGAAAACGGTGCTCCGCAGATACGCTGTATAAGTGCAGTACATTACGACGAAGATTCATTTTATTTCTTTACCGCAAAGGGTAAGAACGTAACAAAAGAACTCCTTGCCGACGGTCGTGTTCAGATACTTGTCTATACGAAGTTCAAAGAAATGATTAGACTTTCCGCAAAGGCTTATCCTGCTCCGGAAGAATTGCAGAAAAAATATATTGATACGATTTTTGAGGAACAGCCGTATCTTGCCAATCTCTATCCCGACGACAAACGATATATAGGTATCTGTTTTGAGATAAGCGATGCTTCTATAGAATATTTCAATCTGGGAGTTAATCCTATTTTCAGGGAAATATATACTATCGGTAACGGAACAGCTGAATTTAAAGGTTATCGCATTACAGAAAAGTGTATCGGTTGCGGAAAATGTCTGAAAGTCTGTCCTCAGAACTGCATTGACAAATCTGAACCTTACGTTATCAGACAGAATAATTGTCTGCACTGTGGGGCTTGTTTTGAAAACTGTCCGTCAGGAGCGGTTATAAGACTATGATTTCAAAAAATCTTATAGAATATCTTTTACAGGAAAATCCGGAATACAGTGAGATTCCTATTCCGCCGTCGGAGCAGGAACAATTTCAGCTTTATAGAAGTCTTGTAAATATCCGTCCGGCAATGCCTGTATCTTCGGATTACATAGATGCTGAAAATAAATTCCTTAAAGATTTAACAGTGAAAAAGGGTATTACTGATATTACGGATTTACAACCGATTGAGGATAATATTTATCTTTGGCAGGGAGATATTACTACGCTGAAATGTGGAGCTATTGTCAATGCTGCAAACAGCGGAATGACCGGTTGTTATCAGCCTTGCCATAGCTGTATTGACAACTGTATTCATACATTTGCAGGCGTGAAATTAAGGCTTGAATGTGCGGAAATCATGCAGAAACAGGGTTACGACGAACCGACAGGGCAGGCAAAAATAACATCTGCATATAACTTGCCATGTGATTATGTGATTCATACTGTAGGACCAATTGTACATTACAGACTGACTGACAAACATTGTGAACTTCTGCAAAATTGTTATCAGAGTTGTCTGGAAACTGCGGTGAAGAATAATATTGACAGCATTGCATTCTGTTGTATTTCTACCGGTGTGTTTGGATTTCCAAAGCAGGAGGCATCAGAAATTGCGGTAAAAACAGTCAGGGAATTTATTAAAAATAATAATATAAAAGTTATTTTCAATGTATTCGGAGATGATGATTATGAAATTTACCAAAGATTATTCAGCTGAAATTTCAAGACTGAAAAATGAAATAGAAACTGCTGATTCAATCGTTATCGGAGCAGGTGCAGGACTTTCCAAGTCAGCAGGATTTACATATTCAGGTGAGAGATTTCAGAAACATTTTTCTGATTTTATAGAAAAATACGGCTTTAAGGATATGTATTCAGGCGGATTTTATCCCTTTTCAACACCTGAAGAACACTGGGCATACTGGTCAAGATACATCTATGTCAATCGCTATATGGACGTTGATAACGGTACTTATCGCCGACTTTTTGAACTTGTAAAGGACAAAGATTATTTTGTAATAACTACCAATGTAGACCACCAGTTTCAGAAAGCCGGTTTTGACAAGAAACGTCTTTTCTATACGCAAGGCGATTACGGACTTTTTCAGTGCAGTGAACCGTGTTGTCAGGAAACATGGGATAATGAAGATATTATTATTCCTATGCTCGATATGCAGGACGATATGAAAATTCTTACAGAATTTATTCCGAAATGCCCGCATTGTGGTAAGCCTATGACTATGAATCTGCGTGCAGATGACAAATTTGTACAAGATGAAGGCTGGTACAAATCAGCTGAACGATATGAAAATTTTCTCCGCACAAGAAGTAATCAGCATACACTTTTTCTGGAACTTGGTGTGGGATATAATACACCTGTTATTATCAAATATCCGTTCTGGCAGATGACTGCTGAAAATCCTGATGCCGTTTATGTCTGCGTGAATTATGGTGAGGCTTTCTGCCCTGAACAGATTGCAAGGCAGTCGGTTTGTATTAATGGAGATATTTCAGTAATTTTGAAAAATATGATAAATTAATAAAGAAACAGAGTATCGTTTATAACTGTACTCTGTTTTTTTGCATGTTGTACAGTCATGGATACTACTTTTATGAAATTTTTACTTGTTTTGACGGTCACATTTGTGACAGTTAAAAAAGGGCAAATCTGAAGTGACCTTATACCGACAAATAAAAAGAGTATCATATTCCGCATAGACTACGGAAAAATGATGCTCTTTTCTTTTAGTAAAACTATTTTGAAACCTTATGAACGTGAGTTCGACAGAAAAATCAGTCGAGTAAGCATAAAAAAACTCCAGCATATTAGAAGCAGAACATATAAAGGTTAGGAAAATCGTTTCTTTGATGTATAATTACATATTTCTTGGTACAACCTCTTCTTTATCCTTAACAATTTGTTTCTGCAATATTCGGATATCATAAATCCGACCGACTATGAATCTATCGATGTAGTGATGCCCTGAACCAAAAGTACGCCAAGTGCAAGTCCAGCATTCTCATTGTCGGATTCTTTGTTCCGAATACCTACTGACTTTTTTGATAGCCTGTGACTTCTGCTAAAATGCACCCATAATAAAGGTTTCTTTCTGCGATACTGCAATCAAAGTCCATCACTTTTTCCGTGACCTCTCCCGATACGCCGAGGGTGTAATCCCTTCCTGTGCCTTGAACTGATTGGCAAAATGCGTATATGACGCATAACCGCAAAGCTCGGCGATCAGAGAAATCGTGTAGTCTGAGCTGTATAGCAGTTCCTTTGCTCTCTGAATCCGGAAATCAATCAAATCCTCGAAGATACTTTTTCCAAAATAGCTTTTATACATTCTTTGCAGATAACTTCTGCTGACATGGGTGCGCTGACACAGCTCCTGTACACTCCAATCCGATTCGGGGTGTTGCTGAATTTCCTCCCTGATCTGCATGAGATGACGGTAAAGTTGCGGATTATTAATACTTTTCTCACGACTGGTGTTATGTGTTCCATACCGTTCCAGATGCTCCAGTGCAAGGCACAGATAACTGATAAACAAACAATACTCCGGCTGGTAGCAGTAGGGCATTCTACCGAAGGATAATGCAGCGAATCCGAATTGACGCTCATCCATATGTAGCGGCGAGAGATAGTAAGCTGTCGGGTGATCTGGTTCTTGTGTCAGATAGGAAACAATCTCAGACTGCTTCATTGAACGATCGGAAACACCGCTACTCTTTCCGGCTCTGTCACACCAAAGCACCTCGCAGCAGTCCTTGTGATGAGGAAACTGCGCTCCAACCCGTACCGATTGCAGATAGGCATCTGTCAGGAAGATGCGAAGCTGATTCCAATGACAAATCAGATAGGCACGGTTTGCGATAAGTGAAAGCAGTTCATGGAGTGATTCTGTATGCATTAGTTCAAACAGTAGTCCGCTATGGAAAAACCATTCCTTGTAATCGGAGCATAGACGCTTTTCTCTGTGGCTTTTTGCGGTTTGATGCTGTACTGGCATACAACCACAGCTTCGTCCGATCTGAATACGACTGCGTTCCGCTGGTATTCTGCGACAATTCCGTCCCGTAATGATGCGGTAAAGTCGTCTGAAAGCGTTTGCACCAAGCTGATAATAGCTCTTTTTGTAGCTTGTCAGTCTTACATCACTTTGTGCTTCGTCTAAATATCCGTCAAAGCCTGTCACAGCAATATCTTCCGGTACATGGATGCCTGCCTTTTCAAGTTCCATGATTAAAGCATCCGCCATAATGTCACTGGCACAAACCACAGCTTCCGGCATAGAAATCTCACCAGTGATAAGCCGTTGTGCAAAATTCACAGGTGCAAATCGCCAGAAATCGCCATATGCATAATAGCTGTCATCATAATATAACCCGTGCCGATGCATGACATGAAAATACGCCTCCAGGCGTTCTATCGCCTGAGAGGATTCTTTTTGTCCTGTCAGACAGTATATTTTCCTGTGACCGTGGACTTGTATCATATGTTCTACCAACAGTTCAAATGACTCCGGATCATGGGAAACGGTGTTTTCAAAAAAGGAATGTTCACCTGCATCCAGCAGCATCACAGGCTTTCCAGTGCGTTTTAGCAGATCGTCAATCTGTTTTTGTATTTCCCTGTTATTGAAGGCATTGCGGTCATAGATGAAACCGTCAAAGCTTGGTATCCCGATAAGCCGGAACAAATCAGCTTCATGATAGTTATGTGATGTCACAGGTTCTTGAAAATTGTTTTTTGTTGATAACACAATCACACTGCAATCGGCTTGATAACACTGTGCAATGATACCGCATAACATTTCAGCGGTATAGTTCCGGTAACATTCTGTTGCAATCACACCGACTGTCAGTCTTTTCTTCATATATTCTTCGCTCCTTTGTCCTTTTTTCTTAATTATAACATATTGTGAACCAAAATACAAGACTTTATTTCATATTACTGTTGGTGGTTATAAATAATTATCTTTGAACATAGTGCAATAAAATCTTGCTTATCATCCGAAATATGATTATAATAGTTATAAGAGAGTTTGAATCCGGAATCAAGCCGTGAACTTTCCAAAACAGCGTGGCTGATTCCGGTATTGCAAACAAATAAAAGAATGGAGGAACTGTGATTATGATGAAGTTTACACACTGTGTGGCACTGTTTACGGCACTGACCATTCCGCTGACAATGCTGCCAAAGACAGTCATTGCAGCAGAATTGGACACATATTCGATGAATGTGACGGTTGGTCTGTCAGGTGTGCATAAAACAATCAGCCCGTACATTTATGGCATGAATAGATATGATGATGAGGCGTTGCTTGATGATGTGCGTATCAGTGCTGTTCGTCAGGGCGGCAACCGATTGACTGCATATAACTGGGAAACCAATGCTTCTAATGCGGGCGAGGACTGGAAACACAGCTCGGATAGTTTTATGTCATCTTCAAATGAACCGGCAGCGTGCGTGCAGGAGTTTTCGGAGATTAGCGTCAAGCATGATATTCCATACCGCCTGACAACACTGCAAATGGCTGGCTATGTGGCAGCCGATAAGGACGGCAGTGTTACTGAGGCGGAAACTGCACCCTCAAACCGCTGGAATAAGGTGGAGTTTACTAAGGGCAGTGCCTTTTCCATGAAACCTGACCTGACTGACGGTGTTGTTTACATGGACGAATATGTCAACTACATTGTCAAAACGCTTGGTGATGCGACCTCTGCAACTGGTATTCAGGGCTACAGCCTTGACAATGAGCCTGCCCTCTGGCAGCATACGCACAGCCGTATGCACCCAAATGCAGTTACGATCAGTGAGTTGTCCGAAAAGTCCATTGCACTTGCCAAAGCGGTCAAGTCCATTGACCCGAAAGCAGAGGTTTTCGGACCTGCTCTTTACGGCTATACGGCATACGATCACCTTGCAGATTACGATGAATGGAATGAAGTGAAATCTGGTGGAAAGTATCACTGGTATATTGATAAGTATCTCGATGATATGAAGCAGGCAAGCGATGCGGCCGGTGTGCGTCTGCTTGATGTGTTGGATATTCACTATTACACCGAGTCCGGTCGTAATAGCACTGAGGACAGATTGCAGTCCGTCCGTACTCTCTATGAAAAGGGCTTTGTGGAGAATAGTTGGATCGGACAGTATTGTCAGGAAAATATTCCGATTCTACCAACCATTCAGAAATCCATTGACACCTATTACCCCGGTACAAAGCTTGCTATTTCGGAGTACAATTTCGGTGGTGATGATGAGATGAGCGGAGCGATCGCACAGGCAGAGGCACTCGGCTGTTATGCAGATGCCGGTGTGTATCTGGCAACACTATGGGGCGGCAGCGATTACATCTTCTCTGGTATGAAACTGTACACAAATTATGACGGCAACGGCGGATGCTTCGGTGATACGCTTGTCCCGACAGTGACGGACGATGTGTCCCTTGCTTCGTCCTATTCTGCGATTAACGGCAAGGATGACAGTCAGGTCACGGTGATGCTCACGAACAAGAGCTTCACGGAGAAGGAAAATGCTTCTATCAAGCTCAAAAACAGTGGCTCTGACTATCAGGCAGCAGCGATCTACGCTGTATACGGCGATTCCACTGACATCCGTCTGCTTGACATTGTGGACGATATTTCGGACAACACAGTAAATGTAACGCTCCCTGCCTATTCTGCGGCGATGATCGTTGTAACCGATGATGCTTCCGATTTTGCAAATCTTGAAATTTATGATCCGACCAAGATCACGGAAATCACGGAAACTTTTACTGACATGGAAAGCCTAATCAACAAGAACGGCAACGTGGAAATTCCGATCACGGATGCTGCGAATCTGAAAAAAATAATTATTACCGGAGATGTTACCTCCAGTGCAGGTTCTTCTTACGCAGGTGCAGGCTGTGCGCTGTGTATGAATGTAGAGGATGCGGACGGCACACAGTTTTGGTCAAGCAAGGGCTTTACACTTGATCTCGGCAGCGGAAAAACAGCATCAGTTACTTTTGACGGCACATATGACAATGACGGCGAGACCGTGGCAGCCGTGATCTATGATGGCAAGATTGAGGTTCAGAAATGGTGGGATTACTCCGAAAAGCAGGAGCAGGACATTGATGATATAATTTCTGTGAAGTTCACAAACATTAATGTGATATATAGCGCTTCTAAAACCGTGCTTGGCGATGTAAATGCAGACGGAAAGTTCAACGTAGCCGATGTTGTTGCACTGCAAAAGTGGCTACTTGCTGTGCCGGATATAAAGCTCACTAATTGGAAGGCTGCTGATCTTTGTGAAGATAACAGACTTGATGTTTTCGATCTCTGCCTGATGAAACGAAAACTATTAAACAGCTGACATACTCTCTATTTGCACATTCAGAGAGTGAATATTGAGTAATTCATAATAACAACGGGACAAATCAGAGAGCCTCCGCATAGATTCATCTTGCGGAGGTCTCGCATTAAATGAACGCAACAATCCATTTCAAAGGAGGTCAAGTATGAAAAAAATATCTAAATCAAAGGCATTCACTGGTCTTATGGCAGTTGTAACTCTTTT
>JAAVHB010000077.1 GCA_014799955.1 Butyrivibrio sp. | reverse complement strand
TTATGGAAAGAGCCGAGGCGGGCGAAAAGCTTAACATCGCGTTCCTTGGCGGCTCCATAACACAGGGAAGCGTTGCGACGCGCCCTGAGCTTTGCTACGCTCACAGGGTATTTGAGTGGTGGTGCGAAAAATTCCCGAACGCCGAGTTCACATATATCAACGGCGGAATCGGAGGAACAACCTCGCAGTTCGGAGTTTCGAGGGCGGATTCCGACGTGCTTGCATTCGAGCCGGATTTTGTCATTATAGAATTTTCCGTAAACGACGAATCCGACGGGCATTTTATGGAAACCTACGAGGGGCTTGTGCGTAAGATTTACACCTACAAAACAAAGCCCGCAGTTATGCTTGTGCACAATGTTTTTTACAACAACGGCGGAAACGCCCAGATTATGCACAGCAGAATCGGAAGGCATTATGATATTCCGTCGGTGAGTACGCAGAGCACGGTTTATCAGGCGGTAGTGTCGGGACTTATACCCAACCGTGATATTACGCCCGACGATTTGCATCCCAACGATGCGGGGCACGAGCTTGTCGCTTCGGTCATAACCTACGGTCTTGAAGAGATTATGAAGGCTCCAAAGGACGCGGAACCGACTGATTTTCCCGCGCCGCTTACCGCAAACGCATACGAGGATTCGGTCAGATACAGAAATATCAACAGCGAGCCGCAGCTTGCGGGCTTTGTTAAGGACACGGCCAAGCAGAGCCACATAACCGACTGCTTCAAGTACGGCTGGACTGCCGGGAATACGGGCGATGCCATCAGCTTTGAAATTGAGGGAAGCTGTATAGCCGTCCAGTTTAGAAAGTCGGTTAAGCTCCCCGCTCCGGTTGCGGAAATCGTTATCGACGGCGACGAAAGCACCCGCATGGTTCTTGACGCAAATTTTGACGAGACATGGGGCGACAAGCTTGAGCTGTACACCGTTATGGAGCATGGCGAAAACAAGAAACACAAGGTTGACATAAGGCTCACGGAAACCCACCCCGACGACGCGGCGGAGTTTTATCTCGTGTCGGTAATCGGAAGCGGAAAAAAAGCCTGACAGTAAGTGAAAGTCCCGTTTGGCGCGTTGGTGTCTCGCGGGAATGTAAAGGAAAGTCCCGTTCGGCACATAGATGCCTCGCGGGAGTGTAAAGGAGATGAATTTTTTATGAACAAATATATTATTCCTGCGTAGCACTGGCTATGCAGTCATAGAGTAAGTCATAGCCAATGCTTTTCCTATCGTTGAAAATATTACTTTAGGAGGCAGACATGGGCTATATAAGAGCGGAGGAAATTCTTCCGGCTGAAATAATAGAGCTGATACAGCAGTATGTTGACGGCACAAATATTTATATTCCGCGGAAGGCGGAGCACAGACAGGAATGGGGCGCGAAAACGCGGATAAGGCAGGAGCTTTCGGAGCGCGACAGGAGAATTTACGAGGATTGGCTTTCCGGGGACAGCGCTTCAGAGCTGGCGGATAAATATTTTTTGTCGGAAAAAAGCATATGGCGTATCTTAAGAAAAATGGGCTGATACAATGTATCGGCTCATTCTTTATTCAGAAGTCGGACATTTTCTTGAATTTGCGCAACAATATGTTGATATTTCTTTTTGTGTTGGGTATAATATAGAAAAGTAGGTGATGGCGTTGAATTTGCTTCTGCACACTGTTAAACAGGAAAAACAAAGAATTGAATATATGCTGGAAAAATATCAGAATGAGCTTTCGGATTTACCTAGGGGTACGATTTCTGAAAAAAAGGTCGGCGGCAGAACATATTACTATCTGAAATACAGAGACGGTAAAAAAGTGGTTTCCGAATATATAGCGAGGAATGAAATTGACAATATGCGTAATCTCATAGACAAACGTCGGCATATTGAAGTAATGATAAAATCCTTGCAGGAAGAAAAAAGGATTGCGGATAGAGTATTGGAGGGTACAATATGATTCTATATCACGGAAGTAATGTGATTGTTTCCGAACCGATATTGGTTGAGCAAAACAGATTTCTTGATTTCGGTTTTGGCTTTTACACAACCACAAATAAGGCGCAGGCTATCGGCTTTGCCGACAAGGTTACAAAACGCCGCCAAGAAGGCGTAAAGACAGTCAGCATTTACGAGATTGACGAGAAACGTGCTTTTTTCGAATGCTCTGTTTTGCGTTTCGACAGCGCAAACGAAGCATGGCTTGATTTTGTCTCGGAAAACCGTTCCGGGAATTATTCCGGAAAAATCTATGATTTTATTTTCGGTCCGGTCGCAGATGATGATGTATATACGACCTTTACGCTGTATTCGGCAGGTGTGCTTACAAAGGAACAGAGTTTAGAAGCTTTGAAAATAAAAAAACTGTATAATCAGTTGGTACTGTCCTCCGAAAAAGCGCTTTCTTACCTTGAATTTATCGGAACAGTACCGCAGGAGGAATTATAGATGGAAGCAGAAAAATTCAGTGCCGTTATGGGCATGCTTGTCGAACAGATTGTTCATTTGATTGCGGAAAATTATGCGTATGATGAGATGATCGCTTCAAACGAGTTTTATAATTCAAAAGCATACGCTCTTTTGGAGCAGGAAGAAACGAAGCTGTGGCATTTCAGTCCGCTTACCCTGTTCAATATGTTTGATGAAGAAAAAAAGACGGGCGGCTTTATATTGCCGGAGGAGGATTGACTATGAGCGGTCAAGGGAAATTTATGATTTTTTGTGCTGAACAATATAAACTGGCGAAGCATCTGACGGGCAGGCAGCTTGCTGAATTATTCAGCCGTTACAGAGTCTGGGAGTATGTCTATACCTGCTACGAAGCTCTGCACACAACGGGTACGAACTATATCATTGAAGATATAGACCTGTATATCGAAGCACGTAAGCCGTCTGCAGTATGATAAAGAATACAAAATAACAGGCTGTACGAGGCTGAAAATAAGACTAATGTACTGAATCCGTAAGTATTGTATTTGGAAACTGTCGGAGAAATACATACAGCTTTTCTTGATAAAAATGGGCTGATACAAGGTATCGGCTCATTCTTTTTTATAAAAAAGCATTGGGTGGAGTACGGGACGCGCGCAATGCTATAATACGTTATACGCAAAAACAATGAAAGGAGAACGGTATTTATGAGCACACCGATTCATTCTGCATAGCGCGGCTATTGCAGAAAAATATAACAGGTAATAGCCCGCGCATTCGCAGACTGATTAACAGGAGATGCAGATATGGGCTATTTAAATAAAACTGAATATGAAATTGTGCCGGACGGGTCTTTTACGGTAATCCGCAGCTGCGGAGGCTGTCATAAAAAATCCCGTTTCGGCAATACGGGGAAGTTCCGCGTCAACGCAAACGGCAATTTGCTGGACGTATGGCTGCTCTACGGCTGTGAGGAATGCGGACATACCCTTAAGCTTACGGTCTATGAAAGGCAGAAAAGCTATCTTATTCCCGGGGAGGAATACTCCCGCTTTCTGGAAAACGACGCGGCGCTTGCCGAAGAGCTGGGCAGAAGCTTGCCGCTGTTTAAGAAAAACAAGGCGGAGATTGATTTCGGGAAGCTGAGTTACGGTTATGTAAAGCTTCGCGAGGTCAGCGACGAAAATATCGGGGCGGGGCAGAGGCGTATTGATATACACAATCCCTGCGGATTAAAGCTGCGCCCGGAAAAACAGCTTGCCGAGGTCATTGGAATTTCGGCAAGCCGGGTTAAGAATCTTATTGAGCAGGAAAAAATCGTGCTGAAAGAAGCTTCGGCGCGGCTCGTTTGTTTCATTATCGACGATGTCTGCCCGTGACCGACAGGCTACCTCAGCTAAGGCTGAGGTAGCCGAGTGAAAAGCTGCGGGGTTACTCTCTGCAGAATTTCGCGAAATCTCTGACAAGCTCCAAGCCGTTTGCCTCGATATTCTGCTCGGCAATTTGGTCATAGTATTCAAGCTCGTGTATGATAAGCGGGATTTCGCGCCCGAACTGCTCCTTCACAAAGCCGGAGGCGTGAAGCTCCTTTACGGTATCGACAAGAATCCGTACAAACGCGTCGGTTATCCCTTCGTAAGAAGCTTCATCCGGCTCATCCTCAAACATTTCGTCATAGGAATAATAGGTAAAGCCGCTTTGTTCGAGCCATTCCCGCACAAGAGGCTGTGTTTCGCCGGCTCCGAAAACCAACTCCTCATTCTGAAGCCAGAAGGCGTAATTCCACTTTGCCTCCTGCCCGTCCGAGGCGTATTCTAGGGCATCCCTGAAGCTTTCTTCGGTATTGTAGCCCAGCGTGACGGTAGGCTCACAAGGGTTGTCGTCGTTGTCGTATACAAAAAGGGATACGGCGTAAATGCCGGACTTGTCCCAGCTTTGTATGCATTCCTTGATTTTATCGGTTAAAACAGCTTTCATTTCCATTGGTATTTTCTCCCGGATTTATTTTATCTGATTTCCCATACAAAGGTTGCCGTGTCGCGTACGTCTATATCGTCGGGCTCAATATCCACAGAGACTGCCGATGCCGGAGCAGACTTTAAAAACCTGGGAACCTTGCAGCGTGTGTCCGAGCGTATATTAAGCTCGTTCCAGCTATAGTCTATCGAAAGTAACTCGCCAAGCTCCACGCCGGAGGCGCCGCAGAGTACTTTTGCCTTATGCTCGGCGTTTTGTGCCGCCGCGCAAAGAAGCTCTTCGTTTACGGCAGAGACATCTTTGACGGTAAACGCGATTGAAAGCTCGGGGTCCGACAGACAGCCGGAAACCGCCGAAAGAGCATTTGAAAGCTTTTTTGAATCAAGGTCGAATTCAAGCTTAAGCCTGTGGTTTACAGAATATCCGTTGAACTCCCTCCTGTAATTGCCCAAGCCGTCATCTACATTATTATATTCCGTGCGCACATTAAAATCGACGGTCTTTAAGGCTTTTTTGTCAAAGCCGACGCCGCTTAAAGCCTCCTTGAGCTGTTCAAGCTCTTTGTCGGCAAGCTCCATAGACTTATCATAATCTGTGTCACAGGATTTTAAAAGCATGAAAAGCAGCACATAATCCGGCTTGGCGGATATTTTTCCTATTCCCTTTACGGTGATTGTTTTTTGCATATGTTTTCCTCCGTTCTGGATTACACTATACCCTGACAACTAACCTCGGCTGCGCCTCGCTAAGGTGTCAGGTATATATTCGTACTAAGCTCGTAAAAACCTCGCTAAGTACTCATATTATACCATAAACGCGACGAGCCGAGCATGCCGAAGGCATATTCGGCGACCGCGGAATGATAATAAGTGCTTGCACTTATTATACCATGACAACTAACCTCGGCTTCGCCTCGTTAAGGTGTCAGGCATATATTCATACTAAGCTCGTTAAAACCTCGCTAAGTATTCATATTATACCATACCTACAAACACCGTACAATTAATTTGAAATCCGTTATGCGCCGAAAGACAGCGCGGCAGCAATGAAAGGAGATTTTATATGTCGGAAAGTAAAATAACAACATCGGAAGAAATCAATAAGTATATGCTTGAGCTTAAACAATGGTTAGCTCAGGAAAGGAACAAGCCTGTTGAGGAAATGTCGGATTTCTTTTCAAATCGGATTGAGGGTTATGATGACGTTCATCTTGGAAATTGGGCGGAGGAATACGCCCATATAGCGGATTACTTTGACGCTCCTCTGAATGTCTTGCTGGACATCGGCTGCGGTACGGGTCTGGAGCTTGAGTCACTTTACAGACGTTTTCCCGATGCAAAAATTACGGGCATT
>JAAVHB010000076.1 GCA_014799955.1 Butyrivibrio sp. | reverse complement strand
TGCACCGCTGGGAACAGTTCCGATAGTCTTAAGAACATTGCCTGATGCGTCCTTAACAGCAATTCCGTTAAGTGAAAAGCTTCCTGCGCCGTCTTCCTTTGCGTTGAGCCACCAGAACTGAATCTGAAGTGAATCGGTTCCGTCCTCGCTGAGAGCATATGACTCTACGGGGAATGTAACAGTGGTATCGCCTGCTGCTTGAATCTCATACTTATCAAATTCAGTCCAGGTAGCGCCGTCCTTGTTGTAGCCGCCGCCGCCGTTCATATAGTCGGAATCAATCGTAAAATAGCACTCTATAGAAGCAATGCTTGCGCGCTCGTCATCAGACAAATCCGTTGTGTCAATAAAAACAGTATCAACTCCGGGATTTGCATTCGCATCAACACTGCCCGTTGCAACAGCGTCAGCAGCGAAAGCCGTTACTGCCATTCCGAGTACCATTGCGCCTGCCACTGCTGCAGCCGCTACCTTTGAAAAAATAGATTTTTTCATTGTAATACCTCCAATTTGTTTTTTAGTGCGTGTATCCTACACCACTTACATTAAAATTATATCACTTTTGACTTGGACTGGCAATAGCTAATCGTTAAATTTCATTAATAAAAATAATGCATTTATAGAACTAATTACTATTTTAAAAGAAAGTTGGCAGGCATAAATTAATTTCTTCCGACATCAGGTTTTGGTAATTTAAGTAAAATAAACTGCCGTACAAAAACAAAAACACCCCCGCTGACCGTTCCCGGCCTTGGGGGTGTTTCTTCTTTAGTAGTTTAAGTACAATAAAATTAATATTATCTCTCTGCTGCGAACTTCTTAACAGAAACGGTAGCTACTACTGCAAGTGCTGCAACTGCTGCAAGGATAAGAGCGGTTGTTGCTGCGCTGTCTCCTGAAGGAGTATCAGTTGCATTTCCGCTGTTTACATCATCAATGTCAATAGCTACATTGTCCTTGATGTTGTTGTCCCACGCATTGTAGAAAACTGCCTTAAGGTTACCGCCAGCGCTGTCGTTATCGGTATGATTTGCCTTAAACAATTCGTTGTCAACCGCAATTTCTCTGCCGTCTACCTTAAAAGAAACAATCTCCATAACAGGATTTACAGCGCCCTCATCGTTGCTCCAAGCAACGCCGTTGGTCTTAAGACCAAAATAGTTTTTGGCAAGCTTAACCGGTGAATCGAACTTCCAGACAGCAGTCACTTCTTCACCAACTTTTCCATTGCCGGTAGCGCCTGCGGGCCATTCTCCAACCTCTTTATTGAAGTCAGCGTCAAGCTGTCCTGCAAGCTCCCAGTCAAATTCAGTGCCTGCTGCAACCGTATCGGTAGCATTAACCTTGAAAACAACTTCAATCTCTTTAAAGCCGCCTTCTCCGTCTGCTGCGAAAGCGCTTACCGCCATTGCTGCGAATGCCATTGTTCCCGCAAGAATCGCAGCTGCAATTTTCTTAATTTTCATTGTAATTAAGACCTCCTAAAATAATATTATTTTAGAAAATAAAACAAGCGTCGCTTATAATTCTATATTAAAAACAACGCCTTATATTCTCTGTTATAAATAGTACCACATTTGTCCCCTTTTGAGTGCAGTAACAATTAGTCATCAGATGCAGTAAGAATTAGTCATGTAATTTTTTTCCGCGCTCAATTTCCTTTATATGGAAAAAAACATTCACCGCCTGTGCCGCCCGCGAAAGCCATCTCGCCGCAAATGGAATCAGCATATATACATACGGGTATACATACTGGCTTTTCGTCTCCCAAACAGTATGAAAAAGGAAGCCGCCCGCAAGGTACATACATATCACAAGCCCGAAGAATCCGATTTTTTCGCGTGACACAAGACTGTATATCAGCCCCGCCATAGCGGATACATATATCATCGCGGTAATAACGGCTCCGAATTCGTTTACCGCCTCATAAGCAGACCCTCCTCCGTAAAGGTTCTTAAGAAATCCTGTTTTCACGGGCTGTTTGCAGTCGTTCAGAGGTCCGGACCAGAGAGATTGAAAAGTCGGCTCGGTCCATGTGGAACGGAGCTTGTTTCCGAAAAATTCAAATGCCTTCCCGGGGTTCTCGGCAAAAAAGCCAAGCCTTTCCTTTATATTTTTAACGGCTGTTTCCGACGACTTTTTGCTGTCACGGTTATTTTTAACATAAGTCTGTTCATTGTACGCGTTGCTCCATCCGTCCATACGGAAATCGTTATCCTGCAAGCCCATGGCAATCCAGAGCGTTTTGGGCATACCGTCGTTCACCGGAGCTTTGGCTGCCGCCCCATAACCCCATTTTATAAGTGAGCAGAGTAAAAACGTCACCGCAAACACCGCCGCCGGATATATAAGGCGGAGAGGCTTTTTGTCCTTTACGGCATAAAGAACAAAGCCGATACCGATTGCAATCGCGCCTATGTAATTATTGTTGCGCACTGTACAGGAAAGCGCCAGGAAAAGCACGCACAGAAAACCGCCCGCCCTTCCTTTTCCTTTAAGATATTTTACTCCGAAATACAGGGCAAGGCACATAAAGCAAAGCCCGCACGTCATGCCGTAAACAAAAAGAATAAAAAACAGATGCGGCAGAAACAAAAAAAGCATTATACATATATAGTTTACGGCAGGACTGTTTTCGCCGTATACAAGCCGCGCGCTGCTCCAGAGCGCGAAATTTGCGGTAAGCGCCATTGCCAGGTTGACAGTAAAAGCGGCGTACACTCCAAGCCGCAGCGACGCCAAGGGACGCCAGAACGTAGCAAGCCCCAGCTGGTGCGGATACATATACATATATCCCCCGAATTTAAGAGAACTGTAAACTCCGCTGTTAAACTGCTTCGCGGCACGGAATACCTTCCCCGCGTCAGCCCTAAGCACCTGCGGAGCGTTAATAATAAGAAACAATCCCGCCGCTGCAAAAACGAAGCTGCACACAATAAACAGTATTCTTTGCGGGATTTTGGAAATAAAACGGAACAACACAAGCAAAACGGCGATTCCCGCCGGGAGTGCCAGCCAGAAAAATATACCGTTATTTTTGAAAATAACGCGCTCACGCCATGTCATCGGCATATACGCGCGTCCGCAAAGGCTCATAACCGTCAGCACAAACAGCACCAGAGCGCAAAGCGCCCCGATAACGGTTTCAAGAGCGCAGTATAAGCCTGTTTTTTTATCCTTCACCATAAAAAGTCTCCCGCTCAGTTTCCGCCGCCGAAATGAATATCCGTAAGGCGGCAAATTTTCTGCAATTATAGCATATCGGCGGGCGGCTTGCAACACATCAAAACGGGAGCCCCTTCCGGAAGCTCCCGTCAGTTATACATATCAGTCTTCGCCTTAGCTATTGCCCGATTATTCCTTCTCCGCCAGATGAAGCATCGGGTCCACGGGCGTACCCTCTTTGGTAAGCTCAAAGTACAGGTTGCTTCCCTCTACCGCGAAATACTTTGTAGGCTCTGCAATCCTGCCAAGCTCGGTTCCGGCGGCAACGGTGTCGGAAATTCCGACCGAGAGATTTCCGAGCTGTCCGTAGGTGATTTTGTAGCCGTCGCCGATTGATACAACCATCGTCGTTCCGGTTACGGAGTCAACGTAAATATCCTCAACGATTCCGGGCGCCGCCGAGAGAACCGGAGTTCCTACTTCCGCGCTTATTACGATTGACGGACTGCATTTGTAAAGGTCAAGCGTCGGGAAATAAATCGTATTGTCCATATTGTAGCCGATTACGATATTTCCTTCAACGGGCCAGAGCAGATTGGAATTCTCCCCGAAGCTTAAAATAGGTGCGTTTACCTCTGCAGCCGTAGGCTGCTCCTGTGTTGCTGCGGCGGGAATCTCATTTGTGGCAGCCTCGGTTACGGCTTCCGTTTTTTGTTCCTGCGCGGGCTTTGTGGCGCGCTCGGTCTGCTTTTCGGGCTTGCTTGTGGGTCTCTCTGTTTCATTCTGCGACAGTCTGTCGATTGTTGTGGGCGTGACTGCATTCGTGCCGTCATCCGCAACATTCAAATCGATGTAATTCTGTTTCGGAGCGGATGTCGTGCTCTTTACTATTGACACCACTCCGACCACCAGCGCGGCGATAATCGCAAGACTGGCTACGATTGAGAATATCTTTTCTCCGTCGATTTTTTTCTTATTTCTTCTATTCACAGTTACCTCCATTCGTGCAAACCATGCACATATCAAAATTAATGTCTGCTAATAGGTTTGCCGAATAAAGGTTTTTTATACATTTTCGAGCTTAATATTTTTATAGTAATAATTTAATATCTGCCTGTAGTCCATGCCGGACGCTGCCTTTTCCCTTGCTCCCGCCAGAGAAAGCCCGTATCCTGAGCCCTTTCCTTTAACCGTGAAAATAACCCTGCCGCCGGACGAGGAAACCGTGAAATTTGCTGACGGAAGCCCCAGCAATACGGAAATCTCGCTGCCGCTTACCGTAAGGTTCCCTACCATAAGCTCCTTTACGTAGCCTGCCTCGTCCCTGTCCACAATCTGAAAGGATGCCGCCGCGCTTTTGTCAAGAATAATATCTCCGTTCCACGTTCTGAGAACTTTGGCAAGCTCCGCCTCGCCGTACTCTATTATATTTATGTAATCCGCCGCCTTCAAATCCTCGGGGCTGTCCACCGACACAAGGTAACTCTCGGTGCCGTTTCTTGTTTTACCCGAGTTGACGCTGTGAAAATAGGGCATCACCGCCTGACCGTCGCAGGTCATATACGTTCCGCCCGTTTCGTTCACCGCGAGCCTTATTATGTCATAATTTTTCTCGTAATCGTCGCCCCAGAGGTTCTGCATATCCTTCTGCGTCAGGGTTTTGAGGGCAAGGTCGGCGGAATTAACCGTTGCCCCATCCTCCTTCACATATTCCGTGTAGGTTCTGACCACAACGGCAAAAGCCTTCAGGAATTCCGGACTGTCTCCCGCCTTATAGTATGCTGCAACCGTTCGCGTGACGTAATCCGTCACATCAGTGATTTCCGTAGCTTTATCATAGTTCAAAATAACGTTTTTGGCGCTCTCCTCTTCCTCTGCCTCATCACACACTCCGGTCATTAACATTGTGATTACATACGGCACGGCAAGACATGCGGCAATATAAATTATTATATACAAAAAAGTTCTTTTCATATGATACAAGCTCCTTCCGATAATTATATGCTTTTTACCGGACAAATATTCACGGAGCGCCACTTGAAATAATACACGCCTGTTGATATAATGCTTATAATATTTTAGGTTTTTTACGGGGTAATTTAAAATGACGGCGGATACCAGACCCATAGGGGTTTTTGATTCGGGAGTTGGCGGAATAAGCGTGCTCGGAGAGCTGATTAAGCTTATGCCCAATGAAAATTTCATATATTTCGGAGATTCCCGCAACGCCCCCTACGGCACCAAGCCGCACGAGCTTGTGCGGGAACTGACCTTTGCTACCGCGTCACTCCTGATTGAAGCACAGTGCAAATGCCTTGTTATCGCCTGCAATACCGCCACGGCTGCGGCGGTACGCCCTTTAAGGGAGCTTTATCCGAAGGTTCCGGTTATCGGAATCGAGCCCGCAATCAAGCCCGCCGTGCTCGCCAATCCGGACGGCCGCGTGCTTGTAATGGCTACACCCGTCACGCTCGGCGAGGATAAATTTCACAGACTTATGGCAAAATATGACCAAATGGCGCACATCTCCACGTTAGCCTGTCCCGGAATCGTCGAATTTGTGGAAAAGGGAATTGTCGAGGGTGAAGATCTGGACGCTTATCTTCGCAAGCTTCTTTCGGAATATACGGATACGCC
Source organism: Butyrivibrio sp. (assembly GCA_014799955.1). Classification (GTDB taxonomy): domain Bacteria; phylum Bacillota; class Clostridia; order Lachnospirales; family Lachnospiraceae; genus Eshraghiella. The sequence continues at coordinate 17,391 of JAAVHB010000076.1, read as the reverse complement.
GCCCGATGCCGCCGTTCTGGGCTGCACCCACTACCCCTTCGTTCGTCGGAGTATTTCCCGGGTTCTCGGAAAAAACACCGATATTTATGACGGGGGAAACGGAACGGCAAGAGAAACAAGACACCAGCTTGAGCTTCACGGTTTGCTGGCTCCGCCCGGACAGAATGGCGCGATAACAATTCGCAACAGCAACGGGCAAATGGTCGGACTTTCCCTTGAATTACTTGAAATCGCGAGGAAATTATAATGGAAAACGCAATGAATATAGCAATAATCGTCCTTATGGCAGTCCTGCTCGTCTCTCAGTTTTTTCTGGCGGCAAGACAAATCAAAAAGAACGCCCCCGACGGCAAGATACTTCTGATAATCGATATCGTCGTTCTCGCCGTCTGGACGCCCTTATGCGTTCTTAAATTTATGTATGACCGACTCGCCGTGCGCGCGGCATGGTTCGTCATAGCGGTTCTCTACATGGTTTTCACGCTGTGGTATACCAACAACCTCAGCAAAAGCTTCAGGAAATAGCTTATCTGTCGGTATAGCTGACCGCCTCAACCGCCACCGCGCCGCTGCGCACCACCTCAAGCCGGTAGCCGTAGGTCTCACCGAGAAGCTTTAACAGACTTTCGTTTTTGTCCTCGGACTGTACGCACTCCAGAAGCACGGTATTGCGGTTATAATCGCTCACCTTTATGCCGTAAACCGAGGCAATGCGGAACGCCTCCGCCTTGTCCTTCTCGGTACAGCTGTTTATTTTTACAAACATCAGCTCCTTCATGTGTATGGGAATATCGGTAAAATCAAGCACCTTTATTACCTCCACACTACGGTTGAGCTGTTTTTTGATCTGCTCGAAGGTTTTGTCGTCGCTGGTCACGCCGATTGTCATACGGGACACCGTACGGTCCTCCGTTTCGCCCACCGAAAGAGTGTCTATATTATATGCCTTGCCGGAAAAAAGACCGGAAATTCTCGCCAGAACTCCTATCTCATTTTCCACATAAATTGAAATCCATCTTTTTTTAACCTTATCCATAATACTCTCCCCCTCCTATCCGAAAAGCATATCCGTAAGCGCCTTGCCGCCCGGAACCATGGGATATACGTCATAATCGCAGTCAATCATAAATTCAATTACCGTGGGCTTATTGGTGTTGGCTGCCGCGCGCCTGAAGGCAGGCCCGATTTCCTCCTCCGACATGACGCGGATTCCGTCGGCTCTGTAGCTTTCGGCAAGCTTTACGAAATCAGGAAGATAGTCCGCGCCCGCGCAGGTTCCGTCAATCTCGCACTGCCTGTTGCAGCTTCTCGTATATCTTAAGCAGGTGCTCGAATATCTTTTGTTATAAAACATCTTCTGCATCTGCTTGACATTGCCGAGGAAGGTATTGTTGAATATACAGAATACAACGGGAGTTTCAAGCGCCGAAGCCGTCGCAAGCTCCTGTATGTTCATCTGCGCCCCTCCGTCTCCCGATATGCAGATTACGGGCGCTCTGGGATTGCCTAACGACGCGCCGATTGCCGCCGGAAGCCCGTAGCCCATGGTGCCAAGTCCTCCCGAGGTCAGAAGCTGTCTTTTGCCGTTCATCTCAAGAAACTGCGTTGTCCAGAGCTGGTTCTGTCCAACGTCCGTGACCACGATTGAATCGGGGAAAATCTCGTTTATGCCGCGTATTATTTTCTCAGGCGTCATTCCCTCGCAATTATTCATATTTATGGGCTTCTCGCCCTTCCACCTGTTAATCTCCTCTATCCAGCTCTCCGTTCTGCATTCGGTTGAATGCTTGAGCATTTCCTCTATTGCGGTTTTGGCGTCCGCGACAATGGGGACATTTACCACGATATTACGCGATATGGAGGCGGTGTCGATATCGACATGGATTATTTTCGCGTTCGGAGCGAAATCCTCTATCCTTCCGGTAATCCTGTCGCTGAAGCGCACTCCGATTGCAAAAAGAACGTCGCATTTTGAAACGGCGTTGTTGGAGGCGTAATTTCCGTACATACCGATATTTCCTACATAAAGCGGATGGTCGGTGGGAATCGCGCCCTTTCCCATAATCGTCGTGATTACCGGAATCCTCATGCGCTCCGCAAGCTTCGTAAGCTCTGCGCCCGCTCCCGATATCCGCACTCCGCCGCCAATCAGGAAAACAGGCTTTTTTGCCGCCTTGAGCATCGTCATGGCTTTTTTGAGCTGTCCGACATGAACGCCCGAGCTGGGCTTATAGCCTCTGATAAAAATTTCGGACGGGTACTCGTCAGAGCCTGCTTCAAGCTGTATGTCCTTCGGAATATCCACGATTACGGGACCGGGTTTTCCGGTTCTCGCTACATAAAAGGCTTTTTTTATGATTGAAGCCAAATCCTTACGGTCACGGACCGTCACGGCGTACTTGCAGATATTCCGCGTCACGCCGACTATATCTATTTCCTGAAAAGCGTCGTTTCCTATCAAATCCCTTGACACCTGTCCCGTAAAACACACAAGCGGAACGCTGTCAAAGTTGGCGGTTGCTATTCCGGTAACAAGATTGGTCGCGCCTGGGCCGCTCGTAACAAGGCATACGCCCACCTTTCCGGTGGAACGCGCGTAGCCGTCCGCCTCGTGCACAAGCGCCTGCTCATGTCTCGGCAGAATCACCTCAATATCTTCGGCATCATAGAGCGCGTCAAAAAGGTCTATCGCCATTCCTCCCGGATAGCCGAAAACCGTGTCTACGCCCTCCTCTCTCAATGCCTTTACAAACAATTCAGTTCCTTTTATATCCATAGCTTCCTCCTGCCGTTTTACTTTACATCTGCCTGCGCACCACACGGTACTCGTCCCTGTACTGAAAATAAGGACATTCCCGCATCTCGCCCGTCACGAAACGGTACATTTCGTCCTCGTCAAGATTCATATCGCAATAGTAGCTTTCATCTTCCTCATCGTATTCATAATACCCGCACATCTCACATCTGTCAGTCATAAATAATCTCCTCGCCGTAATCATTGTACCAATCTTTCCATGAGTCGTTCTCAATGAATACGCATTCGGTATCTTCAAATCTGTAAATCGTACCGTCCATAACGGTAAATTTTATAATCATATCTCCGTCAAACTCAAGAAGCTCCTCTGCCTTATCACTCCGTCTGAGCTTAAAGGTCAGTACGTTTTGCGATTTTATATACCACGTGCCCGTATAGGTATTGTAATCTCCTTTTCCTTCATAACGGGTATATCCGTAAACCGGGGTGATATCCGAACCTGTATATGTATCGGAATAAGGCGAACCCGGCACTATGGGCAAAAGCTCAACGGTTACCCCGCCGTCCGTATCCTTCACTCCCGCTATCAATGCATTGAACGTATACTCCGGAGTTTCATCGTTTTTACAGGCGCACGACACGGTAAAAAACGCCGAGCAGACAATCATAAGGGCACAGATAATCTTTTTCATATTCCCACCCCGCAGTTGTTCTTTATTAACGGTCTGAGCGAAAACGCGGCAAGCGTCCTCTCCCCTACGCTGTATACAAACACCCTGCGCTTTTTGTCATAAATCACACAGTATTCCGTGCCGGAATCCCCGTCCGTCCTCTCATGGCGGGCAGGCTTTACACATATGCCGCGCCTCAGCTTTAACAGTCCGGGAAGCTTTCCGAGCCTTGATTCGTATTCGGGCTCGTGTTCATATATACCCATATCCCTTCCGTCCACCATAAAGGCACTGTCCTTAAGTTCCACGGCAACGCCCCGCCAGTTTCCGAGCATATAATCCTTCATATAATCCATATTATCATCCATATACAGAATATCCGTAATCCGATAGCTTCCCTCGCAGATCACCGGATGCGCCATTCGGTATTTATATCTGAGTACCGACATAATCAATGATACCACAACGCATACCGCGAAGGAAAGTAAAATAAAATATCTGAACCGCATATTGAATCCCGTCCGATTCATCCGTTCATAGCCGTACGCCATATCCGTCGGTCTGTTTTTACCCGTAACCGAGATTCCGCCGTTTGTCAGTCTTATGCTGACTTCATTGTGTCCATATCCGTCCGTCTCAAACGTAAGCCTGCCGTGCCAATCCGACTCCGCCAAAGCGATTGCATCGATATACCCGCCCTTGTAAAACAATACGGTATACCCTCCGTTTCCGTCCGGTGCAATATCGACATATTCATAATTTCTTTCCACGGCTTCGACGGTAACGGTATGGTCAAGTATCTCCTGAAGCACGTTCTGAATATACATCCCGCTCAAATCCGCCATACAATATCTGCCCGCAACGCTCTGCGCCGGAATGAAAGCAAACACCGCCGCCGCTGCCGCTCCGAATACGGTAAAGCCTATTGCTGCCGTCTTTTTTCTTTCGCGCGCTACCGCCATTATAAGAGCCGCCGCGAAAAACAGCGCCGCCGCTATACCCGCAATGCCTCCCGCTATATCAAGTATCCCATATACGTTATAGCCTGTTCTCTCACAGGTGCACACAACTCCGCCGCCAATCCAGTATCTGCGCTCCGTCTTCGGCACCGTCAGCATATCGCCGAATGTATATTCGCTGTCATATCCAAAATGCTTTCCCCATGACGACACTTCGTATTCTACTCCGTCTTCCCAGAAGCATATATCCATATCATCCAGCAAACATACGCCGTTTTGCGTAAAATAAATTCCTATGTATTTCGTCTGTCCCGTCACCGTTTCATAGCACTCGACGATTCCGCCCTCCTTTGCCGCCTTCTCGGATATAACGCCGTGATATTCACGGTAGTGATCAAATCCCGTCAGCAAAAGAGTCTCTTTATGCGCCGTACCCTGGCTCTCCGCTCCGTCCAGAAAATAATCGTACAGTCCGCCGTTTCCGTTTTGCATATCTCCGTCGGAGGACATAATATACTCTATGCCGTACCCGCCCTCCTGCTTTGTAATCCTGACAATATCCTTGTGCTCAAATTCATCGGCATCGGCAGTAGCGTAAGAATCCAGATAGCCGCTCCCGTAATCCCGGAAATCCATGCTTGTTCTGCGGGTGATATAAGTCCCTTCATAGCGCCGGTAATTGCGCGCGATAACAACAGTCGCGGCATAAGCGCATATAAGCAGCGCCGCGATAATGAATAAAACCGTATTTATTGTTTTTACAGCTTTTTTACTAAGCTTCATAGTTAATCATGACCTCATAAATACGTCTGCAGTTCTCATGGTCGTCGAATTCAAAGAAATCGTCCGCGCGCCTTCTGAATTCCTCCTTCATAACGCAGTCGTTCTTCATATATTCGATAAGCGTGTCTATAAGCTCGTCGTTATTGCGGCAGATTTCGCCGAACGCCATCGTGTCGTAATGAAAGGTTCCCTCCTCGTAATGCTGGGGAATATCGTCATGATGCAGATAGACAAGGGGCTTGCGCATATACGCGAAGTCAAACTGGACTCCGGAATAATCCGTCACCATGAGGCTCGACTCCCGGAAAACCTTTTCGTAGCTCATGTCCCCGGTCGCCGGAACAATGTCAACATAATCGTTCCGGTCAAAATCCTCCGCCTGCGGGCTGACAATCGGGTGCAGCACATAAAGTATGCGGTAATTGTATTTTCTCGCCGCATCGATAAGACGCCCGTCGTTGATAAGCGAGTTGTACACCTTGTAATATGAGCTTTCCTTAAACAGCGGGTTGTAATCCCTCGCAACTCCCTCGTTCTTTGTCACGGGCACCGCCGCCTGCATACGCCAGGTCGGCGTAATAAGAATCTGACGCTTGTCGTCGTTTATAAGCCCGTCGTAGCGCGGAACTCCGGTAAGCTTTAAAACATCCCTTCCCGCATAATCATAAATCGGTCTGTTAAGATTTTCAAGCTCGTACTTGGACGCGCAGAAATACAGCCTTATATTGTCCCTGAGGCGGTTCTGCGCAATCGCAATCTTCTGAATCGACATACCGTGCTGCACGCACACGGTATGAAAGTTAAACAAATCCCTCATATGCCCGGAGCTGTTGAGCGAATAATCGTTGAAGGCAAACACCGTCGAATTGGATATTATCATCATATCCGCGTACATGAACATAAGCCTGTGCTTTATTGTTCCCCTGCGAAGCGGCTTGAAGCCGTCCTTCTTAAGCCTCTTATAATCAGGGCATTTTTTGTCTACAAGATAATATTTCTTTATTCCGTCGTCCTGCGCGCAGGCATAACGGTACAGATACTCCGACGAATCGCCCGCCTTGTATATTTTATCGATAAACATCCATATCGGCTTTCTTTTCCAGAACGGCTTCATTATAAAATACGCCATCCTCATCGCCATAAAAAGCCATGTCTTTTTGTTGAAGGTTTTGAACATCTCAAGCCAGAGAAGTACCTCGCGCTTGGCAACGGAGCGTTTCCTCACCCTGTACACGGAAATCGTGCCTTTTCTGTACATTGCCATAAAATGCCCGCCGAATGTCCAGTAGCTGCTCTTGAAGCGTTTTGACAGACGGCTCGTATGCGAATCGAAGGTTATAACAAGCGGAAAAACCTCCCCTTCCGTTTCATACATGAACCCGATTCTCTGGCAGTCCGCCTCCTCAATCGGCACGGTCACCTCAAACGCCGTTCTTTTATAAACAGAATAACCGAAAAGCTTTGTATGAGAATATCTCTGATTGAATTCCACCTCGTACACGCCGCCGTCCTTTTCGGCATAGAAATGTCCTTTCTGCACGTCAAAAAGCCCCGAAAGCGTGCCGTCTATATGAAGCACTCCGTCACGGTATTCCATAAACTGAATATTGACGCACTGCGAGCTCTGAGCCACCGCCATAACTCCCGCCGCGCCGAGAAAAACCTTGCCCTTTGAATAATAGCGCGAAAAATCGTAGCTCTCATCCTTGTACTTCACCCTTAAAAACATACGCTTGATATAAGGGTTTGAGGTACAACCGCGCTGCGAGTATGCGTTCATGATAACCTTATCGTCGATAAACCTGAGCATTCTGCTCCATGACAGTATATATTCTTCGGTTTCCTCCTCGGGAATGCAGTGCTTGTTCTGGTTGTCAAGATTAGCCTCCGTCCTTACGGTCAGGGCATACATCGCCTGATACTGTATTATGCGCGGAATCCTGCCGTCCCTGCTCTGAAGCTCCTCAAGAAAAACAAGCCAGAAATCCTCAATCGCCTCATAGTACCATTCCTTTTCGTAGCAGCCCGCAAAGAAAACCTTGTCGTTTTCGCGCACCTCGTCATATACATATTCCTGAGCCTGCGCAAATACCGTTCCGCCTGCGTCAAGCACCGCCCTGAGAAAATATTCCTTCTCGTACTCGTATTTTAAATCCTCACGGAAGCTATGCTCCGCGAAATACTCTGCGGCAATCCACGTACCCGCCGCGAAATAAGGCAGACAGTCATATTTTCTCTCAAAATCTATATATTTTACGCCGCCTTTGTCGGGCCGTCCCGAAAATATGTCAAGCTTCATGCCTTTTTGGCATCTTTTTACCGGAATTCCCAGGATGTACCCAAGACCGTCAGACGCTTCAAGCATAGCCCCAAGCATCTCTTCAAAATAGTTCTTCCCGAAGGTATCGCCGTCCTCTATGACCGTTACAAACGCTCCCTCGACATATTTTGAAGCACGGTTCAAAAGAACCGCGCGGCTGTCTGAGCTCCCGACTGTTTCACAGGCAAAGGTCAGCTCGCCCCTGTCGGGAAGCCCCGTTTCCTGTCCGTCTGAAAGCATCGGACATAAAACAAGCTTCACGCGCTCCGGCGTAACCGTCTGAGCCTTCAGACATTCAAGCGTCGCGCCATTTTTTTTATCGTCACCCTTTAATATCCATACTGCCGTAAGCTGTATTTTATCATTCATATAATTATTGCCGCTCCCCGCTCTTTATCAGTCCTCGTATCTGAATTCCTCTTTCGCAAACTTCTTATAATGCTCATAATAATAATGCGACCGTAACGTATATAAATCCTCCGGAGTCGTGACCTTGATATTGTCGCGCTCTCCTATAAAAATATGGATTGTTTCGCCGAGCTCTATCAGCAAATCCGCTGAGGATGTCGGATTGACAAGCCCGCGCTTCGCCGCCTCGTCGTGCGCCCACATGATTTTGCGCATAGTGTAACCCTGCGGAGCCTGCGTGATATACATATTCTCACGCGGCATATTGACCTTACAGCTCTTACCGTCCTCGCTCACCAGAACCGAGTCTATGCTTCGCACAACCGGAACCGCCGTTTCGTGCTCCTTCGCAAGCTCAATGCACTCCGAAATAAGCTGCTCGGACATGACCGGGCGCACACCGTCGCAGATAAGCACAATATCGGTATCGGACGCCTGTTTCGCAACCTCGACAAGCCCGTTGTGAATGGATTCAAAGCCGCTGCTTCCTCCCTCCACAACAGCCCTGACGCGCGGTATTCTGTATTTCTCGATAAGGCTTTTCAGGTGGTCGATTCCGCTCGCTATACAGGCAATAACTATATCGTCCACAAGCGGATGAAACGCAAAGTTCTCAAGCGTCCTTATTATAATCGGTTTTCCGTCAACCTCAATAAACTGCTTCGGTATATTTTCGGATTTCATTCTTGTTCCGGTTCCTCCGGCAAAAAGCATTGCGTGTACCATCTCAATCTCCTCCTGATTTACATTTCTTCATATTTTCCCAAATCAAATTCCAGTACGCTGTGTCTCTCCCTTTCGCTCTCCTGCGGCACCGTCATATAGTCGCCGTACAGCTTCTTAAGATAGCGCTTTGTTTTAGCGGGAAAAAAATATTTTCTGTCCTCAAACTTTTTGAGCGTCGGTTCAAAAAACCAGCTTCTCGGATAACGCTCCCCCTTAAAGTGTCCGCGCCCCACAGGAATGGCTATCGTTTTTGATTCGCCGTTCTGACAGGACGAAAGCGCCTTTTCCGTGAGCAGAAGCCAGTCCCTCAGGCTTTTAAATCCGAATACTCCGCCTATGAAAGCCTTGAATTTCAGGGTTCTGGAGAGCGCGGCGTTATCCTTCATAAGAACCTCAAGCCTGTCGAGCTTTTTTCTGATTCTCACGCAGGAGCATATGAACTGTAAGCCGTCCGACTTTATTCCCTGCCAAATCTGCGCGAAAACGCAGTCGTATACGTTTTCTATCGGAAAAATATCAATAAAAATTCCCGACTTACTCTCATCCGTGTCGGATGCCTCAAGGAATCTGGTTCCTTTAAGGCGCAGCTTCATGAAATTCAAATCGTAGCCCTTATCCGTCTTTATTTCCTGCACGTCGTATTTATCGGGAAAGGTTTTTTTGGCCAAAGCCGCGAAACGCCCGTAATCCGCCCTCGGCATACTCACGTCAATGTCGTCGTCCCACGGGATAAAGCCGCCGTGCCGCACGGCGCCAATCGCGCAGCCTCCCGTTATGACGTATGAAAGCCCGTTTTTTTCGCAGAGTGCGTGAATATCGTCCATCATCATAAGAAGGACCTTCTGAATTTTCCTTGTATCCCTGTCTGACAGGGTATGGTGTCCCTCCACATAATCCGCCCAGTTTTTGAGCGAGCCGAAAGTTCCGAACATTTTATCACCAACCGTATATTTTCATAAAATGAACCTGACGCTTGTCCTTCGGGGGAGGCGTCATATAATCCCCGAACAGCGAGGTAAGATAATAGTCAAAGCAGCCCGGAGCCGTAACCTTACAGTCCTCAAAGCGCATTTCAACGCCGTTTACATACGCTTCTCTGTCGCATTTCTCCTGAGGTCCGTATCCGAATACGATTCCGCCCACGTACTTTGATTCCTCAAACGGATACCTTTTTGCGATTTTTTCTATATACCGCACAATTCTTTTCCTGCCGAAAATCAGCAACGCAAAGGGTTTTATAACGGGCTTAACGAACGCCTTGAGCCTGCTTGCGCCTGCTCCCTCCTTCGACTTGACAAATCTAAGAATCCTGTGCGCCCTTAAAACCTTGCGGTATATCTCTTCGACCTCGTTTTCGTCCTCGGGCAGCCCGTCCATCGGAAAAATATCTATCCACAAATATCTGTCATACTTATCTCTTATATATTTCTTGTCAACATATGTCGAGGTATCGAAAATTTTGCACATCGGGTCGTGGAGATTTCCCAAATCCGACGAATGGAATCTGTACCTCGGCGCGAGCGGCTGCTTCGCCGCAATCGCCTGTAATTTTTCGTAATCGGGGCGCGGCATGAGCAAATCAATGTCATCGTCCCACGGGATAAACCCCTTATGGCGCACCGCTCCGAGAAGCGTTCCGCCCGCCATATAATAGCGCAGCCCGTTTTTTTCGCATATTCCGATAAAAAGCTTGAGCATTTCAAGCTCACGCGCCTGTATTTCCTTAAGCGAAAGAAGATGTGCTCCCTCGCGCTTATCTTTTTCTTTACGCATTCCGTTCTTCCTTTGTCGCAAGCATACTGCCTATCATGCGCTCATAGGTTTCGCAAAGCCCTATTTCCGGCTCCCATCCGAGCGACCTCAGCTTGTCCGCGTTAAGCTGCATTTTAACGTCGGGGGCGTAGCCGTAGGTGAGCGCGTCCTTCGGTATGTCAAACACTACCTTTATGCCGCCTCCGGCTATTCTGTCGGCAACCATCTGAGCCATTCCCTTGATTGTCGTATTGGACTCCTCATTGGTCACGGTATACGCCTCGCCTGCCTCTCCGCGTATCAGAAGCAGAAGCACCGCTTTTATAACATCTCTTGTATAACAGTAATTGCCGACGGAATTTCCCTCAGTGTGAAGGACAATATCGGTTTTGTTTATCGCGCTTTTGGCAAACTGCGCGAAAACGCGGTTTTCCTCGTACGGTATGCCCGCTCCGAAGGTCTGGGCAAGCCTTGCGATTCTGACGGGAACTCCGTATTCCTTCGCGTAGGACGCGCACAGGCATTCGCAGATTCTTTTGCCCTCGGAATAAGAGCTTCTGACATTGAGAATGTCGATATATCCCAAATCGCTTTCCCTTACGCACGAAAGCCCGGGGTCGGTCACGCCGTAAACCTCCATTGATGAAAGATACACGACGCCCTTCGCCTTCGTCCTTGCTGCGAACGAAAGAATATTATCGGTGCCGTCCACCGCCATTTTGATTGTTTCGACGGGTTTCTCGACAAAGAATTTCGAGGAGGTGGGGCTTGCGGTGTGAATTATATAATCCGCGCTTACCGACGCATCAATCGGCTCCGTAACATCCTGCACCAGAAAGCTTAAATCCTCTGATTCAAAGCCTTCATAGGTTCTGCGCGCCTTTTCCTCGCTTCTTACCATGGCAAGAACCTTTATCCCCGCGTTTTTCAGACGGTTCATCGTAAGCAGCGCCTTCACAGCCTGCGAGCCGACAAGTCCCGTCGCTCCGGTGACAAGCACCGCAGAGCCGTAAAGCTCCTCAAACGGCAGAGAGCTTTCCGCGATATTCTCCAAATCCTCACTCAAATATTTATCAACCGGCATCTTAATAACCTCCTAACATTCCCGCGAAGAACTGTGTTCTGAACGGGACTTTCCGCTAACATTCCCGCAAACTATTTCATAAACTCTGCGTATTCCTTAAGCACTTCTCCCGGCTCGCCAATCTTCTTTATTTCGCCGTCGTGCATCCACATCACCTTGGTGCAAAGCTCCTTGAGCGTGGGAATACTGTGCGAAACGATGACGACGGTGCGGTTCTCGTCGTTTATGAGACTCTTCATCTTGTTCAGGCTCTTTTTCTTGAATTTTTCGTCGCCGACGGAGAGCACCTCGTCCACGAGCATGATTTCCGTTTCAAGCACCGCCGTTATGGAAAAAGCAAGCTTCGAGTACATACCGCTCGAATATGTTCGCACCGGCTTGTCTATAAAATCCCCCAGCTCCGCAAATTCTATAATCTCATCCTGCTTGTCCTTAATATGTTTCTCGGAAAAGCCCAAAAGCATACCTGAAAGCATAATATTTTCGCGTCCGGTAAGCTTCGTCTGGAACCCGACACCTATCGAAAGAAGCGACACGCTGTGTCCCTTAAGGTCAATCGAGCCGCTGTCCGGAGAAAAAATTCCGGCAATCGCCTTGAGCATCGTCGATTTACCGCTGCCGTTTTTGCCTATGATTCCCCAAATCTCACCCTTCTGGATTTTGAAGCTCACATTCCTGACCGCGTGCACAACGTCCTTTGTATTGTGCTTGCCGCGCAGAAGCATCTTCTTTATGGAATAGGATTTCAGGCTTTTATAGTCAATACAGAGATTATTTACTTCAATAGCGTACTCACTCATTATATCACCTTTACATAGCTGTTCTCATTCTTGTATATAAGCCTGATTCCCAACGCTGACACAAGCAGCGAGCCGATTAACCACGCAAGCAGCCATTTGTAATGCGGCGCCTGCCCGTACAAAAGAATATCCCTCATGGACGATATCAGCAGCGCCATCGGGTTGCATTCCGTTACAAGCCGTCCAACAGCGGCGCCGAACTGTTTGCCAACCCTAAGCTCAATGTTGTAGAAAACGCCCGTCAGATAAAACATTATCCTGAGGAAAATCCTCAGCACGTTAGACAAATCGTCCACATACACGCCGAAATGAAGCAGGAACGAGCATATCGCGAACGTCACCGTAAACAGCGTGAGCATTATGGGTATAAGCCACAGCAGATTCCATGTAACGGGAACCTTATATACTATCATCATAATAATTATTATGGCGAAAGAAACCGCCATTTTAAAGCCGTTCACATATGCCTTGACAAAAATAAGCATATACTTCGGCAGGTAAACTTTCGACACTATGGATTTGTTATTTTTCACTATCTGCACGCTTGAAAGGAGCATTCTGTTAAAAAAATCCCACATAGTGATTCCGACAAATATGAAAAGGACATAGTAATCCTCCTTCATACCGAATATCCTGCCGAACACAAACGCATATACTAACATAAAGCAGAAGGGCTCCAATATCCACCAAAGCCAATTCAGATACGAATTGGCAACTTCTGCTTTAAGCTCTGATTTGCCGGCATAAATAACAAACTTTCCGTGTTTTTTTAAGTCCGTAAAAAATCTTTTCATCATGCCACCGGTATTTTATTAAAGTTCAACATTAACCTTGTCAAGATGCCATATATCCCTGACATACTCCTCGATGGTTCTGTCCGAGGAGAACTTTCCGCTGCATGCGGTGTTGAGTATCGCCGAGCGCGCCCAACCCTCGCTGTCGCGGTACTTTTCCTCTATTCTGGACTGCGCGTCCGCATAAGAGCGGAAGTCCTTGAGAATGAAGTATACGTCCGGCCTCTTGTCATAGAGAAGCGAATTGTATATATCTCTGAAACGCTCGGAATCGTCGGGCGAATAGAAGCCGTTTATAAGCTGCATAAGCACCTGTCTGATTTCCTGGTCGTTGTTGAAAATATCCTGAGGATTGTAGCCGCCCTCGTTCTGATATCTGATAACCTCGTCCGCGCTGAGTCCGAAAATAACCGCGTTCTCTTCTCCGACCTCGCCAACGATTTCCACGTTGGCTCCGTCCATCGTTCCGATTGTAACGGCTCCGTTGAGCATGAACTTCATGTTTCCGGTTCCCGACGCTTCCTTACTTGCCGTCGAAATCTGCTCGCTCACGTCTGCAGCCGCAAAAATCATCTCGGCGTTGGAAACACGGTAGTTCTCTATAAATACAACCTTGATTTTGCCGTTAATCGACTTATCGTTGTTGATTACGTCCGCCACGCTGTTGATAAGCTTTATGGTAAGCTTTGCCCTTCTGTAGCCTGCCGCCGCCTTTGCGCCGAAAATAAAGGTTCTCGGATAGAACTCCATTTCGGGGTGAGCCTTGATTTTATTGTAAAGATACATAACATGAAGTATGTTAAGAAGCTGTCTTTTATACTCATGAAGGCGCTTTACCTGCACGTCGAATATCGAGCGGGGGTCAATCTCAACTCCGTTATGCTCTTTAATATACGCAGCAAGCCTCAGTTTATTCTGATATTTAATCTGCATGAATTCCTGACGGCTCAGCTCGTCGTCCGCGTAAACCGCAAGCTTTTTGATGTGCGAAAGGTCAGTAATCCACTCGTCGCCTATCTTGCGCGTTACCCAGTCCGCAAGGAGCGGGTTGCCGTGAAGAAGGAAACGCCTCTGCGTGATTCCGTTGGTCTTGTTGTTGAATTTTTCGGGCATCATTTCGTAGAAGTCCTTGAGTTCCTGTTTCTTGAGAATCTCTGTATGGAGCGCCGCAACGCCGTTTACCGAGAAGCCCGCAACGATTGCGAGGTTAGCCATTTTAACCTGACCGTCGTATACGATTGCCATTTTGGCAATTTTATCCTGATTGCCCGGATACTCTCTCTTGATTTGCTCGACAAAACGTCTGTTAATCTCTTCCACTATCTGATAGATTCTGGGAAGGAGCCTTGAAAACAGCTCGATGGGCCATTTCTCAAGAGCCTCCGCCATAATAGTATGGTTGGTGTACGCGCACGCCTTGGTCGTAACCTCCCACGCCTCGTCCCATGTGAGTTTTTCGTCATCCATAAGGATTCTCATAAGCTCGGCAACCGTAACCGTGGGATGCGTGTCGTTAAGCTGGAAGCACACCTTTTCGTGAAGCTTGCGCACGTCGCTGTGCTTAAGCTTATACTTGGTGACAGCCCTCTGAACGCTTGCGGATACAAAGAAATACTGCTGCTTTAAGCGCAGCTCCTTTCCCGCATAATGGTCGTCGCAGGGATAAAGCACCTCGCAGATTGTCTTTGCGAGATTTTCCTGCTCAACCGCCTTATGATAATCTCCCTTGTCAAAGGAATCAAGATTAAACTGCTGAATCGGCTCCGCATCCCATATTCTCAGGGTATTGACAACATTGTTGCCGTATCCGACAACGGGAAGGTCGTAGGGAACGGCGCGTACGCACTGATAGCCCTCCTGCTTGAAATGCTCTCTTCCGCTTTCGTCCGTATAGGTGCTTACATATCCGCCGAATTTTACCTCAACTGCGTACTCCGGTCTTTTTACCTCAAAGGGATTTCCGTCCCTGAGCCAGTCGTCGGGAATCTCCATCTGATAGCCGTTCTCAATCTTCTGCGCGAACATTCCGTATCTGTAACGGATTCCGCATCCGTAAGCAGGATAGCCGAGCGATGAAAGCGAATCCAGAAAGCACGCAGCAAGACGTCCGAGACCGCCGTTTCCGAGCGCCGCGTCCATCTCCTGGTCCTCAATCACGTTGAGGTCAAAGCCCATTTCGTCAAGAGCTTCTCTCACCTCGTTGTAGCAGGTAAGGTTAATCATGCTGTTTCCGAGCGCGCGGCCCATAAGAAACTCCATCGACATATAGTAAACAGTTTTGGCATCCTGTTTCTCAAATTCCTTCTGAGAAGCAATCCATCTGTCGATGATATAATCCTTCACGGTGTAGGCAACCGCCTGAAAAACCTGCTGTCTGCTGGCCTCGTCAAGAGTTTTGCGGTACATACCCTTGACATTGTTGGTTACCTCTTTCTTGAATTCTTCCTTGTCAAAATTCATTTTTTCCATTTCTTCTCTCTTCTCCCTTGTCATTCCGCATAGCGGGTACTGATAATTATGTTAATTTTTGGAAACTCCAAGCGTCACGTTCTCACCGTTGATATTCCATTCCTTGACATATCCTTCGGTTTTTTTTTTTTTTTTCGCGGTTGCAAGCACTTCTGCCTTTACCTCGTCTGCATTTTTATTCAAAAGAGCGGCTATCCTGTCGTTGCCCTCGGCATAAACCGTTATTTTGTCCATAACCTCAAAGCCGGCTTCTTTTCTCATAGTCTGAATCTTGCTGATAAGCTCCCTTACAAAGCCCTCCTCAATAAGCTCCTCCGAAAGCCTCGTGTCAAGCACGACGGTCACGCCGTAATCGCTCGCCGACTCATAGCCGTCGGTCTGAGCAATTTCTATGAGCAAATCCTCCTTGCCGAGCTCGACCTTCTCTCCGCCGAAATCAAAGACAAGCGCTCCCTTTTCGTTGAGTTCGTCCATAGCCGCGTTTCCGTCAATCTCCGAAAGCGCCTGGCGAATCTGTCCCAGAAGCTTTCCGTATTTGGGACCGACGGTCTTAAGCTGCGGCTTGAAGCTGTAAGAGCTGTAAGCCCTCACATCGTCGGTGAACTCCACCTTCTTGACGTTTAACTCATCTCTGATTATCTCGGTAAAGAATTCCGAAAGCTCAAACGGTGCCTTGACATACATGGTTCCGATGGGCTGGCGGTTCTTTATGTTGGCGGCATTGCGGCACGCGCGTCCGATAACCACGGTCTTAAGAACCTCATCCATATTTTTCTCAAGCTCGCTGTCAATCCATTCCTCACTGACGGCGGGGAAATCGCAAAGATGTATGCTTTCCGGCGCGTCCTTGTCAATACTCTTTACAAGGTTAAGATAAATTTCCTCAGTCATAAAAGGTATCATGGGCGCGGCTGCCTTGCACAGCGTCACAAGCGCAGTGTAGAGCGTCATGTAGGCGTTTATTTTATCCTGCTCCATACCCTTCGCCCAGAAGCGTTCGCGCGAGCGTCTTACATACCAGTTGCTCAAATCGTCAACAAACTCCTCAAGCGCCCTTGTGGTTTCGGGAATCCTGTATGCCGCAAGGTTTTCGTCAACCGATTTGACAAGCGAATTGAGCTTTGACAGAATCCATTTGTCCATAACCGGAAGCTTACCGTATTCAAGAGAATATTTTGTTGCGTCGAATTCATCTATATTCGCGTAAAGCACGAAAAATGCGTAGGTGTTCCATATCGTACCCAAAAACTTGCGCTGTCCCTCGGTAACCGCCTTGTCATAGAAGCGGTTGGGAAGCCACGGCGCCGAATTGGAGTAAAAATACCATCTTATAGCGTCCGCTCCGTGCGTCTGAAGCGCGTCGAAGGGGTCAACCGCATTGCCCTTGGATTTGCTCATCTTCTGTCCGTTCTCGTCCTGCACAAGTCCGAGAACGATTACGTTCCTGTATGCAGGCTTATTGAAAAGCAAGGTGGATTCCGCAAGCAGCGAATAGAACCAGCCTCTTGTCTGGTCAACCGCCTCCGATATGAAATCGGCGGGAAACTGCTGTTCAAAAAGCTCCTTGTTTTCAAAGGGATAATGATGCTGCGCAAAGGGCATCGCACCAGAATCGAACCAGCAGTCTATAACCTCCGGCACCCTGCGCATGGTTTTGCCGCAGTCGGGGCATTTAATCGTCACCTCGTCGATAAACGGGCGGTGAAGCTCAATATCGTCGGGGCAGTTGTCCGACATCTCCCTGAGTTCCGCGATACTGCCGATTGAATGCATCTTGCCGCAGTCCACGCACTGCCATATATTAAGGGGCGTTCCCCAATATCTGTTGCGGCTGATTCCCCAGTCCTGCACGTTTTCAAGCCATGAACCG
>JAAVHB010000075.1 GCA_014799955.1 Butyrivibrio sp. | reverse complement strand
TGGATATCGGGTTACGGACGCAACCGGCATATAGCGGCGTCCATGCCGCAATATGCCTGAAATGGCCGTCCATGGCCATTTCTCCCTGGGTTTTGAACAGGCTGTTAAGTAAAAGCCCCCGAAAAAACAATGCAGCGCCCCAGACCCCATCCCTCTGCCGCTGTTTTCCATCTGCCACTACAGGTCCATCTCTTTCCCGGTAGTATAGCCTTACTTAACCTTTTTTCTCATCACCTACTTTAAGCTACCAATAAAATTGCACCAGGCACCCTTACACAGCGCAGGGGGCTTTCGATACACAGTGGGAGCTGGCATAGCATATGATAGGCTTCAGGGCCTTGGCAAAGTCGCCGGCACTTACGCACCGTATTTTGGTGCGTTAGTACCGCTGCGTCTTTGCAGAGCGAAAGCGTGCCCGGAAGTCTACCATATGCTATGCCAGCTCCCACGTCCCCCTCATCAAAACCCCCTCCCCCAACATTTTTTTCTCCCCCAAAGTTGGAAATCCCTTCAAAATATGCTATGATAGTCTGGAAACATAATGAAAACCATACACAAGTGTTCTAGCCCATCCGGAACAACACACATCTTCAGGAGGTACTATGAAAAAGATTAAAAAGCCCATGGATTTTCACGAATCATCTTATCCCATAGAACACATAGACGAACTTTCCCGCATTCTATTTGTGGATATTGAAACAACGGGATTTGCTGCAAAATCCTCGTATTTGTATTTAGTAGGATGCCTGTGCTATGAAGAAGGAAGCTGGCAGTTGATTCAGTTTCTGGCAGAGGACTATATTGAAGAGCCTCTGATCTTACAGGAATTTTTGACTCTTTGTAGAAACTACCATACGCTCATCCACTATAACGGCAATAATTTTGACCTGCCCTATTTAAAACAGAAATGTGAGCAGTTTGGAGTAAAGGCGCCTTTTGAGGAGAATGAGCTTATAACCGAAGCAGATACAGAAACGGAACCCATGAATGGAATCGATATTTATAAACGAATCTCCGGCTTTAAGAACATTCTGCATTTAGAAAACTGCAAGCAGAAAACTTTAGAACATTTCATGGGAATTTCCAGAGAAGATAAATACAATGGCGGAGAACTGATTTCCGTTTACCGGGAGTATGTGAAAACAAAGGATCCTGAATTACGGAAGCTCCTCCTGCTCCACAACAGTGAGGACATGCGGGGAATGTTTGAACTGCTTCCGGTGCTGTCCTATATGGACATGCTGCTGATTCCTTTCCGGGTAGTAAAGGTTCAGGCTAATCATTATGATGACTTATCCGGCACCCGCCGCTACGAAGTCTTAATGAAAATAAAGTTCCACGCTGCCTTTCCCAAGCCTGTTTCCATTCATTCCAATGGCTGTCATTTCAGCGGCGAGGGCATGGAAGGCTTTCTAAAGGTTCCCTGTTACAAAGAAGAACTGAAATATTTTTATTCTAATTACAAAGAATACTACTATCTCCCCATGGAAGATATGGCACTGCATAAGTCCGTAGCTTCCTTTGTAAACAAAGATTTCAGAAGACAGGCTTCTGCCTCTGACTGCTATACGAAAAAAGAAAGCACTTATCTGCCTGAATGGGATACGCTTTTTACTCCTGTATTTAAAAGGAGTTATGAAGATACTAATTTATTCTTTGAATTGACGGACGAAATAAAACGCAGCCCGGAAGAATTTAAAAAATATGCGCTTCATGTGCTGGATATGTTGATTCATACTGATAAGAAATTGTAGGAAATTGAAAAGGTGCAAAAACGGCTCCGGGACGTATGTCCCGAAGCCGTTTTTCAATACCGTTTTAAACATGCTCATAAAAGAAGGAATTTTTCCTTTTATAATTCATTTCCTTATAATTGATAATCTGCTCTGTACTGCCAATGAACAAACATCCTCCCGGCTTTAAAGAGCGGTAAAATTTTCGGAATATCTCATCTTTTGCTTCCTCTGTAAAGTAAATCAGCACATTTCTGCATACAATCAAATCACAATTGCTTTCAAAAGAATCCTTTAACAGATTATGCTGCCGAAACTCCACTCTGACCTTTATTTCATTGGAAATCTGATAGGAAGGACCGATTTTTTTAAAATATTTTGCCTTAAACTCTTCCGGCACAGCCAGAATGCTCTTTTCCGTATACAACCCGGTCTTTGCCTTTGCAATTACCTGCTTATCAATATCCGTGGCAATAATCTTAATCTGGGAAAGAGGCAGGTGCTTAGACAATGCCATTACCAAAGAATACGGTTCATCACCTGTGGAACAGGCCGCACTCCATATTTTTAAATTCCTTCCGGACTTTTTGATAAGCTCCGGAAAAATTTCTTTGTCCAGCAATTCCCATTGCTCCGGATTCCGGTAAAACTCCGACACATTAATGGTAAGGTAATTCACAAATTCGTCAAATTTGTCCCGATTATCCTTTAAAAGTTGAATGTACTTCTCATAACCAACAATGCCGTTTTTTCCTATCAACGTATCTATGCGGCGCTTCATCTGCTTTTCCTTATAGGCATTTAAGTCTATCTGGGTCAATTCAAAGACCGCATGTTTAAAATATTCATAATCGTAAGCCGGCATGTTTGTACCTACCTTATTTTTTATTCTTCTGATTCCGCTTCTGCTGCAATCACAGCTTCAATATCCACTGAAACCACATCTGCATCATCTTCTGGCGTCTCTTCTTTTTCTTCTGTGGGTTCTGGTGCCAGTAATGCCTTTATGCTCAGGCTGATCTTCTTATCTGCTTCATTAAAGTCAACCACCTTTGCAGTCACTTCCTGGCCGATGCTCAGCACGTCAGCAGGCTTTTCAATGTGCTCCTTGGAAATCTGGGACACATGTAAAAGTGCATCCACACCTTTTTCCAGTTCCACAAATGCACCAAAATCCGTCATTCTTGCAACCGTACCGGTTACGGTATCGCCTACTGCATATTTCTTGTCTGCATCCTTCCAGGGATTCAGTTCCTCGAATTTCAGGCTGAGCGCAATCTTTGTTCCTTCAATTTCTTTAATCAGAACTTTCAGTTCCTGGCCAACTTTGAAAGCCTTCTTTGGATTTTCCACACGTCCCCAGGACATTTCGGAAATGTGGAGTAGTCCGTCAGCGCCGCCTAAATCAATAAATGCGCCAAAGTCCGTTACATTCTTAACAGTACCTTCCACCACGTCCCCTTCTTTGATTCTTGCAAATAATTCTTTCTGCATCTCTGCTTTCTTTGCAACCAATAACTGCTTGCGGTCGCCAATGTATCTTCTTCTCTTTGGATTGTATTCGCTGATGACAAATTCGATTTCCTTTCCTGCATAGGCGGACAAGTCTTTTTCATATACATTGGATACAAGGCTTGCAGGAATGAAGATGCGCACTTCATCCAATACGACGCTTAAGCCGCCATCTAACACCTGTGCAACTGTTGCGGTCAGCACTTCCTTGTTTTCATAAGCTTCCTGGATTCTCTTATTTCCCTTTTCTGCTGCAAGACGCTTGTAGGAAAGAAGAACCTGTCCTTCTCCGTCGTTTACTTTGATTACTTTGACTTCCAAAGTATCTCCCGGTTTTAAGATAGTCGTCAAATCTGTGCCCGGTTCGTTTGTGTATTCATTTCGTGTAAGAATACCGTCTGATTTATATCCAATATTCAGGATGGCTTCGTCTTCTTTTACATCAATGACTGTTCCCTCGACTACCTCTCCGTTTCTGATTGTTTTAAATGATTGGTCTAACATTTGTTCAAAAGTTAATTCTGACATAATTTTGAACCTCCTCAATAATATTATTTGGGGTGGATGCCCCTGCGGTAATTCCCACTGAACCAGCGGGCCCAATCTGTTCCCTTTTCAAATCGCTCAGTGTCTGTATAAAATAAGTGTTCTCACATTCTTCCCTGCAGATCTCATAGAGCTTGCGGGTATTGGAGCTGTGAGTACCGCCTATCACTATCATTACATCAACTTCCCCGGCAATTTTCCTGGCCTGGGTCTGTCTCTCCTCAGTTGCGTTACATATAGTATTCACAACAATACCATCATAACCTTTTTTCTCAAAAATTTCAACCAATTCTTGAAATTTATTGTAATTAAATGTCGTTTGAGACACAATACAAGCTTTTTCGCCCTCTTTCAAGGTAAAATTCTCCATTTCCTCCCTTGTGGCAATCACGGTGGCGCTGCCCTCTGCCCAGCCTATGATTCCTTCCACTTCCGGATGATGGGAGCTTCCGATGATCACGATATGTCTTCCCTTTTTACTTTCCTCTTCCACGATTTTATGAATCTTCTTTACAAAGGGACAGGTTGCATCGATGAAAGAAAAGCCCATTTTTTCAATTTGTTCATATACCTTTTTTTCCACACCGTGGGAACGGATGATGAGAGTGCCCTTTTCCTGCTCCTTAAGCTCTTCCACACCATTTAAGACCCGGACGCCTTTTTCCTCTAAATCCTTCACTACCTGGTCATTGTGGATGATGGGCCCTAACGTGTAAATATTTCCTCCCGCTTCAATCTGCCGATAGACTTCATCCACTGCCCGCTTAACTCCAAAACAAAAACCTGCGGTTTTTGCAGTTTTTACTTCCATGCTCTTTTCCCTTTCCTGAATCCAAACATCTATTGTGCGCACATATCCAGTATGGCTTTTACCACCTGCTCCACATCCATGTTCGAGCTGTCCAATAAAACTGCATCTTCCGCCTGTCTTAAAGGAGACATTTCTCTTGTCATATCCCGTTCATCTCTTTCGATGATGTCCGCCTCAATGGCATCTATATCACAGTTTTCCCCTTTGCTTACCAACTCTTCATATCTGCGTTTTGCCCGGACCTTGGAGCTTGCAGTCAGATAAACCTTCACATCCGCATCCGGCAGCACGCAGGTGCCGATGTCCCTGCCGTCCATCACTACCCGGTTTGTTTTTGCTAACTTCTGTTGCAGTTCTACCAGTTTTATCCGCACATCCCGGTTCACAGAGCTTGCAGACGCCATATTGCCCACTTCCTCCGTCCTAAGATATGGGTTTACGTTTTCTCCGTTCAGCCATACGATCTGTTCTCCGTTCTCATAGGATATGGTTATGTCCGCCTCCTTACATGCTTCACTGATTTTTTCCGTTTCAGAAGGCTTGATTCCTTTTTGTATGAGATAAAAGGCCATTGCCCGGTACATAGCTCCTGTATCCACATAAATAAAGCCTTTTTCCTTTGCGATTTTCTTTGCAATGGTGCTTTTTCCGGCTCCTGCCGGTCCGTCAATTGCAATGCTGTAGCTCATGCTCTTATTCCTTTCCTTTCCCATTTTTTCTACGTCATGCCTGCATCCCGCTCATCGCCACGGCTGCCGCATAACCGGTAGACCAGGCTATCTGGAGGTTGAAACCGCCGGTCACGGCATCTAAATCCAGCAATTCTCCTGCAAAATACAAACCTTCCGTCTTTTTGGATTCCATGGTGGCAGGATTCACTTCTTTTATGGAAATTCCTCCTTGGGTAATAATAGCCTCCGAAAAATCCCTTGTGCCTGTTATCGTCATAGTAACATGCTTTATCAGCCCTAAAAAGGCCTTTCGCTCTTCTTTGGAAATCTCATTGCATTTCTTTTCTGAAGCAATGGGGGCCAATTGAAGCATGACCGGAATCAGCTTTGCCGGAAAGAGACTTCCCAGCACATTTTTAAACTGCTTATTGTGGTTTGCCTCAAATTCCCTAAGCAGTCTGTCATCCAATTGCTTTTCGGACAGTGCCGGTTTTAAATCCAGCACAAGCTCTGCCGGTTCCTTCAGCTTTCCGGTCAGGTAGCTGCTGGCAGTCAGCATCAGGGGACCACTGACCCCAAAATGGGTAAACAGCATTTCCCCAAAGCCTTCATACAGCACTTTTTTTCCCTGCCTTACTTTTGCCGATACATTTTTTAAAGATAATCCCTGCAGCTTGTGGCACCAGTCCTCTTTGATCACAAGAGGAACCAATGCTGGATAACAGGCAGTCACTTTGTGCCCCGCCTCTTCTGCCATTCGATGCCCGTCACCAGTGGCACCGGTAGCAGAATAAGAAAGCCCGCCGGTGGCAAGTAATATTTTGTCTGCCCACAAAACAGTACCATCCATCAGGCGTACTCCTTTTATCTTGTTAGCCGGAGCTTTTTTCTCTTCCTGTCTTTTCTCCTCTAAAATCAATTCCGATACTTTTTTATTGAGCAGCACTTCTGCTCCCAGTCTTCTCAGCTCATATTGCAATGCCCGTATAATATCCGAGGAGTGGTCTGACGTGGGAAATACCCGATTTCCCCTTTCCACTTTCAAGGGAACTCCCAGCTCTTCCAAAAAGCTCATCAGCGTATGGTTATCAAATCCATAAAAGCTGCTGTACATAAACTTTTCATTGGTAACCATATGGGTAAATAATTCTTCTATCTGACAGGCATTTGTTACGTTGCATCTGCCTTTCCCTGTAATAAAAAGCTTTTTTCCCAGTTTTTCATTTTGCTCTATCAATGTTACGGCACTGCCTGCCCTTGCCGCAAAAATGCCTGCAATCATCCCGGCCGGACCGCCGCCTACGATACAGATTTTATTCATTCTTTTTTTCTTCCTTCATAAGCGGATAATTTAACATCGGTTCTTCATCAATAAAGTTGATTTCATCATTTAAGTATACCTGATAGTTGGCCCATGCTTCCTCCAAAGCCTCCAGATTTTCTTTTACGTCCTGAGGACATTTTAAGCAGAGCGCCACTACAAGGGCATTGATGACACTAAGGGGCGCCACTAGGGAATCCACAATGGAAACCATGTCGCTTCTTGCTAACAGGTTGCAGGATGAATACAGATTCATGGGGGAATGAACGGTATCGGTTATGGTAATGACCTTTGCATTTCGATCTCTTGCAAATTCCATTGCTTTTAAAGTCCTCATGGAATATCTGGGAAAGCTGATGCCGATTACCACATCCTCTTCATTTACCCGTATCATCTGTTCAAAGGTCTCGCTTACCGAAGTTGTCCGGATCAAGCATACATCGCCCCGGATCATGGTCAAATAAAAACTTAAGAAATCCGCTAAAGGCTCACAGCTTCTGATTCCTACGATGTAAACATGTTTTGCCGCCAGTATGGTGTCCACTGCTGTCTCAAAGGCAATGGGATCCAGATTTTCCATCGTATCTGCAATTTTATTCATATCAGAGGTCAATACGGAGGACAGTATTTCCGACTGGGTGCTCCTTCCGTATTTTGCATCAATCTTTTGTACGGAGTTCAATTTATTCTTTACCCAGTCCTCCAATGCTTTTTGAAATTCCGGATATCCCTCATAGCCGATTCCCGAAGCAAAGCGCACGACCGTAGACTCACTGATGCCCAGAGTCTCTCCAAGCTTTGCCGCCGTCATAAAAACCGCCTGGTCATAGTGATCCGTAATATAAGCCGCAATTGCCTTATGGCTTTTGCTCATAGTGCTGAATTTTTCATTGATTCTGGTAATAATATCATTCTGATTCTCCATTCCATCCTCCCGCTATGACAGAATATATGCCTGATAAGAAGCTTTTAGCAGATCCATTGTTTCCGCTTCTTCCAGATCATAGTCACCAGTGACTACCATGCAGGCAGCCCCGTGAATGAAAATCCACATTTTCATAAACAATTCACTGGGATTTTTGGATCCGGCGGCTTTTGCCTTGCTGATTTCTTTTACCAGAAAGCCTTCTTTGCCATTTAGCAGCTCATACAGGCTTTTCCCATATCTGTTCTTAGACAAAAACAGCACTTCAAATAAATGAGGTTCCACCTGGGCAAATTTAATATAGGCAAGTCCCAAATTGATAAAAGGAGTATCGTCCATTTTGGGAAAACCTTTATAAAATTCCGAAAAATATTGAATCACTTCGTCATAAACCTGGGAATAGAGCTCATCCATATTTTTATATACCCGAAAAATAGGCTGGGTGGAACATCCGATTTTTCCTGCCAGCCTTCTGGCTGTCAGCATTCCATGTCCCTCATCTTTTGTAAGCTCAAAGGCTGCTTTGACGATATCCGCTCTCGTGGTTGTTTCTTTTCTTGCCATATTCTGCTTTGCCCTTTCCTTTTTTGGTGAAGTAAAAATAACATACGTTATCACATATGTTATTTTAATATAAAAATGCTGTTATGTCAACTGTTTACTGTTCTGCTCCACATAAGCTGCCAAAAGTTCATACATCTGCGGAAACTCCTTCTTCATCCTCACCGGCACCATGTCTCTGTTCACAAATCCATGCTCTGACTCCCCAACCGCATGAAGCACTCCCGTTTCCTTCCCCATTATCTGATAGGAAACCCTGAAACGGACACCATTAAAATAGGTAATCTTCAAATGCACACAGACTATATCCCCAAACCGGATCGCACTCTTATACTTACAAGACACCCCCAGCACCGGAATCAATATCCCCTCTTTTTCAATCTTATCATAAGGCAGCCCAATCTGCTCTAAAAAATCCGTTCTTGCTTCCTCAAACCACCTGATATAATTGGAATGATGGACAATTCCCATCTGGTCCGTTTCATAATAATGAACGCCTCTTTCATAAGGTCTGATTTCCCGTTTGACTATTTCAGACAGTCCGCTTTTTTCCATCTTATACTCCTCCCATATTATTTCTCATATTTCCTTATCGTACACGGAAATCTCATGTTTCACTTTCTCTATTTTATCATATCTGTTTTTGATTCGCTATTCTGGATGGAAAATATTTTGCTTTAGGGAGAAGTTTTGGATGGAGGACGCAGGAGCCGACAGGTTCTATGGGAGGCTTATGGGCACGCTCCCGCTCTATGAAGACGCAGCGGTACTAACGCACCAAAATACGGTGCGTAAGGACCGGCGCCTTCATCAAGGCCCCTAAACCTCCCATAGAACCTGTCGGCTCCTGCTGGGTATCGAAATGCTTCTCGTATCATTTAATTTGATGTCACAAGCGTTTTAAATGCTCTTATGCCTTTGATGTCTTTGTTAATCTCCTCTGGGGAACGTCTAAGCTTACATGCTTTTTTCTAAGGGTACAGGCTGAGAAAAAACAGCGTCAGAGGGAGGTGGACGGATTGGATTTCATGCCTTGTTTTGAATGGGACTTTTCCTTAACAGCCTGTTCATCAACCCAGGGGAAAATTGCCATGGACGGCAATTTTAGGCATATTGCGCCATGGAGGGCGCTATATGCCGACCCGAACGGCTGCGAAAACCTTCCCAGGCTGTTTAGGAAAAGCCCCATTCAAAACACAGCATGAAATCCAATCCGTCCACCTCCCTCTGACGCGTCCTCTTTACCAATCCCTCCCGCCAGCAAAAAAACACCCCCAACTATGCTTAAAACCTACCATAGTCAAGGATGTTTTCCCATCTCACTTAATCATTCAACACTTCTTTCAAGAATCCAGCCATCTGCTCTACACCGGATACGCTCCATTCTTCGTATCAGCCTGAGCCAGATCCACCTTTTCCTGCTGCGCCTGACGATACTTGAAGAAGTCAGTAGCAACCTGCGGGAACAATGCATAGGACAATATATCTTCATCCTGCTGCTTCCATTCCTTCATCTCGCTTTCAATCTTATCCAGCTCGTTCTCAAGCAGGTCAGCGGGACGACAGGTAATAACCTTTTCTCCCGGAATAACCTTTTCCTGAACCTCTTTGTTGAAAGGCTTTACTGTCTGGCCATATTCGCCACGAAGCACTGCCTTTGTTTCCTTTGTAGCCATTTTGTAACGTTCTCCCATCAGCACGTTAAATACAGCCTGTGTACCAACGATCTGGGAAGAAGGTGTTACCAATGGACATTCACCAAGGTCTTTACGAACTCTTGGGATTTCCTGTAATACCTCATAGTATTTGTCTTCTGCATTCTGTTCCTTTAACTGGGAAACCATGTTGGACAACATACCGCCCGGTACCTGATATAACAATGTCTTAATATCAACGCCCATAACCTTTGGATTCAAAAGTCCGTTTGCCAGACATTCGTCTCTGTAAGGTCTGAAATAATCTGCAATTTCCGCAAGTAAGTTCTGGTCATAACCTGTATCATAAGGAGTGCCCTTAAAGGTTTCCACCATAACCTCTGTTGCCGGCTGTGAAGTACCCATAGCCAATGGGCTCATAGCACAGTCGATTACGTCTACGCCTGCTTCTACTGCCTTTAAGTATGTCATACCTGCCACACCGGAAGTATAGTGTGTGTGAAGCTGTACCGGAATCTTAGTAGCACTCTTTAATGCTGTTACAAGCTCTGTTGCTTTATAAGGCACTAACAAGCCTGCCATATCCTTGATACATAAGGAGTTAGCTCCCATATCTTCTATTCTCTTTGCCATATCCTTCCAGTAATCCAGAGTATAGGCATCACCTAATGTATAGGAAAGAGCAATTTGAGCATGACCGCCTTCTTTGTTTGTTGCTTTTACTGCTGTTTCCAGATTGCGGATATCATTTAAGCAGTCAAAGATACGAATGATATCAATACCGTTTGCAATGGATTTCTGTACGAAATACTCTACCACATCATCTGCATAGTGACGATATCCTAAAATGTTCTGACCTCTGAATAACATCTGTAGCTTTGTGTTCTTTAATCCGTCTTTGATCTTTCTAAGTCTGCCCCATGGATCTTCTTTCAAGAAACGAAGGGAAGCATCAAAGGTTGCGCCGCCCCAGCATTCAATGGAATGATAACCTACTTTATCCATCTTATCCAAGATAGGAAGCATCAATTCGGTTGGCATTCTTGTTGCGATTAAAGACTGGTGTGCATCACGCAAAATTGTTTCCGTAATTTTAATCGGTTTTTTTTCTGCCATTTTTATTTCCTCCTGAAATATTTATATGGGTTTCCCCGGTTGCTTTCATTTTTTATTTCCAATACTTTCACAGCACCTATATGCCGAAAATAGCCATAAAGGTACCCGCTGCTACTGCCGTACCGATAACGCCTGCTACATTCGGTCCCATGGCATGCATCAGTAAGAAGTTGGTAGGATCTGCTTCCGCACCTACCTTTTGTGACACTCTGGCTGCCATAGGAACAGCAGACACACCGGCTGAACCAATAAGTGGATTTACCTTGCCATGAGTAGCCACGCACATAAGTTTACCAAACAACACGCCTGCAGCCGTACCAAATGCAAATGCAATTAAGCCAAGTACTACGATTTTGATCGTATCCCAGTTCAAAAATGCTTCTGCGCTTGTGGTAGCGCCTACTGAAGTACCAAGCAGAATAACTACGATGTACATAAGAGCATTGGATGCGGTATCCGTAAGCTGCCTTACCACACCGGATTCTCTAAATAAGTTACCTAACATCAACATACCTACCAATGGAGCTGTTGTTGGAAGAATCATACATACAACGATGGTAATGATAATCGGGAATAAGATTTTTTCCAGCTTGGACACAGGACGAAGCTGTTCCATCTTGATTTTTCTTTCTTTTTCCGTTGTTAACAATTTCATAATAGGCGGCTGGATAATCGGAACCAATGACATATAGGAATATGCCGCTACAGCAATAGGTCCAAGCAAAGCAGTTTGTCCCAGCTTTCCTGCAAGGAAGATGGAAGTAGGACCGTCTGCACCACCGATGATGGAAACAGCAGCTGCTGCTTTATCATTGAATCCCAGTGCAATTGCACCGAAATATGCTGCAAAGATACCAAACTGTGCTGCCGCACCAAGTAAAAAGCTCTTTGGATTTGCAATCAGCGGACCAAAGTCCGTCATAGCGCCTACTCCCATAAAAATCAGGGAAGGTAAGATTGCCCATTCATCCAAAAGATAGAAATAATACAGTAAACCGCCAGCTTCTCCGTTATTGCCGATATGAGCCATAATATCCGGATAAATATTAACTAACAGCATACCAAATGCGATTGGTACTAAAAGAAGTGGTTCAAATCCTTTTGCAATCGCCAGATACAGAAATACACAAGCTACTACAATCATGATGTAATTTCCAACAGATAAGTTGAAAAATGCAGTCTGATGTACCAGATTGTCTAATGTTTCCATTATGTATTGCATTTTGTTGACCTCCTGTTTTTCTAGCTTAGGAACATTCTCCCTAGTTTAATGTTGCAAGTACCGCACCAGCTTCAACCGGATCGCCTACAGCTACATCAATGCTAGCTACTGTTCCATCCTGAGGAGCAACAACAGGGATTTCCATCTTCATTGCTTCCAATACTACAACAGTATCACCTGTTTTTACTGTCTGACCAACACTTGCTTCCAGCTTAAATACTTTACCTGCTGCACCTGCTTCAATTTTGATGCTTCCTGCACTGCCGCTTGCTTTCGGTGCTGCCGGTGCTGCCTTTGGAGCTGCTTTCGGTGCTGCCTTTGGAGCTGCCACAGGAGCGCCTGTGCCTGCGCCTTCTTCTACTACTACATCATATACGTTGCCATTTACGGTAATGGTATAATTTTTCATCTTACATAATCCTCCTATATATTAGGCTCTCTGCCATTTGTTTGTATTTGCTCGTTTTATGCTTCTAACAACAAATCCATCCGTAGAAGCTGCCCCTTCGCTGGCTGCAATAGCCGCTGCAATCACAGCTACCAGTTCCAAATCATCCGAAAGTTCTTCCCCTTCTGCAATCTGCGCAACTGCTTTGTCCACTGCTTTTGCTGCCGGAGCTTCCTTGACTTTCTTTTTGCTCATAGCTGCTTCTATCTTTGGAATCAGAGAAAATGCGCTGATAATAAAGATAATTAAAATCAACACTACGAATACTGTCCCCATTCCAAGAAGCGTATTTAAAGCCGCTCCCTTCATGAGCTCTCCAAAGGTCTTTGTTGCTTCTGTAGTCACACTGGAAATCTGCAGGTTTTCATCAAAAACGATGTCTACCGTACCGTCTCCGTTTTCACAGGCAATGCTTGCAATGATTTCTACCTTGTCACTACCAATTTTTACTTCATAGCCTGTAATTTCCTTAAAATTACCAATCTCTTCGATTGTACTGTTCCAACTGGAAAATATTGCGGAAAGTGTCGCATCGCTTTGATAATAAGCATCCATGCCCTGATCTATCATATCCACAATCTCACCGATAATCTGATCAGCCATTTGTTTTGCTTCATCCTCGGTTACAAGCGCTGCGGTGTCCTGTTCTTCCTTGCTTCCGCATGCAGTCAGACCGAAAAGACAGGTAAGCATACCTAATACTATCAATACTTTTTTCATATGAAGTATCATCCTTTCTAGACTGTTCCATGTTTTTTGGCCGGGCGGTCGTCTCTTTTTGTAAACAGCATCTCAAAAGCACCGATTACATATTTTCTTGTATCAACCGCATCCACGATCTGGTCTACATAGCCTCTCTTTGCTGCGCTGCGTGCACTTGTCTGAAGTGCGGCATATTCTTTTGCCTTTTCTTCGATTACTTCAGAGCCTTGTCCCTGATACATAACCTGTGCTGCGAATTTCGCTTCCATCGTGCCGATTTCAGCTGTTGGCCATGCCATTGTTATATCTGCACCGATTGCCTTTGAGTTCATGGCAACATAAGCGCTTCCATAAGCTTTTCCAATTATTACGTTTACTTTTGGAACCGTTGCATTTGCAAACGCATAGGTCAATTTTGCCACTGCCTGTGCGATTCCCTTTTCAGAACCGACTGTAGCTTCATAACCTTTTACATTGGTTAAGGACAATACAGGAATATTGAAGGCATCACAGAAGTTAATGAAATCTGCTGCTTTATAGCATCCCTTTATGGAAAGAACGCTGTCAAATTTCTCTTCTACTTTTCCTTCTGCATTATAAACCTCACTACGGTTTGCCACAGCGCCAACCGTAACGCCGTTTAACTGGATAAATCCGGTTACCATATCCTTTGCATAGTTTTCCTTGATTTCAAAGAATACACCATTATCGGCAATGTTTGATAATGCAATGGAAGTATCTCCTACGCAGCCTGCAAGATTCTCACATGCCCTGTTCAAATCATCGGTGCACTCTATGTAAGACATATCATCTTCATTATTGGCAGGCAATAGAGAAATAAGCTGTCTGATCTGACTTAAGATAGCTGCTTCATCACCAACTACATCAACCACTCCGCTTTCCTTGCTTTGGAAATCTGCTGCTGCGGTATCACACTTAGAAGTGTTGTTGCCGTCTAAAGCATTTGGAGAATTTACAAATAGCTTAGCTGATTTTTCTTCCATAAAGGTAAAATCAGTTAAAGTAGGAACAATTGCAAGCCCGCCTCCGCATGTGCCAAATAAGGCGGTAATTTGCGGAATCACGCCGGAAGCCAGTGTCTGCTTCATATAAATCTCACCAAAAGCATTTAATGCATCCGTTGCTTCCTGTAATCTAAGACCGGCAGAATCAATCAAACCGATAACAGGTGCCCCTGTCTTTAATGCCAGGTCATAGAGGTTCGCAATTTTCTTTGCGTGCATCTCGCCAATGGTTCCGTTTAAAACAGAAGCATCTTGGCTGTAAACGTACACAAGATTGCCATCAATTACTCCATATCCGGTAATGACACCATCAGAAGGAGTTTCAGTTTGTTTCAAATTAAAATCAGTTGCTCTTGCCGTAACCATAGCACCAATTTCAACGAAACTGTTGTCATCGAGTAAAGCTGCAATTCTTTGACTCGCTTGTGAAGAATTACTCATTTTTTGGACCTCCATTTTATATTCATTTAATATCATAACAAAATTTGCTCACTTGCCTGTTTCGCCCGCAAGCATCCTTAAGCAGTATAACATAATTTTTTTTCTTAGACTAGACAAAAATTGCAATTTTTAAAGAATTTTACCATAGTTTTTGTGAATGATTCGTGAAAAATAGATGTAGTATTTTGTCCAGACAATACTGCCATGTAAATGCTTCCGTAGATTCTTTCGTCATGATAGGTATTTCCTCAAATTTCTGTCCGTTTACATAATAAGTTTCATAACCAATGACCGTTCCTGCCTTAACCGGGGCTTCCAGATTTTCCGGAAATGTCTGTTTCATCTCCACCTTGTCATAGGAAGACAATAGCAGGGAAATGTCCCTTTGCTCCGCTCCCACTTCAATCTGCTCTTTGACTCCATTTAATACTTCCATGCGCCGGTAAGTGGTTTTTTGGTATATGTTCTTTACATCAAAGTTTTCCAGTCCGAATTTCATCAGAATCTTTGTATCATGCCATTTCCAGTTTTTGTTCGGCGGCCATCCTGCCCCTAAAACTACCGATACAAAGGTTTTTCCATCCTTCTGCAGGGCTCCCACAAAGCAATATCCCGCCTCGCAGGTAAAACCGGTCTTAATCCCTATTGCCCCCTCCATCATATCCAAAAAACGATTCTTATTGTTGACCTGAAAATTTCTTTTCCCGGAAAGCTCCGAAAACGCATAGCTTCTAGTTCCGATTACTTCCAAAAAAGCCGGATTTTTAATGGCATAAGCCGCAATAACTGCCAAATCCCTTGCAGTGGTGGAATGGATCTTTCCATCCTGTTTGGCATCCAGTCCGTTTGGCGTGATAAAGCAAGTGTCCATACAGCCAAGCTCCACTGCTTTTGCATTCATCATATCCGCAAATCCTTCCACGCTTCCTCCTAAATGTTCTGCAATGGCAACTGCCGTATCATTATGGGATTCTAACATAAGGGAATATAATAAATCTTTCAATTTATAAGTCTCTCCTGCTCTCATACCCAGATGCACCTTGGGCATTCTCTGTGCATTCTTTGATACTTCCACCGTTTCTTCAAGTCTTCCGGATTCTATCGCAAGAATACAAGTCATGATTTTCGTAGTAGATGCCATTGCCATGACCTGATAACCGTTTTCCTCATACAATACCCGGTTATTAGAAGCATCCAGCAAAAGAGCCGACCTGGCATATAAAGACAGCTCCGGCACTTCTTCTTTGGCATATACACAGGACATAGGAAAACAGGGCAGCATACAGGCTGATTCTATTTCCAAAAAAATGGCAAGACAAGCGGCAAGCAGCATCGTCATTTGCCTTTTGAATGTCCCTCTTGTCATTTTTCTTTTTTCTGCTGCTTTTTTCCTACCCTGGAATTCCACTTTCTCACGATTTCTTCTTCCCGATTCCTTCTTCAATTTTCTTTCTCCCAGGTCTACAACATTCTCTCCAATATATGAAAAAAGCAGACAAAATATACTCTGTCTGCTTTTATCTATACATCCAATTTTAACTGTACTTCCTGTTCCGCCTGTTCTTTGAACTCCGCCATTCTGTCAGGATTCAATTCCGGAAGTTCTTCCAGGCTCTTAACGCCAAAGCTTCTTAAAAATTGCTCTGTAGTACCAAACAACAAGGGACGGCCCGGTGCATCCAGCCTTCCCACTTCCATAATCAAATCATACTCTATCAGCTTATTTACCGCATGGTCGCAGCTGACTCCTCTGATTTTTTCAATTTCAAGTCTGGTTACCGGCTGTTTATAGGCCACAATGGAAAGAGTCTCCAACACCGTATCCGTCAATACGAATTTTTTTGGCGTCTTTGCTATTTTTACTAAATATTCATACATTTCAGGTTTTGTACACATCTGGTAAGAGTTCTCCAGTTCCATCAGGGTAATTCCCCGTTCTCCCTGTTCGTATTCAGCCTTCAGCTGTTCTAATAACTCTTTTGTTGTTTTCTTATCCTCTTCAATCACTTCCGCCAGTTGGGAAATCTCCACGGAGCCTCCCATCGTAAACAGAATGGATTCTATGATTGCCTTTTTCTTTTCCACTTAACTTCCTGCCTTTATGCTGCTTCATTTGCTGTAATAATAATATCATCAAAAATATGTTCCTGCTCAATATTAATCTTGCCAACTTTCATAAGTTCTAAAATCACCAAAAAAGTAACAATCATTTCCATTTTTGAGACCTGTCCTTCAAAAAGCCTTTGAAAACTGCAACGTCTCTGGTTTCTTACAAATTCCTCCACATAAACCATTTTTGCATCCATATCTACCTCATCCTTTTCAATCTTTCCAAAGGTAGAACGAATGGGATCGATTTTATCTCCCTGCTTTTTCACGATAGATTTAAATACCTCATGAAGTTTTGACAGATTCATATCCCCAATCAACTGCTCATAGTCTATGGGCTGTCTGTATTCTTCTACTTCTTTCGGAAGCGTAGGCACTTTAAAGAGTACTCTCTGGGCATCTACCTGCCTGTCCTTCAATTCATATGACATATATTTATACATCTTATATTCCAATAGCTTCTGCACCAGTTCTGCCCTTGGATCTTCCTCTTCACCCTCTTCATTTACCTCTTTTGGAAGGAGCATGCGGCATTTTATGTCAACCAAAGTAGCCGCCATTACCAAAAACTCACTCATGATATTCATATCAGATCTCTGCATCTGACGAATATAATCTAAATACTGCTCCGTAATTTCTACAATAGGGATATCATATATGTCTATTTTGTTTTTTTCAATCAAGTGAAGAAGAAGGTCAAGAGGACCTTCAAACACTTGTAATTTCACTTCTAATGCCATATTATTTTCCTTACTTCGCCCTCAAAATGAAATTGGGGACTTTCCCTTTTCTTCCTTATAAAAGTAACAGGCTTAGCCGCACACGTCCGCTAATCATTTTATAATAAAACAAGGTTCTTTTCAAGTAATATTTGTATTTTCACACAATATTTTGTGTCTTTTTCCTTTTTAGGCACATTTTGTTGTGTTTTCACCCTTCTTCTCCATCCTGATTCATTCTTTAGGCGAAATCGTAATTTCTATTAACTCTCCGGGATTTAAAAAGCGCACCGGAATGGTATGGGTACCAAGCCCTCTGCTTAAAATCATGACAGTACTTCCGCCTTTTTTGTTTTCTGTCCGAAACACCCCTCCGTCATATTTAGGGAATATATGGAGAGAAGGCGAAATGACACCCCCTAAGAGAGGAATTCTTGCCACTCCTCCATGTACATGACCGGACAATACAAAATCCACACCATAATCTGCATACTGACTAAAATATTCCGGATTATGAGCAAGCAGGATACTGCATACATGGCCATCCACCTGCCCCAATAAGGATGGAATATATTCCGGTTCCATTTTTCTTTTTTGAAATCTTTTGTAATATTCCCTTCCGATTTCCAATCCATAAATCACTATATTTTTCTCTGAAATTTCTTTTCCTTGGTTTACCAAAGGCTCTATTCCTGCATGTTTCAATTCTTCTCCGTATTCCTCTGCCATATTGCCATAGGTTTCCGGATATAATTTTAATCGATATTCATGATTGCCATTTCCATAATAAACAGGATAATCCAATGCTAACCTGCTCATGAATTCCACCGCTACTTTAAAATCCCTGCGTGGCTTTGCTGTCAGCATATCACCTGCACATAAGACTGCATCCGGCTTTAATTGGGATATTGTATTTAACAGTCTTTCATTTCCTTTCCCATAGGATTTATTATGCAAATCAGATATCAGTACAAATCGAAAAGTATCCGCAATCTTATCATTTAAAAACCGATACTTACGGACAACGAAATGATTTGTATCATATATTATAATACAAACAAACAAAATAAGTACGATTAAAACTATTA
Organism: Butyrivibrio sp.; assembly: GCA_014799955.1. GTDB lineage: Bacteria > Bacillota > Clostridia > Lachnospirales > Lachnospiraceae > Eshraghiella. The sequence continues at coordinate 566 of JAAVHB010000075.1, read as the reverse complement.
AAATCAAAAGTTGCATAGCTCTCCTTTTTCATGATACAAAAAAAGTACTTTCGCAAAAAAGTACTTTTAAAATCTTCTACATTGGATATTCCACTTCCGTACCTTCAAAACCGAACAATGCTTTTCTCTTCCTATCTTTCCATCCTTCCCCGATCCTCTCGGGGATGTGCCCTACCTATCTTCCTTCAGGATAAGCCCTCGACCGATTAGTAGCCATCAGCTCCATACATTGCTGCACTTCCACCTTGGCCCTATCTACCTCGTCGTCTTCAAGGGGTCTTACTTATTGGGATATCTCATCTTGAGGGGGGCTTCACGCTTAGATGCCTTCAGCGTTTATCCCTGCCGGACTTGGCTACCCTGCCATGGCATTGGATGCCAACAGGTGCACCAGTGGTCCGTCCATCCCGGTCCTCTCGTACTAAGGACAGCTCCTCTCAAATATCCTACGCCTGCGCCGGATAGGGACCGAACTGTCTCACGACGTTCTGAACCCAGCTCGCGTACCGCTTTAATGGGCGAACAGCCCAACCCTTGGGACCTGCTACAGCCCCAGGATGCGATGA
>JAAVHB010000074.1 GCA_014799955.1 Butyrivibrio sp. | reverse complement strand
CGCCAGCGTTCATCCTGAGCCAGGATCAAACTCTCATTATAAGTTTTGTCTGTCTCAAATGAGCTAGCTTTTTACTAAGTTCATCCGTTTACGTTTTGTTTCCGCTCTCCGCTTTTTGATGTCTCCACCATTGCTTCAAGCTTCCACTGAATGTTGAAAATTTTTAGAAATTTTCAGGGTTGTTTTACTGTTTGATTGTCAAGGTCCTTTACTGTCTCTCTTCGTTTCCTCGAGCGACAGCTTATTTATAATACAACATCAAATTTACTTTGTCAACTAATTTTTGCAATTTTTGTAAATTTTTGTTGTAGCGGAGAAAGAGGGATTCGAACCCTCGCGCCGCGGTGAGCGACCTACACCCTTAGCAGGGGCGCCTCTTCGGCCTCTTGAGTATTTCTCCGAACTAAAATAGTGTATTCAGTTTGCCACAGATAATTTCCGTGACGCAAAGTTTATTATACTAAATCACTTTTTCATTGTCAACGGCTTTTTCGCATTTTTTATGCACTTTTTACATATATTCAAATAACACGCTAAAAACAAAGCTGCCGTAAAAAACGGCAGCTTTGCGGTATTAAGAAAATTGCAGATGATTGGCTTTCTACAGCCAGAAATGTTCCTCTTTATTCGTTCTGTCGGAATCTATAAGCATGCCGCTGCCGTCAAAGGTATATCTGTACACCTGACAGTATATATCAAAAATATGAGATGACATATAAGGCTGAAAATATACTTCACTGATACTATCCACTTCCCATATCAGATTCTTTTCATCATTTATGCTTAGCTTTCCTCCCTTAGAACCCTTAACGCTGTAAGCCTCTTGAATAGTTCCGGTTTCCGCATCGCAGACTAAAAGTACCGCGGACATAATTTCCCGGGTTCGCTGCTTAAGCTCCTCGGATTCCTCCGAAGTGAATTCTTCATAAATATTGCCTCCCAAAATTTCACTTGCCGCTTTTTCGACGGCGTCTATAACCCATTCGCCTTCTTTGGATTCATAAGCAAATCCGTTTAAGTACAGCTTTCCGTTAAATTCAATCATATTCTCGATGTCATATCTCATCCCGTCCGCAGTATAATTAATGGCTTCCGATATATGTCCTTCATTATCTATCTTTATCATATAATATGTTGGATTCCAATATCCTTCGCTTTTGGATGAAACAATCTTAACATAAATATATTCACCGTAGGATTCCATTTGCTGAATGTAACCGTCTATATCCTCACAGAAATCCAACAGTTCATTGTTTGTCATATGTTTCAAGCAATTTCCCGTATAATCAAAGCTTGTAATCATAAACACATCTTCCGCCTGACTGAATACCGTAATTGATTGCTCACATACCGCCATTTTGACATAGCTTTCGCATTCATAACCGTGTTGGAACTTGTATTCCCATAAAATTTCTCCCTGCATATCAACAGCTGCTACCCTGGGTGTCCCCGTTGATGACGGTCTGCCCTTTTCATCATAAGAAGTGACTATATCATGACCTGATAATACAATACATTCTTCAGCTGCATAAAAGTCGCAGATTTCAAAATCAATATCTATCCTCCATTTTTCCGTTCCGTTCTCATATTTTGTAAAAGTACTTTTCGGTTCCTCCGTATAATCATAATTCCACTGCGCCTCAAAACTCACGCCTTCATCATATACGGCATCCTGCTCACTGTTTTTGATTTTTTCCCATAAATCATCAATTTGTCCGGAGGCCGTAATATCCTGTGTTATATCGTGAATTAAAACTCTTTTGTGTATAATCTGCTCCGTCTTTTCCAAAGAAAAAGTACCCTTTATAATATCAAAATATACTTCCGTTATTTCGTCCTTGCTTAAATCCTCTGACGGTAGTTCATACTTTTCAAAAAACTCCACCGCATCTCGGTAATTCTTTGCCTGCGTAACGGTGGTGCGCGAAATCAGGAACACCGCTATGCCCAACAAAATAAAGCCTACCGCCGCTGCCGGGATAAAACGCATTCTGCGGTGCAGCGTCGGAAGCTGTACTTTCTCCGTTACCGAATCTCTCTCCTTAAGAGCCTCGCCGAGAATAAAGTCCTTATCCGGCAGTTCCATATTGTCCAGTTCCTTTAATTTTGATTTGATTTCTTTTATTTTCATTATAATCCCTCCGATTTCCTAAGCTTTGCTATTGCGCGCTGATATCTTTTCTGCGCTGCCGCAACACTGATTTCCATAATGGCCGAAATTTCCTTATAGGACAGACCCGTATACAGTCGGAACAAAATAAGCTGACGTTCCGTTTCGTCAAGAATTTTCAGCATATCCATAGCCTCAAATCCCGCAAAACCTTTTTCCGGCTGCGGCTGCTCATCCGCTTCCTCTAACGTCAGATTTCTGCTTCGTTTCCGTAAGGTGTCAAGCGCCCTGTTTCTCGCAATCGCCAGAATCCATGCCTTTGCGTTGGTGCCCTTTTTGTAGCTTCCGGCAAAGCGCGCCACACCTATCATCGTATCCTGCAAAACATCCTCCGCGTCCTCACGGCTGTCGGTAATTGCCAGAGCCGTCGCCATAATCATTTTTGCCATACAGTCATAAATTACGGAAAGGGCCTCCGAATCGCCCTTCGCATACGCGGTAATCGCCTTGTCGCATATATGTATGATTTTGCGTTTCTCCACCGTAATACCTCCAACCGAATTCCTTATATTAACATAACGGTTAAGAATCGGATTATCGGACAAAAAACCCGTGAGAAATTTTCCCACGGGTAAAAATATGTAAAAACTATTCCGCTCTGTATTTTTCCGCGGCGGTTTCGTACAAATCGTTTCCTTCCGAATCAACCACGACAATCACCGGAAAATCTTTAACCTCCAAACGTCTTACTGCCTCGGTTCCCAAATCGTCGTACGCCACAACCTCCGAGCTGATAATCCGCTGTGACAAAAGAGCTCCCGCGCCTCCGACCGCGGCAAAATAAACCGCGTGATTGCGCACGATTGCCTCCTTCACGGCGGGCTGCCTTTTTCCTTTTCCAATCATTCCGGAAAGTCCCAAATCAAGGAGCCTCGATGCGTATCTGTCCATTCTCGTCGCGGTGGTAGGACCTGCGGAGCCAATCGGTCTGCCTTCCCTCGCAGGTGAAGGTCCCATGTAATAAATTACCGCTCCGTCCATATCTATGGGAAGTTCTTTGCCTTCATTAAGAGCTTCATCCATTCTTTTGTGCGCCGCGTCGCGCGCCGTATATATTGTTCCGCTCAAAAATACATAATCCCCTGCCTTAAGGGAATCCGCGGTTTCTCTGTCATAGGGAATGCTTATATGCTTTTCCATTTTCAAATCTCCTTAAAAGCTTAATCTATATCACCCTGTGGGAATGCCTGTTTACATGGCAGCAAATGTTGACTGCCACGGGAAGCCCCGCAATGTGGGTGGGATATGTTTCGATATTCACCGCGTACGCCGTAATCCTTCCGCCAAGGCCTCCCGGTCCGATTCCGAGTTTATTTATTTTTAAAAGCATTTCCGCCTCAAGCTCTCTGACGTATTCCAGAGGCGATTCCTCATTTACGGAGCGGGTTAAGGCTTTTTTTGCAAGAAGCGCGCATTTCTCGAAGGTTCCTCCGATTCCCACGCCCACGACCATCGGCGGGCAGGCATTGGGGCCCGCGTCCCTTACAGCCGTCAGTATGGCTTCTTTTACTCCTTCGATTCCGTCCGCCGGTTTAAGCATAAAAACACGGCTCATGTTTTCGCTTCCGAAGCCCTTTGGCGCAACCGTTATATCCAACGCATCGCCCTCTACAATCTCGTAATGTATTACGGCAGGAGTGTTGTCCCCCGTATTTTCCCGATAAATCGGGTCTTTGACAACGGATTTTCTCAAAAAGCCCTCAGTATAGCCCTGGCGCACGCCTTCGTTTATCGCGTCGGCAAGCAGCCCGCCTTCAATATGCACGTCCTGACCTACTTTTACAAAAACAACCGCCATTCCCGTATCCTGACAAATGGGAATCATATCCCTACCCGCAATATCAAGATTTTCCTGAAGCTGCTCAAGAATCTGAACGCCGAGCGGCGATTCCTCCGCCCCGACGGATTTATCAAGCGCGCCCCGCATATCGTCCGACAAAAAATGGTTTGCCTCTATACACATTTCCTTAATATTTTCCGTTATTGTACGGACATTAACCGTTCTCATAATACTCTGCCACCTTTTAAACCTTCCGTAAAATATATCCTTATTTTCCGTTCGAGCAGTTCGCCGCATCTATAGCAATTACCAGCATAAGTCCCATAAGCTCGTCCTCGGGATTCTCAAAATCAAGCACATATGTGTCGCCCCACCTGAAAAGCTGCTTCGATATATGGATTATTGCCCTGTTTTTGTCATAAACGTCATAGTCCCAGCCTAGGAAATCACCCTCAACGTGCCATCCGTTATAATCTATACTGTATCTCGGTTTAAAAAAACTGAATTCCTTTTTTATCGTTCCGACGCTTCTCCCGTATATTTCCACCTCAAACTCCGGCAAAAATCTGAAAAGCTTCTGATAAACTCCGCCTATCTCTTTATTGTTGTTTGCATAAACATGAATCTGGTGCCCGAAAGTGAGAAATTCCGCCTTGACAAAATATTTCGGAGCGCCCTGCCCGTCATATATATCATAGGTATCCGTCCACGAGAATACCCTTTGTTTTATTAAAAGCCGCATATCCCAACCTCACAAATAAGGCTGCAATAACCCTAACCGTTCATTGCAGCCTGTTTTTCAGAAAAAATTACTCCTCGGTTTCCTCATCGGACGCCTCTGCGTCCTCGCCGTCGGAAAGAGCCTCCTCCCTGACCTTGGCAACCTTGGCAACCTTTACTCCCTTGTCAAGATTAATCAGCTTTACTCCCGAGGTTATTCTTCCGAGAGTTGAAATTCCGCTTACTTCCATACGGATAATAATTCCCTCCGTCGTTATAAGCATGATTTCCCGCGTGCTGCTTACCGCCTTTACACCGATTACATTTCCGGATTTTTCGTTAATCCTGTAGCACTTGATGCCCTTGCCGCCTCTGTGCTGTACGGTAAACTCGCTCGTCGGGGTTCTTTTTCCGAGACCGTACTCCGAAACGATGAGCAGCGCGTCGCCCTGGGAATCAAGCTGCATTCCGACAACCTCGTCGCCGTCCGTAAGGTTCATTCCGATAACTCCCATCGCGCTCCTGCCCGTGGGTCTTACGTCAGTGGTTTTAAACCTTATGCACTGTCCGTATTTCGTCACAAGGAAAACCTCCTTGTCGTCCTCAACGGCCTTGACCTCGATAAGCTCGTCGCTGTCGCGGAGAGTAATCGCCTGAATTCCCGTTTTCCGTATATTTGCGTACTCTCTGCTCATTGTTTTCTTAACGATTCCGCTCTTGGTCGCCATAAAGATGTATTCCTCGTCGCGGATTCCGTTTACCGGAACAATTGCGGATATTTTTTCCTCGGGCATAAGCTGAAGCAGATTTACAATCGCCGTACCGCGCGCGGTTCTGCTTGCCTCCGGAATCTCGTACGCCTTAAGCTTATATACCCTTCCTTTATTTGTAAAAAGAAGTATGACATGATGAGTGGTTGTCATCAGAATGTCTTCTATATAGTCGTCCTCAATGGTCTGCATTCCCTTGATTCCCTTGCCGCCGCGGTTCTGGCTGCGGAAATTGTCGGGTGTCATGCGCTTGATATATCCGAGATTGGTCATGGTAATTACCGTGCTTTCGTCGGGAATCAAGTCCTCCATTGATATGTCAAACTCGTCAAAACCGATTGCGGTTCTTCTGTCATCGCCGTATTTGTCGGAAATTGCCGAAATTTCCTCCCTGATTACCATGAGAAGCTTCTTTTCGTCAGCAAGAATAGCCTTAAGCTCTTCTATCTTCTTCATAAGCTCCTTGTATTCTTCCTCAAGCTTCTCCCTTTCCAATCCGGTAAGAGCCTTCAGACGCATATCGACGATTGCCTGCGACTGCGCGTCCGAAAGACCGAAGCGCTCCATCAGCTTTTCCTTGGCAAGCGCTACCGTCTCGGAGCCTCTTATTATTGAAATTACCTCGTCGATATTGTCAAGCGCGATAAGCAATCCCTGAACAATATGCGCTCTTTCCTCAGCCTTTCCGAGCTCGTAGCGTGTACGCCTTGTCACGACCTCCTTCTGATGAAGAAGATAATAATTAAGCATCTCATAAAGATTGAGAACCTTGGGCTGCTTATCGACAAGCGCAAGCATATTTACGCCGAAGGTATCCTGAAGCTGCGTGTGCTTATAAAGCTGATTGAGTATGACATTGGCGTTCGCGTCGCGCCTCACCTCTATGCTCACACGGATTCCCTGCATATTTGACTGGTCAATAATTCCCGTTATGCCGTCGATTTTTTTATCCTTGACAAGCTCCGCGATTTTCTGAATAAGCAGAGCCTTATTTACCATATACGGAAGCTCCGTGATTATGATTTCGGATTTGCCGTTGGGAAGCGTGTTAATCTCGGAAACCGCGCGAACGCGGATTTTGCCCCTTCCGGTTCTGTATGCCTCTTCGATGCCTCTTTTTCCGAGAATCGTCGCTCCGGTAGGAAAATCGGGACCTTTTACAATTTCAATAAGCTCCTCTATGTCGGTATCCCTGTCCTCTAAAACGGTATTGTCGATTATTTTGACAACCGCGCTTATAACCTCGCGCAGATTGTGAGGCGGAATATTTGTCGCCATACCTACGGCTATTCCTGAGGTTCCGTTTACCATAAGGTTCGGGTATCTTGAAGGAAGCACGGTGGGCTCCTTCTCCGTTTCGTCAAAGTTCGGGTCAAAATCAACCGTATCCTTGTTGATATCAGCAAGCATTTCCATTGAAATTTTGCTGAGTCTTGCCTCGGTATATCGCATCGCGGCGGCTCCGTCCCCGTCGATGGAGCCGAAGTTGCCGTGCCCGTCAACCAAAGGATACCTTGTATTAAAATCCTGAGCGAGCTTTACCAAAGCCTCATAAATCGAAGAATCCCCGTGAGGATGATACTTACCCATTGTATCACCGACGATACGCGCGCATTTTCTGTGCGGCTTGTCGGGACCGTTGTTAAGCTCTATCATGGAAAAGAGAATTCGCCTCTGCACCGGCTTAAGTCCGTCCCTCACATCGGGCAGCGCTCTTGCCGCTATGACGCTCATGGCATAGTCAATATAAGAATCCTCCATGGTTTTCTTAAGGTCTACGTCCTGAATTTTGTCAAATATGTTTTCATCCATTACCATATATGTGCTCTCCTTTACACAATGTGAAAATACGACTAAATATCAAGGTTTTTAACGTATTTCGCATTGGCTTCAATAAACTCTCTTCTGGGCTCAACCTTATCTCCCATAAGCGTCGAAAATGTCACATCAACCTCGGATGCTGTTTCCTCGTCGTAAATCACCTTTTTGAGAATTCTGTTTTCTGGATCCATTGTGGTTTCCCAAAGCTGCGACGCATCCATCTCTCCAAGTCCTTTATAACGCTGAATTTTGTTGTTCTGGTCGCGGCCGACCTCTTTTATTATCTCTCCGAGCTGCTCCTCGCTGTAGGCATACCAGACCTTTTTATTTTTTTCCAGCTTAAAAAGAGGGGGCGTGGCAAGATACACATGTCCCGTTTTTATAAGGTCAGGCATGAATCTGTAAAAGAAGGTCAGCAAAAGCGTGCTGATATGCGCGCCGTCAACATCGGCATCCGTCATGATTATTATTTTGTCATAGCGAAGCTTAGTAATATCAAAATCCTCATGTATTCCTGTTCCGAATGCCGTTATCATGGTCCGGATTTCGGCATTGCCGAGAATCCTGTCAAGCCTTGCCTTCTCGACATTGAGAATCTTACCGCGAAGCGGAAGGATTGCCTGAGTTTCGCGCTTGCGGGCGCTTTTTGCGGAGCCTCCGGCGGAGTCTCCCTCAACAATGAATATTTCGCAGTGAGAGGGGTCCTTGTCCGAGCAGTCCGCAAGCTTTCCGGGAAGATTAAATCCCTCAAGAGCTGATTTTCTTCTCGTCAGATCCCTAGCGTGCCTTGCCGCCTCCCTTGCTCTCTGAGCAAGCAGGGATTTCTCGCAGATTGTTTTGGCTACCGCGGGATTCTGCTCAAGGAAATATGTGAGCTGTTCCGACACTATTCCCTCAACCGCTCCCCTTGCCTCGCTGTTTCCGAGTTTTTGCTTGGTCTGTCCTTCAAACTGGGGATTTTCAAGCTTTATGCTGATTATCGCCGTAAGTCCTTCCCTTATATCCTCACCGGAAAGATTCTGATCCTTTTCTTTGAGTATCTTATTGGCTCTGGCGTAGTCGTTAAAGGTCTTGGTCACCGCGTTGCGGAAGCCCGTAACATGGGTACCGCCCTCCGGAGTTGTGATATTGTTTACAAAGCCGTACACATTGTCGGAATAACCGTCGTTGTGCTGAAAAGCCACCTCGACATAAACCTTGTCCTTTGTTCCCTCACAGTAAATGATACTATCGTAAAGCGCGGTATTTCCTTTGTTCAGATATGTTACATATTCTTTGATTCCACCCTCGTAGTGGAAGGTTTTTTCTTTCTTGTCGTCGCGGTCGTCCGCAAGCGTAATCCTGAGATTTTTGGTGAGGAACGCCATTTCCCTGAGACGCTGCTTCAGAACATTGTAGTCAAACACTGTTTCCTCAAAGATTTCAGCGTCGGGCATGAAATGAACTTCCGTTCCCGTTTTTTCAATAGGGCATTCTCCGACCACCTTAAGCGGATAAATTACTTTTCCTCTCTCATAGCGCTGCTCGTATATTTTACCGTCCTGATAAACCTTAACCTCAAGCCACTCCGAAAGCGCGTTTACAACCGACGCGCCGACACCGTGAAGTCCGCCGGAGACCTTATAGCCTCCGCCGCCGAATTTTCCGCCCGCGTGAAGTATCGTAAATACTACCTCAACTCCGGTAAGTCCCGATTTTGCGTTGATTCCTGTCGGAATTCCTCGTCCGTTGTCGTTTACCGTTATTGAATTGTCGGCATTTATGCATACTCTTATGTCAGTGCAGTATCCTGCCAGAGCTTCGTCCACCGAGTTATCGACGATTTCATACACAAGATGGTGAAGTCCCTTTGAGGACGTCGAGCCTATATACATACCCGGTCTTTTTCTTACTGCCTCAAGCCCTTCAAGTATCTGAATCTGATCCGCTGTATAGTTATTTTTTTCGCTCATCAAGCTGCCTCCTGACATTAATTCTCTCTACACACATATCCGTTTGTTACTTTAAAAATCCTGTTAATATCAAATCTGTTATTTATAAATTCATCCAGACCCGTACAGGTTATAATGGTCTGGACATTTTTTATACTGTTCAAAAGATAATTCTGTCTGCTGCTGTCAAGCTCCGACAAAACATCGTCAAGCAGAAGTATCGGCGTATCCCCGACGGACTGCTTTACCAATTCTATCTCGGCAAGCTTGAGGGAAAGCGCGGTTGTCCTCTGCTGCCCCTGCGAGCCGTACTTGCGTATGTCTATATTTTCGGAAAGAAAACAGATATCGTCTCTGTGAGGACCGGTGCAGGTCATTTTCATTCTGATATCCCGTTCTCTTGTACTTTTAAGCATATTCTCGAAATCCTTCGGACTGACCGACGGCTCGTAAGAAATAACAAGCCTTTCCTTTCCGCCCGTAAGTCTGGAATGGATATTTTCAACTATCTTATTGAGCTTTCTTACGAAATCAAATCTTTTTTCGATTATCTCGCATCCGTACCTTACAAGCTGCGAATCCCATACATCAAGAGTATCCTCAAGACCGGGATTAAAGCTTAAATCCTTAAGAAGCCTGTTGCGCTGCTCAACTGTTTTATTGTAATTCAAAAGATTGCTGACATAAATTTTATCGAGCTGGCAAAGCTCCATATCCATAAATTTTCTTCTGGATGAAGGACCGCTTTTAATGATATTCAAATCCTCAGGTGAGAAAAAAATTATATTGACAATTCCGTAAAGCTCGACAGCTTTTTTAATCGGTACACCGTTGACCGCGATTCCTTTGTTTTTATTTTTCTTGATGTGCATATCAATTCTGTAATCTATATTGTTCCTGCACATTATTGCCTTGATATGCGCCTCATCTTTTTCAAAGGAAATAGTTTCATAATCCTTGCAGCCTTTGTGGCTTTTGGTAGTTCCTGCCACAAAAATTGCTTCGAGCACATTGGTTTTGCCCTGAGCGTTATCGCCGTACAGAATATTGGTTTTTTCGTCAAACTCTATGCTTTGCAGCTCATAATTTCTGAAATTCTGCAAATCAATGGATTTAATAATCATTCCGTTATCTTAATCTCTTCACCGTTATATTGGACAGTATCTCCGGCAAAAAGCTTTTTGCCGCGCTGCGTTTCGACACTTCCGTTTACATTTACGAGGCCGCCCGTTATAACGTCCTTCGCCTCGACTCCGGATTCCACAAGCCCCGCTGCCTTAAGCGCCTGTCCCAGCTTGATATATTCTTCTCTTAACTTTATTGTTTCCATGAAAAATCTCCGTTTTAATAATTAACCGGAAGAATCAGGTAAATATAGCTCTCATCTTCATCCTTAATCGTACACGGCGCTTTTGAATTCATAAAATACAGCGACACGTTCTCATCGTCTATTACACGCAGAGCGTCTATAAGGAACTTGGGGTCAAAGCCGATTTTTATGTCCTGACCTTCCTTTTCGACCTCAATATCCTGATTAAAATCCTCCATGCACACAATGCTTATATTCATGCGGCCGTCCTTAATATCAAGGATAACCGGCTTTTTATTTCCGTCCCTGATAAGAAGCATCGCCCTGTCAAGACAGTTCACCAGCTCTCTTGTATTGACGGTAATCTTTGTACTGTGCTCCTTCGAAAGCATCTGATTGATTTTAAAATACTCACCGTCGATAAGTCTGGATACCACAACCGTATTTTCAAATTCAAATACGATATGATTAGTCGAGAAAAATACCTCGACCTCCTTATCCGTTTCGCCGGAAAGAATTTTGCTTATCTCTCCCAGAGTTTTGCCGGGCACAATAACGCTGATTGGATTGTAATTGTTTGAAAGCTCCACATTTCTGATTGATACCCTGTATCTGTCAAGCGATACGACCTTGAGAACATTATCCTTTACCTCAAAGAGTTCTCCTGTCATAATCTTGTTGCTTTCGTTATCACCTATGGAAAATATGGTCTGTCTGATTATTTCCTTCAGGGTAAACTGCGAAACGGTTATGCTTGATTCCTTTTCAATGTAAGGAAGATATGAAAAATCCTCACCGCTCCTTCCGGGTTTTTTAAGAACCGTTGATTCACAGATAATGGTGACATTATAGTTATTGTCTGTTTCCACGGTAACCTCGTTGTCGGGAAGCTTTCTAACATACTCGGCAAAAAACTTTGCGTTAATGGCAATTCTTCCGGGTTCAATTATCTCGCCGTCAATCTTTGTTTCGATTCCAAGCTCCATATCATTGGCTATGAGCTTGATTTCACCTTCCGAGGCGTCAATGAGTATACATTCGAGTATAGACATGGTGGTTCTTACGGGAACTGCTTTTAAAGCAATGTTTACGCCTTTGAGCAAATCGTTTTTATTACAGATGATTTTCATTGTGTTGAAAACTCCTTTCGTGTGAAAATGATAAT